>NZ_JBZYWH010000020.1:0-101219 GCF_058932745.1 Hymenobacter sp. FMD4
GCGAAAAACGCTTGGTTCCTTGCTGACCCTGGAGGGTATACAAACCATTCGGCAGTGAGCTAATTAGCAATTGTAGTTGATTGTCACCAACGTTGAGCACTTGCTGAACCGTTGCTACCCGCTGCAACCTTGCATCAAACAACTCCAGGCTGATGCGTTCTTCGACAGCCGAGCGAACGGTAATTGTTAATTGAGGTTCTGAAGTCGGGTTTGGATACACCTGCGCCTCGCTCTCCCAGTCGGCTGACGTTACTGCGCCTGCTAAAGTGCGGGCCGACCTGCCAACAGTAATAAGTACGGCTGCCGATACCGTGCTTGCTCCGGCATTGTCTATGGCTTTAGCCGTAAGGCTGTGAGTACCTTGGCTAGCTCCCTTCCATTGGTATTTGAAGTTTCGGTTTGCGCCATTGGTGTCCTCGCCGAGTTTCGTTTGCCCATCGAAAAACTCAACCTTGACTATTCTGCCATCCGCATCATTGGCAAAGGCATGGATTACGATGGTAGCTGGTGCTCCGAAAGAACTACCCGCTTTAGGCGTTTGAATAGCCACTGTGGGTGGCACATTGCCAGTGTTGTTATTCACGGTCACCGCTACGGCTGCCGATGTGGTGGTCGCGCCTTGATTGTCGGTGGCTTGGGCTGTAAGACTGTAGCTGCTAGCAAGTACGTTGGTCCAATTAAAGGAGTAGGGGGCTGTTGCGTCTTCGCCGAGCTTGGTAACCCCGTTGAAAAACTCAACCTTGGTGATGGTGCCGTTGGCGTCGTTGGCTGCGGCTGTGATGGTGATGGTGGCCGGAGCCAAGAATTGCGCTCCAACAGCCGGCGAGGTAATGCTTACCGTTGGGGCCGTATTGGTGGTGATGGTGCCCGAAACGAAATAGGAACCGAGTGAACCGTAGTCTGAATCGGCTCCTAACGCCCCTTTTGCCCCGTCAATCACTAGATAATAAGTATCGGCTGGCAGCGTCTGCGTTATGGCTGCGTTCATGGTGCTGGGGTCAGCTGACCCTACAACGGCACCGGTCGAGTTCTTCAGTGATAGGCTGACATCTAGGTTTGGGTGGTCTGGATCGGGGCTGACCTCTATCGTGGCTGGGCCGCCGGTGGTGGTGAAGGAGAAAACATCAACATCGGTGCGGGTGGTAATAGCACCTGTGTTAGAAGAAAGAATAGCGCCGGTGCTGCTAACGCTTAGGCTCGTAGATGCTCCATTCGAATCGCCATGATCATCCGAACGGTAAGTAAAGCCGAACAACGTGGTAATCTTCAGTAAGTCATCTTCCAGCTGATTAGCCCCAACGTATTCGCCCTTGCTCCACTGTACAACTGGTTTATAGTAACCTATGCCCATAATAGGAGCCCACGAAGCTTGGCCTTCATAATAGGCTTCCGATGGGGAGATGCGACCGTCGTGGCTGAGAGAAAGGGTATGCCCTACTTCATGGGAACCTGCTTCACCAGCATTTTTTCCAGTGCCCAGATTGATATCAAATACCCAACACGGAGTCTCGCCATAAACGATGCCGCCCCAGTTAAACGAACCTACATAAGCAACACCACCCACATTTGGGTAGAAATAAGTAGTAGGGGTGATAATGACCCGTTGGCGACGATCAACCGGGGCATTGGTAAACGCCGCGAGGCTGGTGGTGACGTTGATGCCGAACGGGCGGAAGTCCTCACTCATGATCTTCCACATTGTCAGTATCTCAGCTTCTGGCAAAGTGGAGGGAGCCGCTACGATAGGATTGCCGGCATTGAAATTCTGATTCCATCCGGTGCCGGTTACCGTCTCCCCATCAAAATCCAAGTAAACCACGGCACCCGCTCCTGGCTGACTCTCCAACAACGGAATGGCGGCGGTGCGCGCTGCCGTAGGGCTTTCGGCTGACGGCTTGCTGCCGCGTGCCTGGTAGTAGCCGATGCACAGAACCTCATCAATGTCTTTCTCCTCCATAAAGACCAAGCCATCGGCGCGGGTGGTGTAACTGTAATACTTCTTTTGCTCACGTAGGATAATTTCGCCTGTTACCTCTGTACCCGTCGCTTTTAGGTGAAAACTGCTGTTGCGAGCGGCTGCCACGTTACCGTAGAAGTAGGTAGTAGTTCCTTCTTGTTTGCTAGAAGCCAGGTTAAGAAGCAACGTATTGCCATCCGTTACTGATTGTGTAATCTGGTTTTGGGAAGAGCTGGGGTTGGCGGCTTTGGCTGCAGCTTTCTGCTGAAAAGGTGCGGTTACAGTGGCAGCTGTGCCCAACTGCAAGCTGGACTTTACCCGTGCCTGCGGGTTGGTTTGGGCTTGAACTGGTAGCAGCGCAGCCAAGCAAAGGCATAAAAGGCTAGCAAGAAAAATCCTGGAGAAGTGGGCCATAGTGCTTGCGGAATTGTGTAAGAAGTAGGAGGGAGTCGGCAGGGGAAGCTGGTGGTAGTTTGCCGACGTGAGAGTATGGCCGCTGGCTGATTAAGCTCGGTGTAGGCACCTAGCAGGCTAGCTTTACAGGACTCGATTGGCTTAGCAGCAATGAGATTCGGCCACGGGTGAGGAGTTGTGGTGCGGTATGGCGGGCGGTTAAATGGGAAGAGCGAGAAGTTCAGCCTGGATCAGCATGCCGCACTAGTCTGAGCGGGATGCGCTACGCCAACAAGCCTTTGCGTTGGCATCACGAGTACTTTTTATGCTATGGAGAGCAGATGATAGGCGCGTCGGCAGCGCTAGATGATACCCCTCAGTCCTTCGTTCACTTATCAAGGTGCTTCCTGCCCCCGCTATTATTGGACGCTTAAAGCCTGTTGCTGAATATTCAGTGTAGCTTATGGTCAATGATACTCACAAGGATGGTTAAAAAGAAATAAATCAATGAAATATATTAATATTTTTATAAAAATCTAGCTTTCTTGGTTTGTCACTATTGAATGGCTTATCAGCCAAAGCTTATTTGCCTTACTTATGCCCATATGAGCCAACTTGCAGCAGGACATGGCACAACGGCCTATGGCATTTGGCTGATTGGGCAACTTACCTGTAACTCGCTAAAGCGTAGTTTCCAATAGAGTAAGGACACTACCGATCAGGCCACGTGGTGACGACGGACACCAAGTAGGTATCAGCGGTGGAGTGGAGGTTTGCTGCTAGTTGAAAACTGTGTTAGTTCGTCGGTGTGTTATCCAACGACTGCCAGAGGTACTTGCAGGCTAAAGTGCGGTATGGGCGCCAAGGTTCGGCAATTTCGGTCATGCGGCGGAGCAGGGGCTTGCCGGTTTCACTAAGCCCGTAGTGCCGGCGCATGGCGTTTTGAATGCCTAAGTCGCCTTCGGCAAAAACATCGGGCTGGTCTAGGGCAAACATCTGAATCATCTGGGCCGTCCAGCGCCCGACACCTTTGATGGCAGTAAGGTGCTTGGTAAAAGCTTCCTCGTCGAGCTTGGAAAGGTGGGCGTGGTCGAGCTGATGCTGCAAGCGAAACTCCGCAATGGCGCGCAGGTAGCCGGCCTTCTGTTTGGAAATGCCCGCGGCGCGCAGCTCCTCATCTGAAAGCTGCACCAGCACGGTGGGTTCGGGGTAACCATCGGGCCGGAAGAGGCCTTCTACCTTCCGCCAGATGGCCGCCGCCGCTTTGGTGGATATCTGCTGGCTGACCACGGCCTTGAGCAAGGCCAGGTACAGGTCTTCGTGCGCCGAAGCCTGAATGGGACGACCGGTGGCAATGATGGCGGCTAGTATTGGATCGGCCTGGATAAGGTGCTGCAGGGCCTCCGCTGAGCTGGTTGAGGCGGATGATTGCGTGGGCATAAAGGAGAAGCAGTAGCGTCAGATAATATCCAGCGGGGCCGTGGGCACTGCAAAGCAGTCGATCAGCTCGCCGGTGGGGGAGATGCGCACGGCCGTGAGGGCGCCGCCGTCATAGGCGCCGGTATCTATGTAAAGCACATCTTTGTCGGCGTCGTGCCTGATTTTGCCGTCTTCCGTGGGGGTGTGGCCCACTATCTGACGCTTGCCTACGTAATGCAGCGGGCCGCGGCGCCAAAGCACGCCATCGGGGTTGTCGCGGTCGAGTGGATCGAGCGTCTGGGCAAAGCCCGCGTGGCTGATCAGCACGTAGTCGTTATCCCAGAACAACGGACGTTGGGCAAGCCACTCCAGATGCTCCTGCAGCAGGTTTTTCTGGCCGATATAGCTTTCCATCGTTCGGTCGCCGCCCCAGCCTAGCCAGTGCTTAAATGGGCCTTTGGGGCCGAGGTGGCGCAGCATGGCGTGCTCGTGGTTGCCGAGCAGAAATATCGTTTGCCCGGGGTACTGGGCTTCCAGCACCCGCGCCAGTTCCACACAGTCGGCGCTGAAGCGGCCGCGGTCTACCATATCGCCTACCTGAATCAGCAGGTCCTCGGCCGGGTTCCAGTATTGCAGCAGCTCCTGCAGCGTCTCATAGCAGCCGTGCACATCGCCCACCACAAAGAGGTTCATCGCGCCAAAATCCAGGCTGTCGTATTCGGGTGCTTCCACAGGCTGATGGCTTACTTAAGGCTCTTGAGTACGCGGCTAACCAAGCCGTCCAACGCGTCGTTTTCGATCCAGCGCGCCACGATGATCAAATCGTGCTCTGGGTCGACGTACACGAAATTGGTACCCGCGCCGAGATGGGCGAAGGCCGTGGCCGGCGCGCTGGGATACAGCTTGCGGTCGGTATTAAGAAAATAATTCATGAAGCCGTAGGTAGGCTGTGGCGCAGTGGGGGTACGGGCCAGCCGCAGCCACTCAGGCGTCAGAATCTGGCGGCCGTTCCAATTGCCGTTGCGCAGGGTGAGCAGGCCGAAGCGGGCTTGGTCCAGCGCCGAAATGAACAGGCCGCCGCCCCAATGCGAGCCGCCGCTCACGGCCTGCATGGGCTGGCCATCCATGATAACCCAAGAGTTTTCGTAGCCCGTCCAGCGCCACGTAGCCGAGGCTCCAATGGGGTCCATCACGCGCTCCTTGAGCACTTGCGGTAGCGGGCGGCGCCACAGGTTCATGATGGCCAGGGCCAGCACGTTTACGCGGGTGTCGTTGTACTTGTATACGCTGCCGGGAGCATTGCGCGGGCGGGTGCGCCACTCCTCCGGTTTGCCCTGCGGGCGGTCGGCCCAGTCTGGTTTACCCCAAAGGGTGCCTTCCCAGTCAGAGGTTTGACGCAGTAGGTGGTCCCAACTGATTTGGCGGTTGTGCTCGGTGCCGAACAGCTCGATGACATCCGGCTGGCCCAACTCGTCGGCCTTGTTGGCGGGCCTATTCCACGGTTGAAAAGGAATGATGGGCGCCATATAGGGCGCTACTTTATCGTCGAGGCTTTTGATCAGTCCATCCTGATAGGCCAAGCCGACCACCGTAGATAGAAAGCTTTTGGCTACGCTGAAGGTGAGGTCTACGCGCTGCGGCTCGCCCCATTGGGCCACGAGGTAGCCGTTTTTGATGACAAGGCCGGTAGGGCCGCCGCGCTCTTTCATGGGCCCAACGGGGTAGCCAAACGGCTCCCGGCCAAAGGCGCTTTGGTAATGGGCGTCGCGAAGGTCGCGCGGGGCTTTGCTTTCGCTGGCAATGGCAAACTGCACAGCCTCCTGCAGCAGGGCCGCATTCATGCCCACCGCATCGGGCTTGCGCTGCTCCCAAGTGTTGGCCGGCGGAAAGTATGCCTTGGACTTCTTCTGCGCTAAGGCAGGCATAAGCTGCCAAGCACAGAGCAGTACAAGCAGCCAATAGCGCGGATAAATGAAGTGAGGCATACTGTAAACCTACGCGGAACGGTGGGAAACTATACAAGTACCTCCGTTGCGGCCTTCGGGTTTGAGCTCAGCCTTTAATCTTGGTACGTAGCTGCGGCCGGTGCTGCGGAACTAGCCTCGCAAATTGGTACGCAGTTCGGTAATCGGTTTACAAATACCTCAACTTCAAAGGCTAGTGAGGTCCCGGAAAAGGTTGCAAAAGCGCGGCTCCCAGGCTCCGGTGACGTAGCTGAGCCTGAACGGTTCACGCATCCAGCAGCATGTGCACCTCGTGCAGGCCCGGTGCAAACTTGTCAGCCTCAATAGACAGCGTACGAAAGCCCAGCTTATGGTAAAAGCCTTCGGTGTGCTGCGAGGTGCCAATTTCGATGCTTTTGCTGGGGTAGGCCCGCTGACACTCCTGAATGCGGAAAGCCGTGAAAGCGCGCCCCAGGCCCTGCCGGTGCAAACGGCGGTCGACCATGCCCCAAGTGAGCACGGCATAGGGGTTGTTTAGGGCGTAACCGCCGGCGGCCAGCAACTGCCCGGCTTGCGGATGCTCAGACCCGGCTTCGGCCACGAAATACGGAGTCGACTGGGTTAGATAGTCGCGCAACTGCTCTTCCTCCTCGGGCACGAAATACGGGTCGAGGTTGGTGCGAAACAGGGCCACAACAGCTTCCTCGTCGCGGACTGGATCGTAGGGCCGGAAGATAAAAGGCTGAACCGACATGGCGGGTAAGCTGATTGTGAGTTAGTGAGCAGGTTTGGCGGCCGCCGGATTGGCCAGGCCCAGGCGCCGCACCAGCGGGCCGATGCTGAGGCCTTGCACCAAGATGCTAAAAATCACAACCATATAAGTAACGGCCACGATCAAGTCGCGCGAGGGGCTGGGCGGAATGGACAGTGCCAGCGCCACCGAAATACCGCCGCGCAGGCCACCCCACGTCAGCACGGGCAGGCTTTTGTTGGTGAAGTCATGCCACTGGCGCAGCATCACCAGCGGAACCGACACGGCAATTAGCCGGGCCAACAGCACCACCACAATGGCCACCACGCCGGCTAGCAGGAAGCGCTGCTCCAGCGGCACCACCAGCATTTCGAGGCCGATGAGCACGAAAAGTACCGCGTTCAGTATCTCATCGAGCAGCTCCCAGAACTTGTCCACGTATTCCCGGGTAAGGTCTGACATGCCGTGCATGCGGCCGTTGTTGCCGACCACTAGGCCCGCCACCACCATGGCCAGCGGCGCTGAGGTGTGTAGGCTGGCAGCGAGGGCCGTACCGCCCGTCAC
Organism: Hymenobacter sp. FMD4; assembly: GCF_058932745.1. Taxonomy (NCBI): domain Bacteria; kingdom Pseudomonadati; phylum Bacteroidota; class Cytophagia; order Cytophagales; family Hymenobacteraceae; genus Hymenobacter; species Hymenobacter sp. FMD4. The sequence continues at coordinate 7,028 of NZ_JBZYWH010000020.1, forward strand.
CAAGGCCAAGGTAATGAGCACTTCTACCTTGTAGTTGTCGATGGTGCGCAGCAGCCAAGAAGTGCCGAAGCCCAGCGCTGCGCCCAAGGCCACGCCGCCCAAGGCCTCGTGGGCAAAAAGAGTGGCCAGTTCGCCGAAGTCAGGCCCAGCGCCGCTGGCCGCAATCAGCTGCATAATGCTCACAAACACCACCACGCCTACGCCGTCGTTAAATAATGATTCGCCCACAATCTTGACTTCCAAATCTTTCGGTATGCCCGCCTGCGTCAGAATTCCGAGTACCGCAATGGGGTCGGTGGGGGAGATGAGCGCGCCGAACAGCAGGCAGTAGAGCAGCGGCACCGGCAAGCCCAGTAGCGGCAGGATGAAGAACATCGCACCGCCTACCACTACCGTGGAAATCAAGGTGCCCACCACGGCCAATGAGCCTACCTGCCGCCGCAGCTGGCCCAGTTGGCCCGCATCGACGTGAATGGCCCCCGCAAACAGCAAAAAGCTGAGCATCACCTGCATGAGCACGGTGTGAAAATCAATCTGCCGCACCGTTTGGACCACCGCTATTACGCCTTCCACTTCCAACTGGCCCAGTATTACCACTACCAGTGAGGAAATCAGCGCCAGCACCATCAGCCCGATGGTGGAGGGCAGGCGCAGGTAGCGGTGGTTGAAGTAGCCAAAGCCGGCTGCTACGACCAATAGCAGGGCGAAGATGTTGTATAGTTTCATGCGAAATGGGGAGCTAAACGGCTTTACGGGCTGTGAAAATGTAGTTTTTACTTGAAACGCAATGCCTGAACGGGTTTCTCGTATACCCAAGCAAGTCTATTGTAGTTAGCCTACCCCTTGCCAATGCCTTTCCGCCGAATCATCAGTCCCATCCGCGAGTTGTCCGAAAGTGGTAAGCTTTCGGGACTTCTGCTGGTGGTAGCCACCGTGCTTTCCCTAGTGCTCAGCAATACTGCCGCCGGTCCGGGTTACCAGGGATTTTGGGAGCTAAAAGTAGGGGCCGGGCCATTGTACAAGTCGGTTTCCCACTGGATCAACGACGGGCTGATGGCCGTGTTCTTTTTCTTGGTGGGGTTGGAAATTAAGCGCGAGGTGCTCTACGGCGAACTGGCCGAACCGCGCCAAGCCCTGCTGCCGGCCGTGGCCGCCATCGGTGGCGCCGTAGTCCCGGCCGCACTTTTCTGGTGGCTGGCAAAGGGTACCCCCGCTGCTTCGGGCTGGGCCATTCCCACGGCCACCGACATTGCCTTTTCGCTAGGAGTGCTGGCCCTACTTGGCAACCGAGTACCGTTTTCGCTGCGCATTTTCCTTACTGCCCTGGCCATCATCGATGATCTGCTGGCCGTCATCATCATTGCCGCCTTCTATACTGCCAATCTTTCAACTACTTACTTGCTGATAGCCGGGGGCATCGTGGCGGTGCTGGCGCTGCTAAATCGGCTGCGGGTAGGCTGGCTCCCGCTGTATTTCCTACTTGGCGCAGTGCTGTGGTACTGCGTGCTGAAATCGGGGGTTCATGCCACCATTGCTGGCGTAGTGCTGGCCCTCACCATTCCTACCGACCGCCTTGAAGACCTGGAGCACGCCCTGCACAAGCCGGTAAGCTATGTGATACTGCCCTTGTTTGCGCTCTGTAACACCGCTATTGCCATTTCAGCCGCCACATTGCCGGCCCTGACCTCGCCGCTGGGCCTGGGCATCGGGCTGGGGCTGGTGGTGGGCAAGCCGCTGGGTATCTGGGGCGCTTGCCGGTTGGTCGTAATGGCTAAGCTTACTAGCCTGCCCGTGGGCATGACGTGGCGCTTGCTACTAGGGCTCGGCTTCACGGCCGGCATCGGCTTTACCATGGCCATCTTCATCGCTACGCTTTCGTTTGACGATGCTGCCGCCGTCGACCTTGCCAAACTCGCGGTTATTCTGGGTTCGTTGGTGGCCGCTTTCATGGGCGTACTGCTGTTGCGCGTGAGGCCAAATGAAGTTGCCAGCTAGGAGTCGTATACTGAGGCTGCTTGAGGTTTGAGCCATTGGCTCTTATATCTTCCTTGATTAAGTATCTGATAAATAAGGAGAAATGATTTTGGTTGGTGAAGTCAATCGAAATGTGCCAATTTTGTCAGCAATCAGGCAGTCCTGATTTATCCTGCTTTTTGTCTTATGCCCTTCCGTCGCATCATTAGTCCCATTCGCGAGCTGTCCGAGCAAGGCAAGCTGGCTGGTCTGCTACTTATGGTGGCCACGATAGTGTCGCTGGTACTTAGCAATACCGCTGTCGGCCCCAGCTACCTGAATTTTTGGGAAACCCACGTCGGTTACGGCGTCCTCAATAAATCTCTCTCTCACTGGATCAACGACGGGCTGATGGCCGTGTTCTTTTTCCTGGTGGGGCTGGAAATCAAGCGTGAGGTGCTCTACGGCGAGCTGGCCGAACCGCGCCAGGCCATGGTACCCGCCCTGGCGGCCGTGGGAGGCGTGCTGATGCCGGCCGCCATCCACTTGTTTTTTACCAAAGGCACCCCGGCGGCCCAAGGCTGGGCCATTCCGACCGCTACCGACATTGCTTTTTCGCTCGGCATTCTCTCTTTGCTCGGCGACCGGGTGCCCTTTGGCCTGCGGGTGTTTCTTACGGCCCTGGCCATCATCGATGATTTGCTGGCCGTTATCATCATTGCCGCCTTCTACACCAGCGGCCTACACTTCAGCTTCTTGCTAGCCGCTGCCGGCATCTTTGTGGTGCTGATGGTGCTGAACCGCCTGCGGGTGGGGCAGTTGTGGATATACTTGGTGCTCGGCCTGGGGCTGTGGTTCTGCGTGTTAGAATCAGGAATTCACGCCACTATTGCCGGTGTGCTGCTGGCTCTCTCCATTCCCACCGACCGCCTCGAAGACTTGGAGCACACCCTGCAGCGGCCTGTCAATTATTTTGTGCTGCCGCTTTTCGCTCTGTGCAACACGGCCATTGTGCTGTCGACAGACATTTTGCCGGAGCTGGTTTCCGGGCTGGCGCTGGGCGTTGGGTTAGGACTATTGATCGGTAAGCCGTTGGGCATCGTAGCCATTACCTGGGTGCTAGTGCGTCTGGGCTGGGGCAGCCTGCCCACCGGCGTCGACTGGCGGCGCTTTATCGGCTTGGGTTTTACGGCTGGTATTGGCTTCACCATGGCTATTTTCATCGCCACGCTGTCTTTCTCCGACGAACAGGCCGTAGACCTGGCCAAGTTGGCGGTGCTTATCGGTTCGGCGCTGTCGGCCATCATCGGTATGGCTATTCTGGCGCCGGGCCAACTGACCGAGGAGCCGATGCAGCGCATTCGCATAGGGGAGAAGCGCTAAGCTTTCCGCTCTGCTTCCGGCAAAGGGACCGGTACCGAAGCATTCTGCACAGCGCTGGGTGGAAGCTGTAGGATGTCTATTGGAAGTAACAAGCCTTCCTGGTCAAGCAGAACCCGCTGCGGTAGGTTCTGCTTGACCAGGAAGGCTTGTTACTTAATCAAAAAACAGTAGGCAATGCTGCGGCAGCCCTAAGCTACTTCCTGCGGCACGGCGTGAAGAGCAGTAAGCACTTGCTCGATGTCAGCGTCGTTTACATCCAGGTGCGTTACGAAGCGCACCAGCTGCGGGCCGAAGGCGGAGGCTTTGATGTTGTACTCAGCCAGGTGCGCCAGAAACTGGTTTTCGGTAAGCCCGTCACGCAAGCGGAAAATCACCAGATTGGTTTCGGCGGGCAGCACATAATCGACGTACGGCGCAGCTTCCAGGGCCTCGGCCAACTGGCGGGCGCGGCGGTGGTCGTCGGCGAGGCGCTCCACATGGTTTTCCAGTGCGTACAGGCCCGCTGCCGCCAGATAACCGGCCTGGCGCCAGCCGCCGCCCATTACCTTCCGGATGCGCTTACACTTCTGGATAAACTCGCGGCTGCCTAGAAGCACCGAGCCCACCGGTGTACCCAGGCCCTTGCTCAGGCAGATAGAAATGGAATCGAACAGCTGCCCGTAGTCTTCGCTGCGCTGGCCCGTGGCTACCAACGCATTGTAAACGCGGGCGCCATCCAGGTGCAGTGGAATGCGCTGACGTTGGGCCAGCTCCGCTATTTCCTCCATGGCCTGCCAGCTGTAGCAGCTGCCGCCGCCCCGGTTGTGGGTGTTTTCGAGGCAGATTAGCCGTGTAGTGGGGTAGTGGATGTTTTCGGAGCGAATGGCTGAGGCCACCTGCGCAGCCGTGAGGCAGCCCCGGTCGCCGGGTAGCAGCGCCACGGAAGCGCCGGAGTGGAAAGCAATACCGCCTACTTCCCATAAGTACACGTGAGCCGTCTGCTCGCAGATAACCTCCGAGAGTGGCTCCGTATGACCCTTAATAGCAATTTGGTTGGTCATGGTACCGGAGGGGCAGAACAAGCCTGCTTCCAGCCCAAAACGGCGAGCCGCTTCGTGCTCCAGCTCCCGCACAGTGGGGTCTTCTTCGTATACATCATCGCCCACCTGAGCCCGAAACATGGCATCGAGCATGGCTGGTGTAGGGCGAGTGATGGTGTCGGAGCGTAAGTCAATCATAAACAGAAAAGTAACAGTGAAGGCAGGGTCCGCCTTGGTTGATGAAAAGCAAATGGTGCGCAGTCAGACACCGCCCAGCACTTAAAAAACGCTGAAGTATATCAGCGCCTGCCGCTTGGTAGAGGCCTCAAGCACTCCGAGTGCCAACGCAACTAATGAAGGTATTAACCGCGTTTTCGTTCCCCAAACTACGGAGCCTAAGCCAACTCATAGCACCCGCGGCTGAACTGCATCAGTAACAAACACGCTACGAGGAACAAAACGTATCGAACTTTTGCTTACCTTTGCCCCCTCATTCTGCTGAATAGACTCAAACCGACCGCGTCATGACCGTTACCCGTCTCAAGCGTAAGCACCGCAAGAACATCGCCCGCGCCAACAACAAGGTGCAGGAAATTAAAGATCTGCTCCGCACGCCCGTTCTGAAGAACGTGGACATCGAGGAGCTGAAGGCTAGCTTCAACAAGAACACCGAAGCCGCTCAAGCCTAGTACTAGCGTCGGCGGTTTCTGAGAGAACCGCCCACGGCATTCCGGCCGGTCGGCTGGTAATACTTAAAAAGCCCTTGCTGCCATCCGCAGCAAGGGCTTTTTTTGTGCCATAGGACAAATTGGGTAAGGCCAAATACGCACTTACACGCGGGCCCCCAGTTCTACGGCCTGTAGCTGTTGTACACGGCCATCTTCTACCCGAAACTTCAGCAGCGTGCGCACCTTGTGAAAGCCGTGCTTGCCAGCCGCACCGGGATTAAGATGTAGCAGGCCCAGTTGGCGGTCGGGCATTACCCGCAGGATGTGCGAGTGGCCGCAGATAAACAGGCCTGGCCGCTCGCGCTGGAGTAGGGGGCGGGCCGGTGGGGCGTAGCGCCCGGGGTAGCCTCCGATGTGCGTAATAAGTACTTTAAGTCCGTTCACATCAAAAATCAGCGTTTCGGGGCAGCGCAGGCGCACTTCGCGGGCGTCGATGTTGCCGTGGACGGCCCGTAGTGGCGCTACTTCCAGCAACTGATCCAGTACTCTTTCGTCGCCCACGTCGCCGGCGTGCCATATTTCGTCGCAGCCCTGCAGGTGGTGCAGGATTCGGTCGTCGAGGTAGCTGTGCGTGTCGGAAAGCAGGCCAATGAGCATAAGCAGGAGAAATAAAGCAGCCGCAAGGTACAATGCGGGCTGGGGCGTGACTGTTGGGCTATTTTCCGGCAGCGTGTTACCTTTCCTGCCAACTGCCGTATCTGGCCTAGTTGGCCGTCACACCCGGTCGGCTCGCTAGCTTTTCGCTTGCGTTTACCTTTCGTATGCCGAAATTAATGCTGTGTTTTGCAGCCTGCCGGACGACCTTTGGCTCCCATTTTCCTTCCGACTTGCCGCGATGAATGTCTTCATCAACGACATCCCAATAATTATCAAGAAGACCTCCGACAAGGTCTACAAACATCGTTACGACCTGATTCTGGGGCCGGAAGATGAATTCCTGTCGAAGGACCTGGTGGGCGACGTGCTCGTGCGCGACGTGACGCCGGCTTTCATTGACCGCATGCTGCGGCTGATGGAGGTCAAAAAGCTCAAGAAGCTGGTCTCGCTCACGCTGATGGCCCGCAAAAAGAGCTTGCTCATTCTGCACCTTAAGGACCAGTTCAAAATTGCCAAAGCGGCCGGTGGCCTCGTGGTAAAGGATGGCTTGGTGCTAATGATTTACCGCTTGGGTAAGTGGGATTTGCCAAAGGGCAAGCTCAAGAAGGAGGAAGATCCTGCTGAAGGCGCTTTGCGCGAGGTGGAGGAGGAATGCAACATTAAAGTGGCGCTCGGCGAAAAGCTGCCCAGCACTTGGCATTCTTACGCCTACAACGGGAATAAAATCCTGAAGAAAACCAACTGGTACATCATGCAGTGCCTCGACGACACGCTCATGAAGCCGCAGGCCGAAGAGTACATCGAGGAGGTGCGTTGGATGCAGCCGCAGGAGGCACTGCAGGCGTTGGAAGAGTCATACGCGTCCATTGCGCTGGTGGTACGTCACTACCTGAGCGAGGTGGCCGGCAACTCCACGGCGGCTATGAACAACGTCAACAAATAGCCTCAGCAGGCTGAGCGGTGCAGCCTTAGTTCAGCTCCGCCCTTACTGAGTGATATGCACCTAAGCCGCCAGTGTTTGCTGCTTGCTGTATTGCTGGGTTGTATGGGGGCAGCCTGCACCCGCAGCACGCCCATGACCGAAAACGCGGCCCCAACAACTGCCAGCACAACCGAGGCCACTTACGCCGTAAATGTGCCGGCGCTGGTGGGACTCAGCATTGATCAGGTGCGTCAGCAACTTGGCAAGCCCCAGGAAAGCCACCATCAAGCTATTGGCGCCGAGCCGAGCAAGGAAGACGCCGCCCCACAGGGTGAGGACTGGGTCAATACCTTCGAGCAGCAAGGCACGACTGTAGTGGTTACTTTCAACACCCGCACCCGCAAAGTGCGCGACTTGGTGTTGCCCGGCAACAACGAAGATGAGCTCATGCGCCGTGGCAATCTTAGCTTCGTCAACGATGATTACTTGGTGTTGCCAGTAGTGGACGCGGCCGAGCCCTCAGCCATCAAAGGCGTGCGCGTAATCAAGCGTCAGGACTAGGGGAGCTGCGCCGGCGGCATCTGGAAGGGCACAAAATCATCGACGTTGCCGCCAAAGCGGTGAATTTCGCGGATGATGGTACTGCTGATGGCAGCCAGCGCAGGCGAGGTAATCAGGAACACCGTTTCCAGGTCCGGGTTGACGTGGCGGTTGGCCTGCGCGATGGTGTTTTCGTACTCGAAATCGGTGGTGTTGCGCAGGCCACGGAGCAGAAACCGGGCGCCCGTTTCGCGGGCAAAGTCAGCCGTCAGCCCCTTGTACGCCTGCACCGATACCCGCGGCTCATCGCGAAAGACATCGTTGATGATGTCAATGGTTTGCTCCACCGGCAGGTAGCGCACCTTGCTGCTGTTGTTGCCGATGGCAATGATGATGTGGTCGAATAGCGCTGTGCCGCGCTTCACCACGTCGAGGTGGCCATTGGTAAACGGGTCAAACGAGCCGGGAAAGAGGGCAATACGCATGAGTGGTGAAATGGTGCGGTGGTAAGACGGTAGGCGGTGCTGTGAAGCTCGGAGGACGCTCATCTGCTCACCAACTCCCCGTTTACCTATTCACAGAGGTGCAGGCTGTAGAGCTCGAAATAACGGTATTCAAAAACGTCGTTTAGGCGGTAGCTATAGCTCAGGTCGTAGGGGCGGTTGCCGAAGCGAACGTGCCGAATGTACTTGCGTAGCACCGTGAATAGCTCCGAGTCGTGCATCAGGTCGCCGTACACCACTATTGGGTCCTCGTCGGGGTTGAGGCTCAGCTCCTGCATCACCAGGATGACGTAGTAAATGAAGTCCTCGGCGGTGCTGAACGCGAAAACGTTGCAGAAATCCGGGCGCTTGTCGCGCACCACGGCGATGGTAATTTCCTGGGTGCCGACGCTGATAAACAGGCGGGGCGGACCCTGCCGCTCGCTTTGGTGCATTACTCCTGCGAGCAGGGTGCTGGTTTGGTGCAGGATTTTCTGTTGGGGATGCGTACGCTCAAACCACTCCACCAGCGCCTTTTCCGCCGCAAACACGCTCACGATTTCCTGGTTGGTGTGCCGGTAGTGGCGGATTACTTCGTGCTGCGGGTCGGTGGGGTTGTGCAGGCGTAGGTAGGTATCTTCGTCGCCGGCGCGAAACAGAGGCGCGGGCAAAAGCGTGAAGTGCCGATTTTGCACGGCTAGCAGTACCCGATTCCAGCCCGTGCGAGCTACGAGGTCGTGCTGGGCAGCCAGTGCCTGCAGTTGGCCGGCCATGGAGGCAGCTGGCTCGGCGGCGTAATCTTCAAGCACCACAAACTTGTTGCGGCGCACGTCGGCTACGCCTACTCGCAGACCATAGGGCCCAGCGGTGAGGTAGAGGTTGTAGCCGGCAAGATTCGCCGGATCGAGCGTTTCGTCGCGCAGGCGTTGTAAGGCAGACGGCATGGCCGCCGCAGCGACGTAATCAACGGAATCAGCGGTAGACACAGGCGGCACGGCAAAAGGGAATACGGGCTAAAGGTACACATGATGGAGGCAACTGCCGCACGGCTGCGGCAAGTGGCGAGCTAGGAGCCAAACTACCCAAAGGCTTCTCCTATTGCCTGTCGTTAGCACCTTTTGGTTCGTTCTGTATATTGCTGTCAAACAATAAATAGGGCCTAATATCCTCTAATCCCCTCAGTGACCGTCAGATTCGGTGTTAGAAAAGCCGTGTCTGCGGGATGTACACGTCGTCGGGGCTGATGAGGCCGCGCAGGATGGGATGCACCTGCTGGGGCGGCAGCTGTACCAGCTCCCGCGGGGTGCGCCAGGCCAGCTCCGTGAGCAGTTGGCGGTCGGGGGCGTGCTCGGGGTCGTGGCCGAGGCGGGGCCGAGCCATCCCATCGGTTAGTCGTACTTCAAAAAACAGCTCCAGGGCCTGAAGCCCGTCGCCGTGGTACTCGTGTAGGTGCAGAAAGCGGCCGGTGGTCACGTTCAGACCCGTCTCCTCCCGAAACTCCCGAATAACACCTTCGCGCAGCGTTTCGCCAAAGTGCCAGCCACCGCCAGGCGGCGACCAAAACGGCTGGTTGTCGGCTAGCAGGCCGCGGTGGGCAGTGAGTAGGAGGGCCCCTTCGTGTACCAGCAGGCCGCACACACGCACGCGGGCACGTTCGGTATAGGCTTGAAGTAAGGAATCGGGCAGTTCGGGCTGAGTGGACATAGGTGTGACGAAGCGGCGCAAAAAAGCAGTAGTACGGTGCTAAACCGAATGAGTACGGCGCAAGTTGGGCTTAGGATGGAAAAAGCTTGGCCAATGCAATAGCGGCTCTGCTAAAGCAAAGCTCACGCCTCAGCAACGCGCTACCGGTCGGAAGCGGTATTTTTGTGCCAATGTCATCCTTTACTTCCCCCGAACCGACCGCCGACCTCACGGCGCGCATCCGTCGCAAGCTGGAGCGTCAGCACTTCATGCACCTCATCGGTGCCGACCTCACCACCATCGAACCCGGCCGCGTGCAGGCCGAGCTGGACCTGGGCCAGCACCACCAGCAGCAGCGTGGCTTCGCTCACGGCGGCTTGGTGGCTACTATGGCCGATCTGGTAGCCGGTTTCGCCGGCGTCACTCTCATCCCCGACGACCACGGCCTCGTGACCGTGGAGCTGAAAGTCAGCTACCTGCACCCCGGCCTCGGCGACAAACTCATTGCTACTGGCTGGGTGCTGAAAGCCGGCCGCCGGCTGCAGTTCTGCGAAGCGGAAGTGCGGGCCTTTGGGGGCAAAAACCCGGAAGAAGGGCTGCTGATTGCGAAGGCTACGGCCACGATGGCTATTATCGAGCCGGTAAACTAGTGATTGATTCAGAGCAAAGTACGTGGAAGTACTACGTTGCTCGGGTAAGAGTTCAGCAGCAGGACGCTTATCTATTGTGGATGGAGTGTGCCGAAAGCGAAGCACTCTGGACTGATGGTACCGGACGGGTCCCGAGTTTTCGTAGCGTTGAAGACTTGTTGAACCTTACTCGGCGAATAGGCATCAGTCTGGTCGAACAGGAACTTTCCTTCCTTGACTTTGACCCGGTACTTACCTGGAGCCGCAACCCTGCAAAACAGGTGCCTTGTGAGCTATGCCTCAATGCTTGGGACCTCTTTGATGATTCGGCTCCTGGAACAGGAGCTCATTATAAAGGCAGACAACTTGGTCCTGTCCGCAACCGGGTATATGACAAGCTATTCTGGGGAAGCGGCGTCTTTGGGGTAAATGCCCAAGGGCAAATGCAGCTCCGGGATGGTGATAGTTCGGTCAGGACCTGGAAACCAATCTGGCGCACCGAGGAGCGAAAGACGTTTCGGCGCGTACTGCAGCAGGGTTTTCGGCTGTGGCAGAAATATGTCTACGACGCATCGAATGTAGATGCCTAATTTGCTGTTCTAAGAGCTGAGCTCAGCCCCGAATGATAACCACCCGCATACCTTCCGTCCGGAACTACTTCCCCTACGAGCCTACCGACGACCAGGCTGACCTCTTCGGGCAGCTCGACGGCTTTTTAAAAGATCAACTACCTGGCCGAAAGGTATTTATGCTGCGTGGCTACGCCGGCACTGGCAAAACCACCGTGGTTAGTGCCCTCGTGAAGTGGCTCGATAAAATGGGCCGCAAGTATGTGCTGATGGCGCCCACTGGCCGCGCCGCCAAGGTAATGAGCCAGTACGCGGGCGTGCCGGCCAGCACCATTCACAAGCGCATCTACCGCAAGTCGGGCGGCTCCGACAGCATGGCCTTTACGCGCCAGCCCAACCGCTCGGGCGAAACGCTGTTCATCGTGGACGAAGCCTCCATGATTTCCAACGAAAAGTCTTTCGGCGAAAGCGCGCTGCTGGACGACCTGTTGGGTTACGTGTTCGAAAAAACGACCAACCGCCTGCTGCTCATCGGTGATACGGCCCAGCTGCCGCCGGTAGGGCAGAGCCTGAGTCCTGCCCTCGACCCCGGCGTGCTGGCCAGCTCGTACCGCTGCCGCGTGGAAGCCGCCGAACTGCGCCAAGTGATGCGTCAGGCCGAATCATCGGGCATTCTGATGAACGCCACCGTGCTGCGCGAGCAGCTGCGCGATGCGCAGGAAGCTGTGCCCGGCACGCCGGAGGCTACGCCCAACATCAACTTCGTGACCAAAGGCTACCCCGACCTGTATAAGATGGGCGGCGATAAGCTGGAAGACGGCCTGCGCTGGGCTTACCGGCATTTTGGGCACGAGAATACCACCATCATCTGCCGCTCCAACAAGAACGCCAACCAGTACAACCAGCTCATCCGGCGCACCTTGTTCGACGCTGAGGATGAGATAGAAGCTGGCGACTACCTCATGGTAGTGCGCAACAACTACACTTGGCTGCCGGCCGAATCGGAGGCGGGCTTCTTGGCCAACGGCGACTTCGTAGAAGTCACCAAGATCGTGCGCCGCATCGAGGAGTTCGGGTGCCGCTTCGCTGATGCCCGCCTGCGCCTCGTGGACTACCCCGACGAGCCCGAACTGGAAGCCCGCCTGCTGCTGGACACGCTGCACACCGAAAGCCCTGCCTTTCCCGCCGACCGCAATAAGGCCCTCTACGAGGCCGTTTCGGCGGATTACGCGCACCTGACTACCAAAAAAGAGAAGACGGCCGCCCTGCGCGCCGATCCGTACCTGAACGCCCTGCAGGTGAAGTTTGCCTACGCTCTTACCTGCCACAAGGCCCAAGGTGGCCAATGGCCCGCCGTGTTCGTCGACCACGGCTTTCTGAAGGAGGATATGATCAATGCCGAGTTTACTCGCTGGCTATACACGGCTGTGACGCGGGCCTCAGAGAAGCTGTTCCTGCTGAATTTCAACGCGAAACTTGTTGATGGCTCGGCGGAATGATTAGCCCGCAACCAGCGTTTCGGGGTGAATGACCCTGAGCCGATGCTATTTCGGATGATCTTTTGTGCTGCTGTGCTGTGCCTTTTGGTGCCTGCATCGGCCTTCGCTCAACTTACTCCTGGCCGGCCCCACCGGTTGGGCCCGCCACCGGCCGTACCGCGCAATAGTGCTCCGTCGGCGTGGCGCAACCAGTCCCAGCAGGAGGTAAAGCAACCATTGCGGCTTTCGAAGCAGGATAAGCAGGCGTACGAAAACTGCCCCGATCCGCGCCGCTTTGGGCCCCGGTCGCGCAAAAAAATGGTGCGCATCTGGTAGCCGGTCTTACCGGAATTTTACGTGGCTGGCCTGATTCTTGGCTGGCGGCTCGAAAATCTTAAATTTGCTGACCTCCAATACCTCACAGTTCACCCGCACCATGAAAAAAGCACTCGTACTGGCCCTGTCGCTCACGCTGGCCGGTTTTGCCGCAGAGGCTCAAACGGCGGCCGTACAGCCCGCCAACGCTAAAGAAAAGGCTAATGGCCCGGCCATTACGTTCACCGAATCGAAGTTTGACTTCGGTAAAGTGAAGATGGGCGACGTGGTGGAGCACACTTTCAAGTTTAAAAACACCGGCACGGCGCCGCTGGTCATTTCCAACATCGGTACCAGCTGCGGCTGCACTACCCCTGACTGGACCAAGGACCCCGTAATGCCGGGTAAGACGGGCACCATCACAGCCAAGTTCAACACCGCTGGCAAGATGGGCATGCAAAACAAAGTGCTGACCATCGAATCGAATGCCGCAGCGGGCAGCGCTATGGTGTCGCTGAATGGTGAGGTGCTGGACCCGGCCAACATGCCGGTTGAAACCGCCAAGGAAGCTTCGGCCGACGCCAAAGTAAAAGTGAAAGACGGCGAGGTCAAGGCTAAGGCCAAAGCCAAGAAGTCGTAATCAAACCGGCTTTCGATAAAAACCTGAAAGGCCCGGCTGGCAGCTGCCAACCGGGCCTTTCAGGTTTTTTCGTGCAATAGTCTAGCTCAGGCGCATGGCCGCTACGGCTAGCATGATCCAGCCCGCAATCAGCAGCACCCCACCAATGGGCGTGATGGCTCCCAACCAGCGCAGCCCAGTGAAGCACAGCACATAGAGAGAACCGCTAAAGATGGCAATACCAGCCAGCCACAGCCAGGCAACGGTGTTCAGGCTGGCAGCGTCGGGGCGGATCAGGCGAAGCAAACCCAAGGCAAAAAGGGCCAAGGTGTGGTAAAATTGGTAGCGAACGGCGGTTTCAAACGTATCGAGGCGGCCGGTGGCCTCCAGGTGTGCTTTAAGGGCGTGGGCACCAAAAGCACCCAGCGAAACGCCGATGGCGCCCAATGCAGCGGATAACAGAATAATCAGGCGAGCATTCATGGTCTAACTAGGGAATGGAGCGTGGCCTTGGCCACGGTGGAGTAGCTCTACAAAGGTAGCTGACTAGAACTTACCGAAGGGCTCCTGTACTTTTCCTGCTCAGCTGGAGTACCTGCTATGCCGGGTACTGACGGCTGCCAAAAATGGCACTGCCCACCCGAATGAGCGTGCTGCCTTCCGCAATAGCCAGCTGGTAGTCGCCGCTCATGCCCATGGATATTTCCCGAAACTCCTCATCGGCAGCAAAATAAGTGCCTTTCAAATGCTGGAAGTAGCCGCGCAGCGTGCTGAATTCCTGTTGCAGCTTGGCTTCGTCGTCGGTGTTGGTGGCGATGCCCATCACGCCGGTCAGGCGCACATGCTGAAACTGGCGCACGGCTTCGTCGCGAAGCAGCTCCTCCGCCTCGGGCAGCGACAGGCCAAACTTGGTTTCTTCATCGGCAATGTGAAACTGGAGCAGGCAGCGAATGGTACGTTGGTGCTTGGCGGCCTGCCGCTCCACTTCCAGCAACAGCTTCAGGCTGTCGATGCTCTGGATGGTGTGCACGAAGGACGCGAGGTACTTCACCTTATTGGTCTGCAAGTGCCCAATGAGGTGCCATTCGATGTCGGCGGGCAGCTCGGGGTGCTTGGCGGTAAGCTCCTGCACCCGGTTCTCGCCGAAAAGGCGCTGGCCCGCGTCGTAAGCCTCGCGGATGAGCTCTACGGGGTGCGTTTTGGATACGGCCACCAAGCGGCAGTTGGTGCCGGTCAGCTTTTGTTGGAAGGTTTGAATGGAATCAGCAATAGACATAGGGCAAAGCTAACGCGCGGCTAGTCTTCCAGGGCGCTGACCAGGAATGTATTCTTCAGACCCAGCCAGAGCAGCCACAAACCCAGGCACCAGTACAGGTAGTAACGGTAATAGTCGTGGGTGTTGCGGTAGCGGGTGAGCTTAATTTCGGTTTTTTCCAGTTGGTCGATGCGGTTGAATACGCGGCGCAGGGCCGAGTTGTCGGTGGCCCGGAAAAACTGCCCTTCGCCGGCGCTGGCTATCTGGCGCATCGTAGACTCATCGAGGCGGGTTTCTACGAAGCGGGGCCGGCCGGCTTCGTCGCGGCCGTAGGGCACGGTTCCGTCTTTGCCCAGCCCGATGGTGTACAGCTTTAGGCCGAAGGCGTGGGCCAGCTGGGCGGCCGTAAGCGGATCGAGTGCGCCGGCGGTGTTTTCGCCGTCGGAAAGCAGGATGCACACCCGGGAGCGGCCCGGGGAGTCGCGCAGGCGGTTGGTAGCCACGCCCAGGGCCGTTCCGATGGCCGTGCCGTCGGTAGGAATCATGCCTAGGCGCAGGCTTTGTAGCTCCTCGCGCAGCAACTCATAGTCAGTGGTAAGCGGCAGTACGGAGTAAGCATCGCCGGCGAAGGCTACCACGCCAATTCGGTCGCCGCGGCGGCCGTTGACAAAGGCCCGGGCTACGCGTTTGGCAGCTTCCAGGCGGTTGGGCTGCAGGTCCTGCAGCTCCATGGAGGCCGATACGTCTACAGCCAGCACGATGTCAATTCCGCGCCCCGACTGCTCCACGCGCTCATCGGTGCGCTGCGGACGGGCCAGGGCCAGCAAGCCCATCATCAGGCTCAGCGTCAAGACCAGATCAGGAATAAACCGCAGCAGCGCGCTCCAGTGGCCGCGCACCTGTCCGCGCACGAAGGCTACGCCCAGCTTGCGCCGTCGGCGCTGGGCCAGCAGCTCGCGCAGCACAAACAGCAGGGGCACGGCGGGCAGCAGCAGCAGCACGCGCGGCTGCGCCCACGTGTAGCTAGTGAGTGTAGAGTAGCGCAAGCCATCGATCAGCGGCGCCACCAATTGCTGCCAAAATTGCTCCATGCGGGCTAGGGGAGAGGGCAAAGGTACGCAGCCGAGCTACACGGTGCCGGGCGGGCTTGCCGGGCGGCCGAGCATGGAAGCCCGCACCATGGCGTAACGGCGGTCGGCAAAGCGGCGCAGCATTTCGAGGGCGTAATCCATTTGCTCGGTGGCTTCGTCGGGCTGCTGATTGCCGTAAATCACGCGGTCGGAGAGGCGCAACGCGGTGGCTACGTCGGAGCTGCCGCCGTAGTGCGCCACGATTTCGCGGGTAGTGAAGGTGTTCAGGGCATTGCCTTCCAGGCGCGTGAGGTAGTTTTTCCAGAGCGTAATGGCGCGTTCCATATTGGCCATGGAGCGGCTTAGCTGAAAGCGCTCCAAGTGGCGAGTGTATTGGGCCAGAAAGTACACGTGGTTGCGGGCCATGCGGTACAGCTGGTAACGACGGCGCAGGTTGCGGCCGAAGGTCCACCACAGCACCCCCAGCAAAGCCAGCACGCCTGCAGCACCAGCCAGCCAGTACGGATAATTAAACTGCGGCTTCACGGGCTGCAGCTCGGTGCTTTGGCGCAGCGGCGGCAGCTCGTCGTCCGGCGTGAGCACCGGGGCGGTGCGCAGCAGCTTAACAGCGGCCGGTGCGGGGTAGAGCATGGTAGAGTCACGGCCGCGCAGAATGGTTACCGGCAGGCTCAGCGCCTGCACTGAGTCGAGGTTGAAGGTGCGCACAGTATAGCGGCAGCGGTCGAGGCTGACGCCGTTGCGCGTGCGCGTGGGCCAGTAACGCCGGCTTACGTACTCAAAAGGCTTGTAATCAGCCGTGGAATCGGGAAAAACCACGTTCAAGGCCGGCGCGTGGCGAAACGTCAGTTCGTACTCCACCAAATCGCCCACGCGTACCGCCGAGCGCACAAATTCCCCCCGTGGCAGCGAATCGACGGCCGTAACCGCTGGCACCTGCGCCGTGGCCACGGGGCTGAGAAATAATCCCATGCCTACGGCCAACAACCAGCCCCTCAAGGCACTGCTGTACCCCATCACGCGGCCGGCGGCTGAGGTGAGGCGCCGCGGCGGTTGCGCAGGCGAAACAGGTTCAGCAGCTGCGGCACGTAATCTACATCGGTGGCGATGCTTAGAAATGAGGTGCGGTGCCGGCGGCAGATTTGCCCGATCTGCTCGCGGTTTTGCTCATAGGTCGCCTTGTAACGCGCCCTCCAGGCTTTGGATGAGGTGTTTACCCACACGGTGCGGCCGGTTTCCTGGTCGCGCAGCGGTACAATGCCCAGCGGCGGAAACTCCTTTTCGCGGCGGTCCAGCAGCTGCACCACGATGAGGTCGTGCTTGCGGGCGAGCATCGTCAGTTCCCGCTCGTAGTCGGTATCGATAAAGTCCGAAATCAGCAATACCAGGCTGCGGCGCTTGAGCAAGCTGAGTGCCTGCCGGATACCAGCGGCCACATTGGTGCCGGCGCGCTGCGGCTGCAGGCCAAACACACCCTTGATCAGGGCATATGCGTGCCGGATGCCCTTGCCCGGTGGCATATATAGCTCTTTCTGATCCGAAAAAGCCAGTACGCCCAGCTGCGCATCCTGCCGGGCGGCCGATAAGGCCAGAATGCCACAAATTTCCTGCGCTACATCGAGCTTGCGCCGGCCTTCGGCGCCCACCTGCTGCGAGCGGCTGACGTCCAGCAGCATCAGCACCGATTGTTCGCGCTCCTCTTTGTAGGTCTTCACAAAGGTGCCGTGGCCCTTAGCCGATACGGCCCAGTCAATGGCCCGCACTTCGTCGCCGTACTGGTAAAGGCGCACGTCGTCGAACTCCAGCCCCGTGCCCTTGAACACGGAGTGAAAGTCCCCCTGCAGCTGGGCATCCACTACCTTGCGGATGCGGATTTCCAGCTGGCGCAGGCGCCGCAACACGGCTTGCAGGGAGTTATCGGGGGCTGATTCGGTCATGCGTAGCGGCTAAAATAACGAGTCCGGCTGGCAGGTGTTAGTTTTGCGCCGTGAAGAATTCTTTCCTTACCCTTGCGCTGCTGCTTACTACGCTGCTGTTCAGCCAGTGCGGCCGTCCCGAAGAGCCCACGCCGCCGGCGCAGCTGCTGCCGCGCGACAAGATGGTGACCATGCTCATGGATCTGCATTTGCTGGAAGCACGGGTAGAAGCCAGCCGAATGAATGCCGATTCTTCCCGGGTTTTGTTTAACAAACAGCAGAAAGCCCTTTTCAAGCGCCACAACACCGACGAGGCTACCTTCCGGCAAAGCATTCAGTACTACGCCATTCACGGCAAAGACCTGGAGCAGATTTACGGAACCGTAATCGACAGCCTAAGCATGCGCGAAGTGCAACTGGGGACCAAGAAGTAGATGCAGTAGTGAGGCCATAGAAGCGAGTTATCGTCCTATAATCTCAGTCTACATATCTCTCCTCTCGCTTCCAGCTTAGGCCAGACGGCTACCGTTGGGCACCGGCCCGGCCAGCGTGGCCAGCACAATGCGGCCGGCCTCATCGGGGGCGCCCGTTACCAGAACTTCCGAGCGGAATGGGCCGATCTGTTTCGGAGGGAAGTTGACCACGCACAGCACCTGCCGGCCCACGAGCGTTTCGGGCGTATAGTGGTCGGTAATCTGGGCGCTGGATTTTTTCTGCCCGATTTCGGGACCTAGGTCAATCAACAGCTGATAAGCTGGCTTGCGAGCCTGCGGAAACGGCCGGGCTTCCAAAATGGTGCCCACGCGTAAGTCCACACGTTCAAAATCGGCCCAGGTAATGGGCGTGGAAGCAGCAGTAGTCATGGCCGCAAGGTAAGCGGCCGCGGCCTTACTGGCCGGCAGCAGTTTGAGCCATCGGCTCGGGGGCTGCGAATGCCTGCAGCTCGTTGAGGCGACGTTGCACCTGCTCGTCCCAGGCTTTTTGCTTGACGAGGTTCAGGCCGTGGTTGGTTTCCATGTCGTAGCGCTGCTGCTCGCGCTGCCAGTTGCCGATGGCCACTTTCATCAGGTTATTGAAAGCCGGCTGCAGATGCTCGCAGTCGAACTTGATGGTTTGCAGGCGCTGGCGCAGCTGGCGGGCGTGCACTTCGGTCAGGTCAAAGTGAATTTGCTCGTGGTGCAGCAGGGCAGCCGAAGCAGTTTGCGGCGTCTTAACCCACGACTCCGACGGCGTGAAGGTAGCCTGCACGTTGGCCGAAAAAACATAGTCTTTGCAGCCGATCTGGGCGCCGATGTTGGCGGTGGTCAGCGCATGGAGCGGATCGGAGGAGCTAGGGCGGGCTTTAAAATCGGCCCAGGTAAGCGGGCGTTTGGCCGACCAAGTCAGGAGTTCGGGTTTGCCCTGGGCTGCAGGCTGTTGTTGCTTGGCAGCTGGTTGCTGTTGGTGCGCAGCCGTAGCTGGAAGCGGCAGTAGAAGCCGAAGAAACAGCGGAAAGAGAAGCAAATCGAGCATAAAAGCGAAACCTGTTGAGCAAACCCACGTAGCTGCCGCGTCAACGCGCAAGCGCTGTCGTTTCGTTCACTGCCGCGCCCGGAACCGTGGGTTCTTGGCTTTCGCGGCTGAAACGAAGTAACAATATCGCAGCTACGACGGAAAGTCCCACCAACAGGCCCACCCAAACGCCTGGCGCCCCCCAATCAAGCCAAAAGCCCAGTGCGTAGCTTAATGGCAGCGCCACTACCCAGTAAGATAGCAAAGCTACCAGCGACGGTACTTTCACGTCTTCCAAACCGCGCAGTGCGCCCAGACCTACCACTTGCAGGCCATCCGAAACCTGGAACAAGGCTGCAATCAGCAGCAGTGAGGAAGCTTGCGCAATTACGGCCGGGTCGGAGGTATACAGGAAGGGAACGTAATAACGGGCTACAATCAGCACTAGCCCGCAAGTGCTCATAAACACGAACGTGAGCAAATAGGCCGTGAAGCCGGCTTGGCGGGCACTTAGCATATCGCCCAAGCCGCGGTAATTGCCCACGCGGATGGTGGCCGCCGCGGCAATGCCGCTCACGGCCATGAACGTTACCGAGGCCACATTGATAGCAATTTG
Source organism: Hymenobacter sp. FMD4 (assembly GCF_058932745.1). Taxonomy (NCBI): domain Bacteria; kingdom Pseudomonadati; phylum Bacteroidota; class Cytophagia; order Cytophagales; family Hymenobacteraceae; genus Hymenobacter; species Hymenobacter sp. FMD4. The sequence continues at coordinate 26,311 of NZ_JBZYWH010000020.1, forward strand.
GTGCGCTGCCTGGATAGTGGCGCCCAGCCAGCCAGCCATAATGGCCGATGCGCTGAACGCACCTACTTCAAACACCAGATGAGCCCCTATGGGCAGGCCGATATCCAGTAGCCTCCGCTGAATCGCCCAATCTGGTTTCCAACTGAGGATGGCTTCGCGGTAGGGCCGCAAACGCGAAGCGCGCAGCACGTACAAGGCCATCAGGACAGCCATGAGGGTGCGGGCAATAACGGTGGCCCAAGCGGCGCCCATCATGCCCATGGCCGGGGCTCCAAGCTTCCCAAACACCAGCATGTAACACAACAAAGCGTTGATGACGTTGGCCAGAACCGAAAGCTGCATGGGCTGGCGCGTGAGGCCCAAGCCCTCGGCAAACTGCCGGAAGCCCTGAAACACCATGAGCGGAACCAGCGACAAGAACATGACGCGCACCCACGGCCCGGCCAGCGCCACCACGGCTGGCGGCTGGTTTAGGTATTGCAGAAAGGGCGTCACCAGCCAGCCCGCCGCCGCCAATGCCAACCCGGCCAGCGCGGACATAAACACACCGCCCGCCAGCAAACGGCCTAGCTGCGGCAGGTCACGTTGGCCGTTGGCAGCGGCTACCAGCGGCGTAATGCCCATGGACAGGCCGAGGCCCATCACCATAAACAAGGTATTCAGGCTGACGCCCAACGAAACGGCCGCCAGCGGCACCGTGCCCGTCTGCCCCACCGCAATGCTATCGACCACGTTGACCAGCACGTGACCCAACTGGCTCAGCACTACCGGGTAAGCAAGCAGTAGCGTGGGGGAAATATGTGGGCGCAGCGAAGCCAGAGTCATAGCAAGAAAAGAAAACCGGACCGCAAAGGTAACCCGTTGCAGGGCGGAATCCCGTCCTCTGGTGGATAGTAGCATGCAGTGTGGCTAGCCAGCTCCCTCGTCAGTCAACGAGTGAACTGGCTTTAGCTTAGCCACCCAAGTGAGTCACTTGCTTTTGACAGCCTCTTATAAACCTGCGGTATCGCACAAAAGGGCCGCTACTAAAGTGGCGCCAGTAACACATCGGCAAACCAGTGCTGTTCGTCGGTGAAGACCTGCTGCACCCGCAGGCCCGCAGATGCCGCCAGCTCCTCGATCTGCGGCAGCGTGAACTTGTAAGAGTTTTCGGTGTGAATGGCTTCCCAAGCCGCAAACGTGAAGCTGCGCTTCAGCGCCCCGATGTGTACTTCTTGGCGGCGGCGGCTGATGAGGTAAGAGCGCACCACGCCTACCAGTGGATCGTAATCGGTGAAATGCTCCCATTGATGCAGGTCAAACTCAGCCTGCAACTCGCGGTTGAGGCGGGTGAGCAGGTTCAGGTTGAAGGCGGCCGTTACGCCTTGGGCGTCGTCGTAGGCGGCGCGGATGGTGCGCGGGTTCTTGCGCAAGTCGAAGCCGATGAGCAGGCGGTCGTCGGCAGTGAGCTGATCGGCCAGCGCGGCCAGGAACTGCTGCCGGGCCTGGGCGTGGAAGTTGCCAATGTTGGAGCCCAGGAACAGCACGGCTTTGCGACCGGCCTGGCTGCGCAGCGCGGCCAGCGCCTGCGTGTATTCGGCTACCAGCGGCTGCACTTGGAGCGTGGGTAGCTCAGCTTGCAGGCTTTGAGCTAAACCCTCGAGAGCGGAACCCGATATATCGACGGGCGCATAAGCAAAGTCTACCTCGCGGTCGAGCAGTTCCCGCAGCAGTATTTTAGTTTTTAGGCCGTCGCCAGCGCCTAACTCCAGCAGGTGAAACGCACTACCATCAGTGGGGGCCAGGGCTTGGCTGATGGCTTGGCGGTGCTGCGTCAGCAACCCGAACTCCGTGCGGGTGGGGTAATACTCCGGCAGCTCCATGATTTGCTGGAACAGGCGGCTGCCGGCGTCATCGTAGAAGTACATCGATGATAAAGTGCGCGGTGTGCGGCTCAGGCCTTCCAGCACGTGCTGGGCCAGGGCGGCGCTGGGGGCTGGCGTGGTTTTCGCCGGCGGCGCGGGCGCGGTCAGATTCGTTGTCTTCATACAGGCAATGCGGCAGGTGAGCGGTCAGAGGTTAAACAGCGGGAAGTGGCAAATGGCTAGCGAACCAGCCGGATGCCCGTGAACTGCCAGCGCTTGTCGGGGTGGAAGAAGTTGCGGTAGCTGACGCGGATGTGGCTGCGCGGGGTGGCACAAGAGCCGCCGCGCAGTACCATTTGGTTGATCATGAACTTGCCGTTGTACTCGCCCAGTGCGCCAGGCGCTTGGGAGTAGCCGGGGTAAGGATGATAGGCCGAATAGGTCCACTGCCAACACTCGCCCAGCAACTGCTGGCACTGCGAGGCGGCAGCGTCCGTGGGCAGGGGTATGGGGTCGAAGTGGTTGCTTTCCAGGAACTGTCCTTCGCTGCTATCGGCCCCGAAGTGGCGAGCGGCCAGCTCCCATTCTTGCTCAGTAGGCAGGCGGCCTCCAGCCCAATGGGCGTAGGCTGCTGCCTCGTAAAAGCTGATGTGGGTGACAGGTGCCGCCAAGTCCAGGGGCTGCAGACCGTGGTGGGTAAAGCGCTGCCACGAGCCGTCGTCTTGCCGCACCCAATACAGTGGGGCCTGCCAGCCTTCCTGCTGCACCAGTTCCCAGCCTTCACCCAGCCAATAGCGGAAGTCGGTATAGCCGCCGGCTTCCATGAATTCCAGGTAATTGGCATTGGTGACGAGGCGGCTTTGCATCTCAAAAGGCTCGATGTGCACCGTGTGGGCACCCAGCTCATTATCAAAGCAGAAGCCAGCCGGGTCGCCGGCGGCCGGCTGGTAGCCGATGGTGCCCAAGCCGCCCGGCACCGGTAGCCAAGCCGCGTTGGGCGTGGCCGTAGCACGTTCGGCAGGAGCGGGGGCCTGGGGCCAGTAGGAAGGTGCTAGCGGATTGGTGCTGAGGATGTACTTGATATCGGTAACAAGCAACTCCTGGTGCTGCTGCTCGTGCTGCAGGCCCAACTCCAGTACTTCGGCAAACGGCGCCGTTTCGGGCTCATCGGCGTAAGGCGCTAGCAGCCGCTGCATGTGCTCATCGACGTAAGCGCGGTACTTATATACGTCGGCTAAGGCCGGCCGGGAGAGCGTGCCGCGGTCGGCGCGGTTTACACGGGAGCCGAGCGAGTTGTAGTACGAGTTAAACAGATAAGCGTACTGCGGGTGAAAGAGCTCGTAGCCGGGCAGGTGCTCCCGGAGCAGAAAGGTTTCGAAAAACCACGTGGTGTGCGCTAGGTGCCACTTGGGCGGGCTTACATCGATGACCGGCTGCACCACCGTGTCTTCGGGCAGCAGCGGGCGGCATAGGGCTTCGGTCTGAGCCCGTACGGCCGCAAAACGTTGAGCGAGTTGAGTAGCAGGGGCGGCAACGGAAGCGTTCATGAGTCTGAAACAAATAGAACCAACGTTTAGCTACGCAAACCGGCTAGGTAAGGCTTGGTAGCTGCTCAGCTTGCGGCGCTTGAGCTAGCTAAATATCAGGTTTCCAATATGTGGTTAGCCGTTTTGGGCCGCGAAATAATTCCACCATCAGCCAACCGTGTCCGGAAGCCTGGCGTACAGAAATAGCGTAATCGATGGGCGGCGCCGGCCAGTTGCTCGGCAAATAGCTGGCGCTGTACTGTAGGCCCAAGCCAGCAGCAGTTCCCCATCGATGAGCCCGCCCCAGCGCCGCGGGTAAGTTTATTTTCTTAACCCAAACACCTGTCAACGATGGCCAATAATCAGCAAGGCAAACGCAGCCAAAACGATCCGAACGCCCCGCAAAACCAGGGCGATAAGCAAAGCATTCAGTCTTCCGAACAGGCCCAGAACATGGGCTCTACCGACCAAAGCCGGTCGGTGCAGAGCGGTGTGCCGGGCATTCCTAGCCAGATGCACGTAGGTGCCGACCGTGGCAAAGACTTGGAAGACAAGATCAACAAAGAGCTAAACAAGGACCACAGCAGCTCGGGCCAAAACCAAAGCCAAGCCGGCAACTACGGCACCAGCCCTACCGAGAAGGGCAGTGAGAGCCGCGGCGGCAGCGTAAGCGAAGACCGGTAGGCCTTCCCCGAGGTATTCTTTTCCGCATCCGCCCCTGTTGGCCCCGGCCGGCAGGGGCGGTGCTGTAACCGTTGGGTTGGCTTTGCGCGTATTCCTGGCAAAGCCCCTGCGGGCATTCCCACTAACCTGAACCCTACAGCTATGGCTGATCAACAGAAAAATACTGCCGGCGAAGCCGGACAACCTGATGAACTCAACAACGCCAACACGCCCGGCAGCCAGAGCAGCAGCGGTATGAGCGAGCGAATCGATGATTCGTTGGTGGAAGCCTTTGAGCGCGAAAAGCTGCAGCGCGGCGAAAAGCTGGATGTGCCCGCTTCGGCCTTGGGCGGCATCACCGGCGACGATAACACTGAGGATGCCCAGACCGGCTCACCCATCAACCGCGACCCGGAAGCCACCACCGGCCCTGTGATTGACTAAATTGCTGAATAGCTGCTGAGCGCCGTGCTGCTGCTTCCTTGGGAGCTGCGGCGCGGCGCTTACATTTGAGCCCACCCGATTCTGCTGCCCATGGCCCTGCGCCTGCACTACTCGCACCGCCCGCTTCGCTTCAATTTTCCGGCCCGCACCTCCCGCGGGGCCCTCACTGAGCACGTGGCCTGGTACCTGCACCTTACCGATACGCAAGTGCCCGGCCGGGTGGGTCTCGGCGAGGCGGCTCCGCTGGCTGGCCTCAGCCCCGACTTTCGGCCCGATATGGAAGGCCGTCTGCAGCAGCTCTGTGCCGAATTCAATGAGCAGGAATTTAGCAGTTCTGCCGACGTACACGTTGAGCAATTGCTCGAGCCGGAGTGGCCAGCCTTGCGCTTCGGGCTTGAAACGGCGCTGCTCGATTGGGAGCAGGGCGGTACCTACCAGCTTTTCGACAACGCCTTTGCTCGTGGCGAAGCTGGCCTGCCCATCAACGGACTGGTGTGGATGGGCGACGCCGATTTCATGCGCACTCAAATTCGCAAAAAGCTGGCGGAAGGCTACCGCTGCCTCAAGCTCAAAATTGGCGGCATTGACTTCGCTACTGAGCTGAGCTTGCTGCGGAGCATCCGCGAAGTGGCTGGCCCCGCCGAGTTGGTGCTGCGCGTGGATGCCAACGGCGCCTTTGCCCCCGAGGAAGCCGAAGCCAAGCTGCACCAACTGGCCGAATTCGAGTTGCATTCCATCGAGCAGCCCATCCGGGCCGGGCAGTGGGAATCTTTGGCCGACGTGTGCCGCCGTTCGCCCGTACCCATTGCTTTGGACGAAGAGCTGATAAGCCTTACCGAGCCCGACCGCCAGCAGGAGCTGCTGCAAACCGTACGGCCAGCCTACGTGGTGCTGAAGCCCACCTTGCTCGGCGGACTGGCTGCTGCTGGCCGCTGGATAGCCTTGGCGCAGCAACACGGTATGGGTTGGTGGATGACTTCGGCCTTGGAATCCAATGTGGGACTGAATGCCATTAGTCAGTTTACGGCACAGTACGCCGTGGGCGACTTTGCCCAGGGCCTAGGTACTGGGCAGCTATACCACAACAACGTGGCGGCCCCGCTGACGGTGGGCGGCGGCTTCCTGCACTACGATGCCCGCGGCACTTGGGAGCCGCTAAAAGGCTAGGAATTGGGAAGCGCGCCGTAGATTTTGTATATTATTCCGCTGTCTTCCTCTACCTCGCCGTATCTGCCATCCTATGGCTGCGTTCCGCCCGTGTCGTTGTCTGCTGACTGGCCGCGTGCGGCTGGGCTGGTGGCTATGCATGGCGGCGTTTCTGGTGGCTTTTGTAAGTACAGAGGCTGCCGCGCAGGTGCAGCCTTTTCGCCTGATTCGGTCTTGGAGCGGTAAAGCCAAAGTCCCGTTTGAGCTCCAGCGCAATCTGATCGTGGTGCCGGTGAAGCTGAACGGCCGCGGTCCTTACTACTTCATGCTTGATACCGGCGTAGGCACCTCGCTTATCACCGATCCGCGCCTGCGCGATTCGCTCAACCTGCGTTTGGGGCAGCGTTTCCTGGTAGCCGGAGTGGGAGAGGAGGCTCCGTTGGTTGCTTTTCGAACCGACAGCGTACGTGTAGAAATCGACGGCAAAGCCCTTTCGCCCAACCTTTCGCTGCTGCTGCTCTCCGACGATATTTTCGACCTGTCGGGCTACGTGGGGCAGCCGGTACACGGCATTCTGGGGGCCGATGTTTTCCGCAGCTTCGTGGTGGAAGTCGACGCCGAGCACCAGGTGCTGACCTTGCACGAGCCCCAACGTTTTCGGGCTCCGCGCGGCCGGCGCTGGACCAGCCTGCCGCTTGAGCTGGAAGGCGACAAGCCCTACATCCGTACCGACGTGGTCCTCCACGACACCCTCAAACTGCCCTTAAAGCTAATTCTGGATACCGGTGCCGGCCACGCCTTGTCGCTCGAAACCGGTTCCGACAAGCGCTTGGCGTTGCCGCCGCGCCGTCTGCGCACGCACCTCGGGCGGGGCCTGAGCGGCGATGTGCATGGTTTTCTGGGCCGGGTGCAAGGCCTGCATCTCGGCCGCTACCACGTAAAGTCGCTTATCACTTCGTTTCCCGACGAGGAGGCCGTGCGTGCCCGTACCGATGTGCCGCGCAATGGCAACATTGGCTTTGAGCTGCTGAAGCGCTTTCACGTAGTCATCGATTACCCACACAACCGCTTGTGGTTGAAACCTAATGTACTCTTTCGCGACCCGTTTGAACACGACATGTGTGGCATGGAGTTGATGGCCGTGGGGCGCGATTACCGCCGCTACGTCATCCAGCGCATCGAGCCCGGCTCGCCCGCCGACCGTGCCGAACTCAAGCCCAATGACGAGATTGTTTCCGTCAACATGACTCCGGCCCACCAACTGTCGCTCACCCAGCTCAGCCGCCTGCTGCACTCCGACGATGGCCGCCAGCTGCTGCTGTTCGTGCGCCGCTCCGATGGCGAGTTGCACGTGGCCCGCATCACGCTCAAGCGCCTGCTTTAAGCGCAAAGCGGCAAAAGCCAACACTGGGCACGACGTGGGCGAGTACCCGCGTATCGGGCAAACCCGTATCTTGGAACACCCCTCTATCAGGCTTGGGGCTTCTTCCAGCTTCGTCGCGTTCCGTCCCGATGTCCTCGGCCACCATCTCCGCCGCCCCGTCTCAGCCCCCTACGTCGGCCGCTATTCGGGCCAATCAACATATTTACCACGACTATTTCGACGAGGAATTCGTGCGGGCTATCGATGAAAACCTGCTAGAGCTGTTGGACAAGGTGTGGTTTCGTTCAGAGCTAGTGGGGTTCGTGGAGAATTATCCTGAGCGCAACAACCCGGCGCGGCCGCTGATCTTCTGTTCCAACCACTCGGGCATGGCTTTTCCCTGGGACGCTGTGGTGGCCCTGTCGCACATGTACCGCCGCCTGCCCAGCATCGCCGATGTGCCCCGGCCTTTATCGGCCCCGCTACTCTCGCAGTCGGCCCTGATGAACCCCTTCCTGCTGCGCGACTTCTGGAAGCGCGCGGGCTGCGTGGATGCCACCACGCTGAACTTCGAGACGATGATGTACTACACCGCCCACAACCTGATGCTGTACCCCGAGGGCGTACCGGGCATCGGGAAGGGATTCAACCGGAAGTACCAACTGCAGCGTTTGGCCAGCAGCACCGTGCGCCTCAGCATTCAGCACCGCACCGATTTGATTCTCTTCTCCACCGTCAACGGCGAGTACCTGAATCCCCACGCCTACAGCTGGGAAGGCATCAACAAGTGGAGCAAGAAAATCGGTATACCGTTTCTGCCAATGACGCTGCTGCTCATCGGTATCATCTTGCAGCCTTGGATGTTCTACATGGCCTTTCCGGCCAAGCTTACCTTTGTGCTCGGCAGTCGGGTACGGCCGTATGAGTGGGTCGATAAGCCGTTCGAAGAGTTGACCCGGGAGGATTTCGTGGCGCTGTCGGAGCGGGTGCAAGCCCAGATGCAGCAGGAACTGGATGCAGCCGTGGCACAATACGGCCAGAAGCCTTACAACTGGCGGGAACTGTGGCAGCGCATGAAAGAGCACCGGCAATACTTCCCGTTCTACCTACCGCCATTCTGGCCGTTGATTTTTCATGAGTTTGAACGTTGCTACGCCAAAGAGGGCAAACGAGGCTTTAAGATGAAGCTAACCGGATGGGGCACCACGCTGCGCCTGCTGTGGCGCAACCCGTTTGTTATCAATTTCTTTATTCCCATCCTGGGCTGGATTCCTATTGCCATTCGCGGTTACTATAAAAACCGCATCGGCCAGAAGCTGCCCGGCCAATAGCCTCCGACACTTGCGAAGTACATGTTGTAAAGTGCACGGTTAGCCACAGCCTTTTCCTGGCTCACATACTGCCAAGTCATTTTGGATTTTTCGATATCAATCAAGCCCTTATAGTTGTGGCTGGCACCTAGTATTGTATAAAAGCCTTGACAAGCACCTAGTTAGCTCAACGACTGTAAAGGGTAATGCTTTTCAAAAACACACGACAGCGGAAAAAGACAAAACGCTGCAGAAAAACCAGTACCTTATCAACCCTGCACCCGCTACCCTCGTTTACCACCTAAACTACTGGTAGTCTGGACAACGGACCTTTGGGCCTGCTGCCCGTTTGGCAAGCTTCGGCGGGCCATGCTTGCCGCTTTCTTTTCCTACGCATCCCCACCTCATGCCTTCGTTTCAGCACCAGCTGGTCAAATGCCTGCTTACGGCAGCGGCCGGACCTATTGCGCGTCGCCGCCCAACCATCAATAGCCTACGCCTTGGGCTAGAGGTGAGCACCTTGCTGCAGTTTATGCCTTGGGGCGTGCATTTTGAACGCGTCGCCGCCCAAGAAGGCGTGGTGGCTGAATGGATAGAGCCTGAAGGTGCCGACCAAAGCCGGGTGCTGCTGTACTTGCACGGCGGTGCTTACGTAATGGGTTCCCTGAATACCCACCGCGGTTTCATCGGGGCACTAGCCCAGCGCTGCGGCATGCGGGCTTTATCAGCTGACTACCGCAAGGCCCCTGAAAACCCCTTTCCGGCAGCCTTGCACGACGCGGTAGCGGCCTGGCACTGGCTGCTACGGCAGGGCTATCAACCCCAAGACGTAATACTGGCCGGCGACTCGGCGGGTGGTGGGCTAGTGCTGGCCCTGCTTCAATACCTGCGCGATGCCGGAAAGCCACTGCCCGCTGCTGCCCTATGCCTTTCGCCCTGGACCGACCTTGACCTGCCCGGAGCCGCCCGCACCGCTGAAAGCCTGCCCGACGAAGCCAAATTCGTGGAAGCCCTCGAAATACGGGCTTGGGGGCAGCAGTACGCGGGCCAGACGCCCCTAACCAACCCGCTACTCTCGCCCTTGTACGCCGATCTGCACAACCTACCGCCGTTGTTACTGCAAGTATCGGATGGCGAACTGCTGTATCACGATACCCTAACGTTGGCAACCCGCGCCCGCGCCGTGGGTGTGCCCGTGACGGTGCAGGCGTTTGAAGGGTTGGTGCATTGGTGGCATCTGTTCTGGCGCACCATGCCGGAGGCCAAATTGGCCTTGGTGCAGGCCAGTGATTTTGTTCAAAACGTGTGGCGCGCCCAAGCAGAAGCACAGCGGCTGGCTACGCTGCACAGAAATCGAAAATTGGCAGAAAAGCCGCTTCGCAGCCGCATGCGTGCCGCTGCATAAGGCTGTATTAGACGGATGAATCACGCTGCCGATTTTTTCTGCAAAAAATTGGCACTCAATTGTCCCTGAATATTTACCTTTTTGTAGGTTTGCATCAGGTAGTCGGCATGCATACTACTTTTGAGCACCCCAAGCTTGCCGCGCCGGTTTTCTTAACTCCCAATTTTTTCCCAGTCATGGAAGATTTGTTCAAGAAATTCATCTACGCCGGCGTTGGCTTTGTTTCGCGTACCAACGACCGGGTGCAGGACACCATCAATCAGCTGGTGCAGGAAAACAAACTCTCGCAGCAGGAAGGCGAGAACATCATCAAGGCCCTGCAGAAAAACACCGACACCAAGCGCAAGGAGTTCGAGACCCAAATCAACAGCATCGCCAAGCGCGTGATGAAGGGCATGGGCGTAGCTTCCGACGCAGAAGTTGAGGAGCTGAAGCGTGCAGTGAAAGGTCCTGCCAGCAAATCCAGCGCCGCTACCGGTGAGAAGAAAGCCACTACCAGCAAGTCGGGCGCAGGCAGCGCCACCAAATCGGCTGCTAGCAGCACAGCCAAGAAAACTGAAGGTGCCTCGACGACGGCCAAGAAAGCCGCTGCTGGCAGCAAGGGCGGTTCGGCCAAAAAGTCGACTGCTGCCCCCGCTGCTGCTACGGATACTGCCGCCGACAACTCCTAATTTCAGCTTATAGCTAAAAGAACCCCGCTGGCCGGTGCCAGCGGGGTTTTCTTTTGTTGCTCCCCGCGGGCGGGCAAGTGCGCCGCACCCGTTTTTTTCCGACTTTGGCGACAATGTTCAAAAATACGATGTCCAACCTCGGCCGCATCGGTCAAGTGGCGGAGGTGCTATTGCGCTACGGGTTCGAGGATGCTGTGACTTCCACCGCTTTGCGGCGGCTGGTGCCGAACGGCCGCCGGCTCACTTGGCAGCACGGTGAGCAGTCCGTATTCGAAATGTCGCGCTGGGAACGGGTGCGCATGGTCATCGAAGAGCTGGGGCCTACGTTTATCAAACTGGCGCAGGTGCTCAGCAACCGGGCTGACCTGCTTCCGCAGGCCTTGGTGGATGAGTTTGCCAAGTTGCAAAGCAACGTGCCGCCTTTTAGCACCGAAGTAGCCCGGCAAATAGTAGCCCGGGAACTGGGGCGGCCCTTGGAGGAAGTGTTTAGCGAGTTTGATGAGGTGCCGCTGGGCTCGGCCAGCATCGGGCAGGTGCACCGCGCCCGTCTCATCGATGGTACCGAAGTGGTGGTGAAGGTGCAGCGGCCCGATGCCCGGGACAAAGTCACGACCGACCTTAGCCTGCTGCGCGAGTTGGTACGCCTCACCGGAGGCTACCTTCGCAAGCAAGGCCTTTCCAACCCGCGCGACATCGTGGAAGCGTTCGAGCGGAGCATGATGCAGGAGCTGGACTACACTTCCGAGGCGCGGGCCATGGAGCAGTTTCGCAAGCTCTACGCCGATTACCAGACCTTCTACGTGCCCAAGCCCTACCGCGAGCTGAGTACGGCGCAGATCTTGGTTATTGAGTTTGTGAGCGGTTGCAAAATCACGGACAAGGAGCAACTGCTGCGCTGGAAGCTGAACCCGGCCATCGTCGCTGAAACCGGCATGGATATCTACCTGACGCAGATATTCGAGTTCGGCATCTTCCACGCCGATCCGCACCCCGGCAACGTGCTCGTGCGGCCCGATGGCACCATTGTACTCATCGATTTCGGCATGGTGGGGCGCCTCACCAAGCAGCAGAAATACGCCTTTGCGGGCGTATTCATCAGCATGGGCCAGCAAGATGCCCGCGGCATGGCGCTGAACTTTCGGCGGCTGGCCCTCACCGCCGATATTCAAGACATGCGCACCTTTGAGGCTGACCTGCAACTGCTTATTGACGACTTTGCTGGGCTGGATGTAAAGGAGATGAGCATGAGCGCCTTGGCCGAGCGGCTGCAGCACGTGATATATCGCTACAAGCTGCAGGTGCCGGGCTCGGTGTTTTTGATTTTGCGGGCCTTGGTAATTCTCGAAGGCATCGGCAAGGTGCTGCACCCGGCTTTCAATACGTTTGAGTTTGTGCGCCCTTACGGCCGGCGGCTGATTCTGGAACAGTATTCCGTTTCGAATGTCACCACGGAGCTGCAACACACCGGACAGCAGCTGCTGGCGCTGATGTATACTTTGCCGACGGATGTGCGGCAGATTGTGCGCAAGCTGTCGAAAGGCGACCTGCGGGTGCAGGCACAACTGTCGGGCTACGGGCCATTGCTAAGCACTGCCGAGCGGTTGGTGTCGCGCACCATTATCACGCTACTGGCCATTGCCTTTCTGCTGTTCTCGGGCCTGTCGCTGCTCGGGCGTTACCCCGCCGATCAGATGCCTTACTACCGAGGCCTCCCGGCCGTGACCTGGTGGGGGCTAGGCGCCACCGCTTTTTGGTTGATGGTGCTGTTTATTCTAACGATTCGGAAGCAGAAGCTATAGCCGATGCTAGGCTGATACAGAGACTTTGCACTTTTTAAGGGACGTTTCATTGCAGCTCCCGGCTGAAGGGCTGAACTTTGCCCCCGAATTGCGCAGCTAGAAACCATTGGCTGCGCTTGGGTTCTGCATCGTGCGCTTCAATTCTGTTCTCCGCCTGTTGGGTGGGCTATTTGGCCTGCTGTTTTTGCTGCCCGTAACGGCTAAAGCACAAGTTTCATTGCTGCGCGACGTCACCATCCGGACCGACACGGCTACTTATCAGCTGAGCCGGCACACCGTCGTCGTGCAAGGTGAGCCGACCATGTTCTTCTGGTTTCGGCGCGACGATGAGACAGTGGAATTGCGCCTGCAGCCCGAAGCTAAGTTGCCGGGGCAGCGCCCGTTGCGCCTGCGCCGCTCCGCTGATTTTCAGCAACTCGACTCGCTCACGCTCGAAGCCGATGGCTCGTACCGCACGCGCCTGAAATTCAACGACCTTACTAACGCGCAGTTTATCCGGTTAGTGGTGGAGCAGCCCGCCGATGTAGCCGGCCAGGAGCCCACGCGCGATGTAGTGCCCCTGCTGCCCGTAGCGCGAACCACCGTAGCCCTGCGCCGCGTCGATGAAGAACTGTACGTGGGGGAGGAAAAAGTATTTGAGCTGACCAGCTCCAACCCGCGCAACGTGCGCGCCACCGGGGAATGGGTGCGCGAGGCAGAATTTGACTACCGGCTTGTCCGAGAAGCCAGCGGCACCCTGCGGCTGCACGTGCTGCCTAATCAGCTGGGCCGACGCACTTTGGTAGTGAAGCTGCAAACCGAACGGCCCCTGCTGCAGAGCGGCGGTAAGCTGAATTATCAGTTGCCTCCGTTGCGCTATGAGTTTACGGTGAAGGCCTCGCGTCTGCGCTTTCTTTCGCCCGATAAACGTAGCATAACGCTGGACGAGCAAAACCGTCGCCGGGGCGTGGAGCTGATTCTGGACAACGGCCGTTCCTTCGATTTGCGCCGTACCTATCGCCTCGAAGATCAGGAGGAGCCCGGCGGCTCACTTATCGCCGAGCTCTACACGCGCCAGTACCTCAGCAACGACCGGGTGCTGTGCTACCTGCGCCCCTACAACACGCACCGCCAGACCGAAGGCTACCTCTACATCAAGCTCAACGACCAGGCCCAGTACATCACCAACCTCGACATCACGCCCAAAACCACCATCAGCAGCGTGCAGGTACTGCACCGCGGCGGCGACTGGTCGTCGTCGCTGAACGTGAATCCCGGCGAAACGGTGGACGTGCGCCTAGAAGGGGAGGGGCTGCAGAAAGCCCGCTTCCACTTCGAGGATCTGCAGATTATTCCTTCCGATTCGGCTGTGCGTACCGATACGCGCACGGTATACCGCGTGCAGGTGCCCGTGACGTACGACAAGCGCAAAAGCATCATCTACAACGCCGGCCAACCGACGGGCTTTTCGCTAAGTGTGCGCGAATTCCAACGCCCGCACGCGCTGGACTTTATATCAGTGAGCTACGGCGAATCGGCACGGCAGATTACGCGCCTGGGCGGACCGATTCTGTACGACCACACCGTGCGCGACGTGGTGTTCAACTTTAACCCCGCCGGCATCGATTCGGACCGGCAACTCTTTGGCAAGCAGTACCTCTCGTTTGAGATTCGTACCCTGAATAGTAAGGGCGAATTGGTGGAGATGCGCAACATCGATAATGTGCTCATCTGCCCCGGCGACAACTCGCCCCGCGCCGCCTTTTACCAGGACAAGCAGTGCCGCACTGACCCGCTCAGCCTGAACACCATCCTTTCCCGCAAAACCTACGACCTCGACGATTGGAGCCGCATCATTGTGACGGTGAAGCACAATGCCACGCAGTACAGCGAGCCGGGCTACACCCAAACGGTGGAACTAGTGCTGAAGCGCAAGTTTAAGTTTGACATCGACGTGAGCTTTCCGGCCGGTTTGCTTACGAAGCGCTTAAGCGAATCGGGCTACAGTTCATTCGGGGGTATTTCGTTGGCGACCCTGGCCCAGTTCAGCTTCTATCACCCGGAGAAAATTAACCGCCTGCGCCCGTATAAAGTGGGTGCCGGCTTCGTCGCCATCAATGCTTTCAACCTGAGTGACAACGCAAACCGCGACCTAGGCTTAGTAATCTTAGGGTCGGTATACCCCACACGTCGCGAGGCTAAGCTTACCTTCCCGCTGTACTTAGGCGGCGGTTATCTGCTTTCGAAGAAAGACTGGTTTTTCCTGTTGGGGCCAGGTATCGGAGTGCGGCTGTAGCTTTCTGTACTACACATCCAAGCGCAGTCGGCCCCCAGTGCTTTAAACGAATGGAAGTGGTTTAGGGTAGTTAACGGGTAATGCACCCGGTTGTGAGCAGGACTACCTTTGATACATATAGTAAGCGAGTTGAATGCCCCACCTACCGGTCAGGTGTAAGTAGGGTAGTAACCCTTCGTAATAGCCATTAAGGCGTATTTCCTTGTGTGAGGCTATGGGCAAGGCTAGGCCGGCATACACCGACAAAAATGGGGAAGCATCACCGCGCTGCTGCTCCAAAACAGTTGTACGGAAGGCTTCTGCGCTATTGGCTGCGCGCTGCTGAGTTACATATTGGCCAAGCAGCACGTAATCGAGCCCCAAACCTGAACCGAGCGTCACATAAGCCTTAGAACATACAGCCCAGCGCTTGCCTAGAGTAGCTACACCCGTCAGAATGCTTACTTGGCCTCGTTCTCGTTGGTCGGTGGGAGAGGAAGGGCTAGTTGTAAAATCGTATACTGTGGACTGCAGTCTTTCTACCCCATAATTGAGCTGAATGCTCGTCTGCAAACCTGTGGTACGTACACTAGTCCATTCACCGCCTACCTGCACTCCTTTACCGTTAAAGCACTGCCCGTAAATGCCGGCTTCGGAGAAGAAACGGCGGTAGCCGCTTATCCTGACTGCAAAGCCCCGTTGCGAAAGTGCTGATGGGCTCGGGCGGTGCTGCCATTGCGCATCCACACATTTATTGTACTGCTTCAGCACCTGCTCCAAGTTCGCAGGGTTAAACGCCAGGCCTATCAACTTCGGATCGGTTTGTTGTAAGGTAGGGCAGACAGTTAGGTACCGGTGAAATACCACATGCCAATTCACAGCCGTCAGCTCGTAGAGCGTATCGGCCGCAGATGGACGCAGGAGCTGACCGCTTTCGTCGGTAAATGAATATAAGCTAGCAGTGCCGGTAAGGATGGGTAGCGCAAACCGAGCCGAGTCACTGCCATTGGAAAGATGCACGATGAAGCTGCGCACCAAGGGGTTGCGTCCTACTCCATAGCCACGCAGATGTTGTGCCCGATACACCTGAGGTAATTCACCCCCTTGCTGGTACAACTGAACACGCCCATCTGACTTTTCCTGCACATTGCCGCGGAGAGTGTCGCCTGCCAAGTTAATTACATACCCAGGAAGACCTTGTGCTGCTGCATTTACGCTTAAGAATATAAAGCAAACTAGTACGTAAAAGTGAGGCATAAAGCAGGGGTAGATGAGTTACAAGTAGCTGAACCTTGTACAAAGGTAAAGGAAAGCCTGAGCAGCGACGCCTAGACTTTAGGGTTAGGTGCCAGATTCCAATTAATGCTGGCGCGAAGAGGATTACTGCAGCTGCACTATAAGCTTAGAGCATCACTCCAAAATCCAAACGCAGAACGCGCTGTTTTGCCCATGTCTGATCATTGGCTTCGGCGGAATGTTGAATCAACCGAAGTTCAGCATTGAACTCTGGAAGCCCCGCGACTTGAATCGATACGCCTGAACCACCGGCAACTCCAATACTTGCTTTCCAAGGCAACGCCATTGGCACTCGGGTAGACTCGGCTTGATGCGAGTTTTTGTAGATAGTCTCGGAGCGGTTGAAAAGATTATAGCCAATGTTCGCTCCGGCGTTTAGATAAGGGCGTATGGAGTTTCTGCCCAATGTATACCGGAATAGGAGGGGAACTTGTAACTGAGAAAGCCGGATGTCCGAGGTTCGGGTGGTAGTGTAGAAAGCAAAGCCATTGGGAACCTGAACTGGCCGGTGCAGATTGCGCAGGTGAGCATAAACTAGTTCGGCCTGCATCGAAAGGCGGGTTTTCGTCGCAACATGCATCACTACGCCCGCTTGGTAGCCAACGTTTAGTACCAGGGAGCCGGTGCCAATAGAGGCTGGCAGCAGGAAGCGGGCAGTATTCAACCCGGCTCTAACCCCAAACTGCGTGCTGATCCCACCGATAGACTTTACCGCCCTGCTCGGTTGCTCAGGGTGGCGGCAGGCGTCGTAGGCCTGCACTAAGCGCGTCATACCGATGGGAGTGTAGGGGTAGCGCCGCTCGATGTCGCTGTAGGCAAAGTCGAGCGTGGCGCAACCAGGCAGCAGGCGCAGCAGCGTAACGCGCGCGGTGACGGGCGGCACCTCCACGGCGTATGCCGAGTCGGCGGGCTGCACAAAGAAGCGGTTCTTGCGGTCGGCGTCTTCGGCTAGATATAGGCGTGTGGGACCTTCCACCAACGGAGCTAGTAGCTGCCGCCGGCCGTGCGCTCCCACGGTCCGGCTGACTAAGTACGGCCCTTTGGCATTGCCGCAGCTGACCATTTCAGTCGGGGTAAACGTAGCCGTGGGCAAGCCCTTGCGGTGCAAGCGCACGGACTCATAACGATGCAGCTCTACCTCCCCACGCAAGGTGTCGCCGGCTTGCGTGACTAGGTAATCGGAAGCGAAACGTTGCGCCAGTGCGACGGAGGAGGTTAACAGAATTGAGGTAAGGAAAAGAAAACGTCGCACAAATCGAACGGGGTAAGAGTTGGAGCGATAAAAGTAGCAACCGATTGGAAAAGCAAAAGCCCGTAAACCTGCGTTTACGGGCTTTGGAAAGCAATTAGGAGGGCTTCCTTACTGCAGCTGCATCTCCTGGATGATCTGCTGAATTCGGCCGTCTAGCTGCTGCTGCGCCTCCTCAAATGAGCCATCGGAGCCGAAATTCGGCTGCTTCAGGCTAAAGTAGAACTTGATCTTGGGTTCGGTGCCGGAGGGGCGGGCCGACACCTTGGAGCCGTCTTCGGTCAGGAATTGCAGCACGTTGGAGCGCTCCAGGTCCAGCGGCGTTTCCTGGCCGCTGCGCAGGTCGCGGGCCACTTGCTGCTGGTAATCGAGCAGCTGCACTACCGGCGAGCCGCCAAGCGAAGCGGGCGGGTTCTGGCGCAGCTGAGCCATCATTTCCTGGATTTCCTCGGCGCCGCGCTGGCCTTTCTTGGTCAGCGAGATGAGGTCTTCCTTGTACAGGCCATAGGTGCGGTACATCTGCACCATTTCCTCGTACAAGGTGCGGCCCTGGTCCTTGGCAGCCGCGGCCATTTCGGCAATCAGGCAGCAGGCTGATACGGCATCTTTGTCGCGTACGAAGTCGCCGATCATGTAGCCGTAGCTTTCCTCCCCGCCGCCAATGTAGTAGTGGCCTTCGTTTTGGGCCTCCAACTCGCGGATGATGCCGGCGATGTACTTGAAGCCCGTCAGCGTCTGGTAGGAACGGATGCCGTAGTGCCGGGCCACGTCGCCGAGCACGTCGCTGGTCACGATGGTGTACACGATGTAGTCCTTCTCCTTGTCCAGCTTGCCGGCCTGCTCGCGGGCCGATACGAGGTAGTGCGTGAGCAGCGCGGCGGTCTGGTTACCATTCACCAGCACCCATTCGCCCTGCGTATTCTTCACGCCGATACCCACACGGTCCGCGTCGGGGTCAGTGGCAATAACGATATCGGCATCGAGCTGCTTGGCCTGATCCAGGGCCATCTGCATAGCCACTTTCTCCTCCGGGTTCGGCGACTTCACGGTGGGGAAATTGCCATCGGGCGTGGCTTGTTCCGCCACGATGTGAATGTTGTCGAAGCCGAAACGCTGCAGGGCTTTCGGCACCATGGTGATGCCCGTGCCGTGCAGCGGCGTGTACACGATTTTGAGGTCGTGCTGGCGCTTGATGGCTTCGGGGTTGATACTTAGCTTCTGTACCTCATTCAGGTACGCCTCGTCGATATCAGTCCCGATCAGGTGAATGCGCGCCTGATCGGCCGTAAACTTCACCTCGTCGACGCTCTGAATGGCGTTGACTTCCGTGATAATGTTCTTGTCGTGCGGGGCCACTACCTGGGCACCGTCGTTCCAGTAGACTTTGTAGCCGTTGTACTCCTTGGGGTTGTGCGAGGCCGTAATGACCACGCCGCTCTGGCAGCCCAGGTGGCGAATGGTGTACGACAGCTCAGGCGTGGGGCGCAGGTCTTCAAATAGGTATACCCTAATGCCGTTGGCGGAGAAGATGCCGGCCGCCGTTTCGGCGAAGGTGCGCGAGTTCAGGCGCGAGTCGTGGGCCACGGCCACCTTGATTTCCTGACCGGGGAACTGCTGCAACAGGTAGTTGCAGAGGCCCTGCGTAGCCATGCCCAGGGTGTAACGGTTCATGCGGTTGGAGCCCACACCCATGACGCCGCGCAGGCCGCCGGTGCCAAATTCCAGGTCGCGGTAGAAAGCGTCGTTCAGCGCTTCGTCGTCGCCGCTGTCTTGCAGGCGGCGGATTTCAGTCTTCGTTTCGTCGTCGTAGTTGCCGGTAAGCCAGGTGCTGAGTTTGCGCTGTACGTCGGGTGTAATTGCCATATGTGCGAAAGTTCGAGAGGGAGTTTCTACGTCAAAGAAAGGGGAAGTTTGGACACAAAAGAGCTTGGGTAGGATAATGTTCACATTATCATGCGATTGAGCGGCGTCGAGTTTTTTCCGCACTTGCAGCCGCAAACGCTTGGTGCCAGCTCGGTCATTAGTCTTCCGGCAAATTGGGTTGCCCATTCGCTTCTCCGCTACCGTTCCAACTCCCTTTTCTTACCCGCTATGAAAACGATTCACCGTCTGGTCAGCCTGTTGATGTTCTTGCTGGTGGCGCTGCTAGTGGTGCTTCCCTTTGCGGTAGCTTTCGCTCAGAAGCCCGTGAAGACCGATGTGCTGCCGCTCTTTGATAAGGTGCCCGCGCCGCCCACGGCCTTTAGCAGCGCCGTTAAGCAGCCGGCGGCTTTTGCCGAGCTGGAACGGCAGCTCGGCCAGCTGCACAACAGCATTGGGGCTGCGCGGACGGCCGAACAAGCGAAACAGCAGTCGGCGCAGCAGGCATTCAGCCAAAAGGCCACAGCTGACGGCGTCGGTAAAATGACCGATCAGCAAAAGATGGCCTACATGCAGCAGAACGGGGCCGCCATGCCCGGCTACAATGCGCAAGCGGCCCAATTGGCCCAGCAGATGCAGGACCCCGCGTTCCAGGCTAAGCTAGCCAAGATGAGCGACGCTGAAAAAGCGCAGTTTATGCAGGCCCAGATGGCCACGCCTGGCTCCTCGCAGCAGCGTATGGTGCAAGACCCCGCCTTTCAGGCCGCACAAGCCGATTTTATGAAGCAGATGCAGAGTCCTGCGTTTCGGACAGCCTGGGAAAAGAAGTCGGTGGCCGAGCAGGATGCGTACATGGCGCAGCTCATGCGCAAACACGGCCTCGATGAGAGCCGCATGAAAGCCATCGGGGGCAACGTCCGCCCCGCCAATCCCGGCCCCATGGTGACGACGGCAGCCATGGAAGCGCACAGTCAAATGGTAAGTGCTATGGCCAGCAACATCAACGCTCCGACGGGCTTCGCGCGCCTGCAGCAGCAGTTTCAGCTCGACCTCAACACTGCGCAGGAAGAGTGGCGAACCAAACGCAAGCCCGAAGCCCGGGAAGGAGACTGCCGTGGTCAGCAGCTGGTGTACGACGAAACTCGCCAGTACCTCAAGCGCCGCCTCGATCTGATGAGCAAGTACTTGCCCCAACTCAACGAAGCCTGGCGCACGCACAAAACGACGTTGAAGGCCCGCGTCACGCCTTTTCAAACCGAGCTGGCCAAGATTCATTACGGCGACGACATTCAGCGTGCCGACGAAAAGCAGCTCATTGCCACGCTAGCCGGTGGTCAGCAAATGATGTTGGGCATGGTAAAGCAAGTGGCGGATTATTCGGCCGAACTGTACGAGCTGAACAAGCAGTACATGGAGTTGAAGGCTTCCTACGACAAGCCCTTCCAGTGCGAGCTGGCCGTATGCTTCCCGGCCTACGCCCGCGTCACATTGCCCAACGGCCGCCAAGTACCTATCAGCAAAATCCGGGTGGGCATGAAGGTCTTGGGCTATGATGCTACTACTGGCCAGCTAAAGCCTGTGCGTGTGCAGCGGTTGGATATTCACGATGAAAAGGATTACCCGCTGGTGCAACTAACCATTGGTACGCCCGCCGTGTATGCAAGCTTGGATGCAGCGCCGGAGCGCTCTGCCAAGGATGTCGCGGAATTGGTTCTGACGCCCAATCACCCCGTGGTAACAGCCGATGGCCAAGCTTTGCGTGCCGATCAATTGCAGCCTTCTGATGACGTATTGCAACTGCATACCAACGGCTTAGGAATCACTCATCTCAGTGACCGACAGTCAGTGGGCTCGGCCTCCATTGTATACAACCTGCAAACCGAGTCCGGTAACTACTTCGTGAGCGGGGTATTGGTAGGATCTAAATAAACATCTGCTTTCCGCACCAGGCGGAGGAAACTGATAAGCCGTCCTGCTGAGCTAGCCTTGCCAAATCCAAGGCGTGGCTTCAGCAGGACGGTCATTTTTAGGGGTATCCCGACATGTGGTATCTGAGAAGTTTGAGCTGCCCCACAGTAAAGGGGGCAGGCACGGCGTTGAGGAGCTAATTTCTGTTCCCCGTCTTTACTCAGCACGGCGAACTTCAGCAGTTTGGGACAAGCCCAACGGCTATCTGACACTGCGTCACATATTCTGGCGTTGGTTAGCACCCCAAGCAAAACGCCCCCGGTCAGTATGACCGGGGGCGTTTTGCTTGGAGGGGGCTTGTCGGTTAGGACTACTGAACCACTACGCGTTGGGTAAAGCGTTGGCCATCGACATCCAACCGGCATACATAAATTCCAGCGGCTAGCTTACTGCTTTGCAAAGAGGCGGCATGATTGCCCGCAGCGCGGGTTTCGTCCAGCAGCATAGCTACTTCGCGACCATTGATATCGAGCAAGCTCAAACGTACGTGGCCGGCCCGCTTCAATACAAAAGGAATAGTGCTGTTTGCCGCGAGCGGGTTGGGAAACGCGGTCTGCAGTTGGGCTACGTCCTCCGCAGTCTGGTTGCGCGAGGAGTTAACGATGGCATTGGTACGGATTGGGTCGTTGGTTTCAACGGCAACGGTGGAACCAAACACGCCATTGGGTGCGCCAGGCAGGGTGCTGTTTATCACCGTTTGGTCGGTAAGCACAGGCTCGTCGAACTTGAAATACGCGAGCAGCGCCGACGACAGCGTCGTGTTTCCATTGGTCCGGTCGCTTTGGATTTGAGCCGCCGTACGAGCCACATTCCACACCATCACCTCATCGATGTAACCCTGCCAGCCAGAGTCGCCGGAGTTGTAGCCGATGCCCAGCGTAGTGCCCGATTGCCGGGGCTCTTCGATGGTTGAGGCTACTTGGGTGCCATCGAGGTACAGGCGGCTGGTGGTGCCATCCCAGGTGTAAGCCACATGCACCCACTGGCGCACCGGTACTGCGCCACCCTGCACCACGCCGTACAGCTCCACTTCACCGCTGCCATTGACGCCAAACCAGTCAGAGTCGTTGCCAAATTCCAAAACGGTATTGTAGGACCCCCCATTTCTGAACGATGCGCCATTGTAGTACACCCACGCCTCCAGGGTGAAAGGGCCGCTGGGGGCAGCCAGGTTGACCGATACTTTATCGGATTCGTTTTTGGTGAAGCCTAGGAAAGTACCGCCGCGCTGGGCGTAGCTGCTTGCACTAAGGCCCATGCCGAGCAACGCAAGCAGGCTGGCTTTTCGGAAGAAATGTTTCATAGCAGAAAAGGAATAAGAAGTGAAGATCGGTTTGCCAAAGCTGCAGGCGCGCTGATTCGCAATGACCTAACGGAGGTTTTGATGCAGAAAAAAGCTGCGCTTGAAAGCCAGCCCAAAACAACGGCTAGGATGCTTAAGGATCAATAACATAATCGTGTGAGGCCATGGCCGCAGCCTCCTCAAACAAAAAGGCCACGACCGGAACGGTCGTGGCCTCAGTGAGCCGATGGAGTGGGCTTATTTACAGGTTGCCGCGCAGCGCCTGCTCCCGCTCAATGGCTTCGAACAGGGCCTTGAAGTTGCCTTTGCCGAACGACTTGGCGCCCTTGCGCTGAATGATTTCGAAGAACACCGTGGGGCGGTCTTCCACGGGCTTGGTGAAGATCTGCAGCAGGTAGCCCTCCTCGTCGCGGTCTACCAGCAAGTTCAGCTCCTTTAGCGAATCTAGTTCCTCATCGATGTGGCCCACGCGCTCCAGCAGGTCGTCGTAGTAGGTGTTGGGGACCGTTAGGAACTCCACGCCGCGGCGGCGCAGTTCGGCTACGGTCGAGCGGATGTCGTGGGTGATAAGGGCCATGTGCTGGACCCCAGCGCCGTGGTAGAAGTCGAGATACTCTTCGATTTGCGACTTTCTCTTGCCTTCAGCCGGTTCGTTGATCGGGAACTTCACGTAGCCGTTGCCGTTCGATACCACCTTCGACATCAGGGCTGAATACTCGGTCGAGATGTCGTCGTCGTCGAATGTGATGAGCAGCTTAAAGCCCATTACGTCCTCATAAAACTTCACCCATTGGTTCATTTCACCCCAGCCCACGTTGCCTACGCAGTGGTCAACGTACTGTAGGCCTACCGGACTTCCCTGTGGCACATTGCTGGTACGAGCCATAAAGCCGGGCAGGAACGGGCCGTTGTACTTGGAGCGTTCCACGAAGGTGTGGATGGTTTCGCCGTAAGTGTAAATGCCAGCCAGCGTTACTTCGCCGTGTTCATCAGAGATGGTGTAAGGCTCGAAGGCCGGCTTGGCACCCCGCTTGGTGGTTTCCTCAAATGATTTGCGGGCATCGTCCACCCACAAGGCCATCACCTTCACGCCGTCGCCATGCTGGGCTACGTGGCGGGTGATGTCGGAGTCGGGCAGTAGCGACGTGGTGAGCACCAGCCGAATCTTGTTTTGCTGCAGTACGTAGGAAGCCCGGTCGCGGACACCGGTTTCGGGGCCGGCATAAGCCACCAACTCAAAACCAAAGGCGGCCTGATAAAAATAGGCCGACTGCTTCGCGTTGCCGACATAAAACTCTAAGTAGTCGGTGCCGTTAAGAGGCAAGAAGTCAGTGCTTACAGAAGTGGCCGCGGCGGCCGGGGTCATCGTTTCCATGCGTAGGAGCGAGGTTCGGGTGGAAAAATGAGGTGTCGGGGGAATACTTCGGTAAAAATACTGTTTCGGGGTAATTCGTGCCCGACGAATGCGTTTTCTTGAATCTTTCCCAAATTTGCCTTCTCAGCCGTGCAGCCGTGCCGGCCGTCTTTCTAGCCTATGGATACCAACGCTCTGAACAAAGCCCTTGCGGCCCTGCTGACCAAGAAGCACGAATTGCACAAGCTCGCTTACAGCGACGCCCGCTACGACGACGTAGAGGAAGAACTGCACGACCTCGAAGACGACTTCAACGAGGAGTATGGGGAGTTCCTGGAGGCCGCGCTGGAGAAAGTGCACGGCGAACTAGGTTCGGATACCGATGTGCTGCTGCCCACCGCCTACCTGCCCGGCGGCCCTGAGTTGACTTCCGAAGACGGCGTATGGGTCGATTCGGAGAAATACCCCGGCAAGGTGCGCCTCGTGCTGCTGCCCAGTCCTACGCGCTTGGTGCTCAATACAAAAGCCAAGCAAATAGAGCTGTGGAAAGCTTAGTAGAAATTTGAATTTTGAGAACGAAGAATTCAGAAGGAGGACTGATGGCTGCGGCTGTTAGTCCTCCTTTTTGCTTGTTCTTATCAGCGCACGTTAGCCCCAGTTCTCTGGCGGCCCTTGACTGAATTTTCAATTCTTGCTTTCCAATAAATGCTTTACCGCGTCGCCGAACTGTCTGATTGGCAGCAGGCCCAGCATACAGGTTTCTTCGCCAGCGCCGACCTACAGGCCGAAGGCTTCGTTCATACTTCCGAACGGCATCAATTGCTTGAAACGGCTAACCGCTACTACCACGGCCGCTCCGATGTGGTGTTGCTGGAAATAGATGAAGCACAACTACAAACCGCAGGGGTGGAAGTAAAGCGAGAGTGGGCATCCGCTCGGCAGCAATACTTTGCACATGTATTCGGCCCGATACCCTTGCATGCCATTGTTCGGGCTATTGAGTTTCAGCCTACGGCAGACGGGGCTTTTATGCTGCCAACGGAGCTGCAGTGAGCAACAAGAGGAGCAGCCGTTCATCCCAATAAAGCGCCTTTCCTGAGGCGGAGCGGCCGAAAGCACCTTTAGCAATGCATCTGGGGGCGCTCGGCCTTTATTAAAGCCGCGAGGGGCGCCTATTGAATTCTATCGCCAAGTCATAAAACTATCCGAGAGCCAGCCGGAAAGCTGTAGCTAGGCCTACAGGCCAGACTGCCGTCGGGCGTGCATATCGTACGCAATGGGGGCAGTGGCAGCGCTGGCGCTGGGTTAGTTTTTCTTCATGATTTGATTCAGGCTTAGAATGATAAACCTCAAAGGCCTACCTCAACGGCAAGTCACACAAAGGCCCGCCTGCTGTACAGCAGGCGGGCCTTTGTGTGAAGGCAGAACGCCGATGAATCAGGATTCTATTTAATGGTAACAGGCAGTTCCAGGTTTTCCCAGCGCATCACAATGCCAGGGCTGGTGACGGCGTAAGTTAGTCTTTCGTTCATGGATGCTGCTTTGCGCGGCGTGGCCGTTACGCGCAGCGCGTCCTGTTGCTGGTCGTATTTGTAAGCGCCCCACTGGTTGGCCGTCTTATTGAAGATTACCGTCCACTTCTGTTCCGTCGGGATGACAAAGAAGGCGTAGGTGCCAGCTGGCAGCGCCTGACCTTCTACGGTTACGGGTTTATCAAACGTTACGGTAGTAGCCTCGTTGGCACCGGCACGCCACACTTGGCCGTAGGGCACCAGCTCACCCCAAACTTTGCGGCCCTTTACGGCTGGGCTGCTGTATTTGACGGTAACGTTGGCTTGGCCAGCCTTACCCGTCACGGTGCTTGCCGGGCTGGGTTTTTCTTGGGCCGGAATGGCGATGGTGCCGATAACCGGAGGAACAGCATTATTGTCTTGGGCCTGAATGGAAAAGGCACCAATCAGTGCGAGAAGCAGTAAAGTGTAAAGACGAGTCGTTTTCATGAGTGATGGGAGTAGGGTGAGAATGAATTCGCAGAACAGAAGCCAAAGGACAGGCAGAGGTTGCTCCTCTAATATTGATGTAAGCTTATTTGTTTATGGCAGTTCCATAATATCTGCCGTCAATGGCAGCAACGGAGTATAACAACAACGGCCCAGCACGGAAACCCAAAGGTTCCGTGCTGGGCCGTTGCAGCAATTATTGATTGCCTAGTCCATGAACTCAGCCAGCTCCAGCCACCGCTCGCCCTTCGCGTCTAGTTCGGCGTCGGTGCGCTTAAGGTCAGCAGCCCAATCGGCTAGCTCGGTGTGGGAGCCATTACCAGAATTTAGCTGTGCAATAAGCTGCTGCTTCTGAGTCTCGAGGCGTTCGATGTCTTTTTCCAGTTGCTCGTACTCTTTCTTCTCCGCGAAAGTAGCCTTGCGCTTATTGCCGGCAGGTTTGGGCGCGGCTACCGGCACGGCTGATGGGGCGACGCCAGCTGCAGCCTTGGCCGTACGGGCCTGCTCCCGCGCATACTCCTCAGCTTGGTTTTCCTTTTGCCACTCGCGGTAGTCGGTGTAGTTACCGGGAAATTGCCGGATCTGGCCACCGGGCTCCAGCACAAACACGTGCTCAACCAGGGCATCCATGAAGTACCGGTCGTGCGATACGATGAGCAGGCAGCCGGTGAAGTTCAGCAGAAAGTCCTCGAGGATATTGAGCGTGATGATGTCGAGGTCGTTGGTCGGCTCGTCAAGGATCAGGAAGTTCGGGTTCTTGATCAGCACGCGTAGCAGTTGCAAGCGACGCTTTTCGCCTCCACTCAGCTTGCTTACCAGCGTGTACTGCTGAGCCGGCGGAAATTGAAAGTGCTGCAGGAATTGCGAAGCCGTGACCACATCACCGTTGGCCATTTCTACCACTTCGGCCACCTCCTTCACGATGTCGATGACGCGCTGCGACTCGTCGAACTCCAACTCGTTCTGCGTGTAATAACCAAATACGGTAGTCTGGCCCGCATCCACGATGCCGGAGTCGGGCTGCAGCTTGCCAGTGAGCATGTTCAGCAGCGTCGACTTGCCAGCGCCATTCGGGCCGATCAGCCCAATACGGTCCTTTTTCTTGAACACGTAGCTGAAGTCGTCCAGCACCACTTTGCCGCCAAATTCTTTGTGCAGGTGCTCGACTTCGATGATTTTGCCGCCCTGTCGGGTCGTTTTCACCGATAGCTCCAGCTGCGGTCCGCCAATCTTGGTTTTGGCTTTCTCCTGCGTTTCATAGAACGCATCGATGCGGGCTTTCTGCTTGGTGCCGCGCGCTTGGGGTTGGCGGCGCATCCATTCCAATTCCTTCCGCAGCAGGTTGCGAGCCTTTTCCACTTCGGCCACCTCCATTTGCTCGCGCTCGGCTTTCTTCTCCACGAAGTAGGAGTAGTTGCCCTGATAGCGGTGCACACGTCCCTGGTCCAATTCCACAATTTCGTTGGCCACCTTGTCCAGGAAGTACCGGTCGTGGGTGACCATCAGCAGCGTGAGGGTAGGGGATGCCAGCCGGTTTTCCAGCCACTCAATGGTGTCGAGGTCGAGGTGGTTGGTGGGCTCGTCGAGAATGAGAACTTCGGGTTCTTCAATGAGCACACGCGCCAACGCTACGCGCTTACGCTGCCCGCCCGAAAGCTGCCGCACCGGCCGATCCAACAGCGGCCCTAGGATGCCCAAGCGCCCCAGAATTTGTTTTACCTGTGCCTCGTAGTCCCAAGCATTAAGCGCGTCCATCTGCTCCATTACCCGCTGCAAGTCTTCTGACTTGTGGTTTGGGTCGTTCACTACGTGCTCATAGTCCCGAATGGCCGCCAGGGTATCGTTTTGGGAAGCAAAGATGGTTTGCTCCACCGTCAGATCTTCGTTGAACACCGGCTGCTGGCCCAGAAATGCTACCCGTATGCCTTTGCGCACGCTCACTAGGCCCGTGTCGGGCTGCTCCAAGCCAGCCAAAATGCGTAGCAACGTCGTTTTGCCGGCACCGTTGATACCGACCAGCGCCACGCGCTGCCCTTGCTGCAAGCCAAACGCCAAGTCGCGGAACAACCAACGGTCCGCATAATTTTTAGAAAGATTTTCGCCAGAAAGCAGATTCATAACTACAAAGGTAGACCACGGATTTTTCGGATTGGATGCGTGCCACGGATTTCATCGTCATCGGGTTGGCGCGTGGCAGCCCAGCACGGTATACCAACAACATGTCTGGCCTGCCGGACGTGCAGAACCGTTTCATAAATAAATACCCCGCGCCACTCTAATGAGGGACTAGACGCGGGGCATGTTCTGGTAGCCAATCCTTCAGGAAAGGAAGGTCAGAACGGGTTTTGTCAAGTATGCGTGGTAGCGGCGCTAAATAACCCGCACGCGGTCCACGTGCACGTCGTCGCGCAGTATTTCCAGTCCGCGGTAAGCCAAGGGGCGCCCCGTATTCGTAGTAAGGTGGCCGCCATCAGCGTGCAGACCAGCTACATCGATAACCAGTTGCGTGTATTTCCGCTCACCAAGCTCAATAGCAACGGGGCGGCCTTGGGCGGCATTAAAATGAGCCAGCGCCTGGTCAATTTCTTCCAGAATGACGCTTCGGGTCATAAAAGCAAGGATGATTTGCTGAGCAACATACATAAATAGGACGAATCATCACCTCTTAAGGGTTGCAGCCTTGCCGATCCAATGCAGCTAGCAGCGGATTCGCAACCTGCCAGCCGACCGTGAAAGGCACTGTGCACCGCTAAAACTGCCGTACCTTTGGGGCCATGTCTGCACTTGCTTCTTCCACTGATTCGCGCCCTATAGGGGTGTTTGATAGTGGCATCGGAGGTCTCACCGTAGCCCGCGCCGTTAATCAGCTCTTGCCTCACGAGCGACTAGTGTATTTCGGCGATACAGCCCATTTGCCGTACGGCGACAAGTCAACCGCAGCCATACAGGCATACAGCGTTAAAATTTGTGATTTGCTACTGCGGCAACATTGCAAGGTGATTCTAATCGCCTGCAACTCAGCCTCGGCGGCAGCTTACGAACTAGTGCGGGAGTACGTGGGGTCCAAGGCCAAAGTGCTCAACGTCATCGACCCTATCGTTAAGTATGTGGGTCAGCATTACGCGGGCCGGCAGGTAGGCTTGATCGGGACGAAGCAGACCGTCGGGTCCAACGTATACCGTAAGAAGCTGGATGACTTGGATCAGGACATTAGCCTGCACGCCTTAGCTACCCCGCTACTGGCTCCGATGATTGAAGAAGGTTTTGTGCGTGGAGCTGTTAGCCAAAGCGTTATTGATACGTACCTGTCCGACCCTGGACTTGAAAGGGTGGAAGCATTGGTGTTAGCCTGCACACACTATCCACTTATTCGGGAACAGATTGCAGAGTACTACCAAGGCAAGGTGGATGTACTAGATCCTTCTGCCACCGTAGCCAAATCTTTGCAACAAATGCTGATTGAGCACGGATTAGCCGCCCACCCATCGGAGCAGATGCCTGTGCATCACTTTTACGTCTCCGATTTCACCCCATCCTTCGAGGAAAGCACCCGCTTATTCTTTGGGAAAGAGGTAAGCCTGGAGCATTATCCGCTATGGGAATAAACCCTAAAACATAACTGCTACTGAAGTCATTGCTTAAAGAATGGTCTTGAGGAGGCAACATCTCAGGACTAATCACCCGACAGAAGTGTTTGTTAACGATTTCTCCTTGTCTTGAGGCTGTTAGGTAAAAAGTGAATTTTCCTTAGCACTAAAAAAAAGTTCCCTGCGTTAGGCTGGCTACGTATTCCCTTTATGGATTCTAGGAAAACAGCAAATCATGTCTGCAAGTGGAGCTATTCCATGTTAACTATTTAATAATCTTATACATTGCGCTGACTACCAACGCGTGATTGTGTAAATTTGTGATGGTGCCCTTGAATAAGAACCATCAGGTCGGCTGCTTTTTTTAACCTAGCATCAATCTAAACGTATTGCGCCCTCGACTCCTCATGTTCTTTCGCAGTGCTATCGGATACAGAAGTTGGTGGCTGCTGGCCAAACAAGCCGGCTATATACGACAAGTTTGTAGGTATTTCTGTTTTTGTGATGCATTTTTGCACCACAAATTAAACAATAAAGGAAATGTAATATTGTATATGGTATTATTCTATATACGTGCTGTGCTACCTGAAAGCGTGTTAGCAAAAGAGTAATCTTCCTAGCATGAGAACAACCCGAAGAAAGCTTTGTGTGGCACGAAATGTGGTAGGAAGGACTGAATGTAAAACTGGGTGGTCCAGAAAACATCTTGGAAAGATTCAATATTTTTAACATAAAGCAACCATCCGCTTCGTGGTAAGCCACGTATCTGCGCATGGCAAAAACGCACGCCGACTCCTTTAGTAACCATTCCTCGCCTTTTCATATGAAAAACGCTTACCAAATCGCCTTACGACGCGTTGCCTGGCAGCGTCTCTGTGCGGTTCTGATAACCTTGCTGAGCTTCTCGCTCGTCAGTACCGCCCAGACGGTCACCATCACTCCTGCGGCTGCTCAAGACTACGGAGATGTAGTGGTAGGTCAAACTTCTGCTGCTCGTTCTTTCACAGTAACAGGCAGTGGGCTTAACCGTGACATCACTGTTATTATTCCAGCAGGCTTTCAAGCAAGCCTCAACGGTGGTGCCTTTACTGCTAACACCGGATCTACCCTTACTATTGCCCGGAACGGCAGTACTGCTTCGGGTACGGTAGAAGTGCGCTTCGCTCCGAGCCAGATTCAGGCCTATGACGATGATCTGTCGGCTTTCTCAAACCGCACGGGTGGCAATCCCCCGATATTTTCAAATACCGTCAACCTGATTGGCAATGGTATTGCTGGTACGCCTGAGATTTTGGTGAACCCAACTGCTTTGGGCTTCCAGCCGCAGGTCATCAACACGACTTCGGCGCCGCAGTCTATTGCTGTATCCAGCAATTCGGTAATGTCGCCCATTACGGTGGTTGCACCTGCTGGTTTTTTGATTAGCACTAGCAACACTGGCTATGCCTCATCGCTTACGCTGCCGGCAGCGGGTGGCACGGTAAACGTAGTCTTTGCACCGACCCAAGCAGTGCCTTACATCGGCAATGTGACGTTTAACAGCCCAGGCGCCGCGCAGAAAACAGTTCAGGTTTCGGGCCAAGGTCAGCAAGTACCGGCTACGCTAACGGTAACCTATTCGCCAAACCCACTGGCCTTTCCTAACACGCAGGTTGGTACAGCGTCGACTTCGCAGTCGTTTACTGTTAATGCAAGCAGCCTCGGTACCAATGAAGTAACCGTAGACGCACCCACGAACTTCCAAGTGCGTGTTGGTTCCAATCCCTTCAGCACCAGCGCGACGATTGTGCCCGTTAACGGTACGATTTCCAACGTTGTAGTTGATGTGCGCTTTACGCCAAACGTGGCTGGGCAGATCACTGAGAACGTATCCGTTTCGGCTGCTAATGCTACTACGCAAAACGTAACCGTGACGGGGCGTGGTACTCCGGCTCCGACGGGCGCCAATGTTAACGTTTCGCCTACTTCGGTAACCTTCGGCAACGTAACCCAAAGCGGCTCGGCCGATACACGCACCATTACGGTAAGTGGTACTAACCTAGGCACCAACCCGATTACTCTCACCCCTTCGAGCGCCAATATTCAGCTTCGTAACGTATCGGCTGGTGGTAGCTTCAGCAGCGGGCCGCTCTCAATTGCTTCAATTGGCGGTACTGTTGCCCCAGTAACAATTGAGGTTCGCTTGGTAGCCCCCATTGCGGGTGGAGCGTTTACACAAAACATTCAGGTAGCCAGCCCGGGTGCTACGGCAGTGGTAGTTTCAGTGACGGCTACTTCAAACGGTAACGTGTCGGATATTTCTATTACCAACCCGAACAATAACACCTTCACCTTCGCCACCCGCCCGGCTACCTTCTCGTTCTCGCAGACTTTCCTGATTTCGGGTACCAACCTGCTGCAGGACATCACCGTTGCTCCGACTGGTCCTAATGGCGGCTACTTCCAAGTGTCGAAGGACGGCGTAGACTACTTCTCCTCG
This sequence comes from Hymenobacter sp. FMD4, assembly GCF_058932745.1. NCBI lineage: Bacteria > Pseudomonadati > Bacteroidota > Cytophagia > Cytophagales > Hymenobacteraceae > Hymenobacter > Hymenobacter sp. FMD4. Next base: position 57,832 of record NZ_JBZYWH010000020.1, read on the forward strand.
ATTACATTCGGGCGCGACGGCCAGAACAACGTGCCGCAGCAAACGGTGTATGTGCGCTTCGTGCCGGGCAGCAACGCTCTCACGGTGAATGCCTTGATTCGTGCTACCAGCAGCCCGGCGCCTGACCGCGACGTATCTGTGACTGGTATCAGCGAGCCAACTATTCGTCTGACGCAGCCCATCGGTTCTTTCGGGGACATGACGATTAAGAATACTACCTCAGCGCCACGGACAGTTCGCCTAGAAACCTTCCTGCTCACGGGGCCGCTGAACCTTTATTTCCCCGCCGACAACGAAGACCCGCAGCGTAACCCAGCTGGCACACCCCAGTTCGAGTTCAAAATCTCGAATGGTGGCACCCCGGCAGGCGCTAATGTGTACTTCAAAGCCGACACGCTGCTCAACAACAACGAAGGCAACCGTATCGTTGATCTGATGGTGCGTTATGCTCCTACTCGTGTAGGCGCCACCACCCAGGAACTGACCTTCCTCAATGCGGCGCTTAATGGCGGTAACCCCGCGACGCTGTTAAGCGGCAACGGCCGGGCATCGGGCTTCGCTATTGCTGAAGAGCCCACGGTTCAGTCTACGGCTCAAATTGTACGGGCTCCTAGTGGTACTACTGCCACTATTACCTTCGACCTCGCAAACCCGCCCGCGGGCCAGAGCTACGGTCAGAACCGTTTGGTAATTGCTTCCCGCGACTACACGCTGCTACCTACGAGCCTGTTCCCGCAGAGCAAGCAGAACTTCAACCCGGGTACGACGGTAGGCGGTGCGTATCAGTATGGTACTGGCAGCGTAATTGAGGCTAGCACTGGTACGTACGTTGTGTTCAGTGGTGCTGCCAACAGCTTCACCGTGGGCAACCTGGATGCCAGTACCGACTACTACTTCTTCGCGTTCGAATTCAACGACGACGGCCTCCTCAACGCAGAAAACTACAAGGTGCCCAATAACCAGCCTCAAGTACCGCTGCCCGTTGAGCTGGTTTCGTTTGAAGCCAAGCTGCGCAATGGCCGCGTGCTGCTTAACTGGATAACTGCTCAGGAAAAAGACAACCGTGGGTTTGAGGTAGAACGCAGCGCCAACGGTCGTGAATTCACCAGCATTGTCTTCAAGGCTGGCCGCGGCACCACTACGCAGCGCACCGAATACAATCACGTAGACGAGCGTCCGTTGAATGGTACTTCCTACTACCGCCTGAAGCAAATCGACAACGATGGTACGGCACATTACTCGCCGGTGCTGGCCGTGAAAAACGGTCGCACGACAGAAGTAGCGGTGTTCCCGAACCCCGTAGACGATGTACTGAACATCCGTTTGGCCGAGCCTTCGGCTGATACCAAAGTGACGGTGATGGACTTGGTGGGACGTACTGTACTGACGGGCAAGCTGTCGGTAGAAGGTGCCTTCAATACCAGCAGCTTGAAGCCTGGTAACTACATCATCATCGTGACGAACGGCACGGAGAAATCCACGCACAAAATCACGAAGCGATAATCAGCAACTTGTTGCTCGGTAAGAAAGGCCCCGACCACACGGTCGGGGCCTTTCTTTTTATGTTTTAAACAAGGCTGGACCATAACCATTTTCAGAGGAAGCAGTAAGTTTAGACCTCATAAAGGTTGTGCGAGAGTGATGTGTAGTTCACATTTTGGTAACATGCAAGGCTTTGCCTTTCTTTGATTGTTCCCAATACCTTTGCGCAGTTTTTGACAGGTTCACTCACTTTTTCAATTCACATATCGTGGCACTCTTTACTCCTCGCTTGGCTCGTCTGCGTTCTTTGTCAGCCGTAGCAGCACTCTTCTTTGGCTTCTCCGCAGCGGCTCAAGCGCAAACGGCTCCGACCCCGATTGCCATTTCCAGCGCTACCGCCATTTACACCCAGAACTTTGATGGAATGGGTGTAACGGGTGCTTCATCCACTGCATACCCAACCGGTTGGACGGGCGTACGTTTGTCTGGTAATGGTCAAGCCAATGAAACCTTAGCTCCTATAGTAGTTCTATCGGGAAGTACTTCCGGCGCAGTTTACAACGCTGGACCATTTGCTGGTGCTGCAAATGATACCGATCGTGCTCTTGGCAGCTTGGCTTCAGGTACGACAGTAGCAACTTTTGGAGCCGTATTTTCTAACCAAACAGGTGCTGCCGTTACACGCGTAAACATTGCTGCCCGTAACGAGCAGTGGCGGGCAGGTGATAGAAACGATATTAACGAGACTACTCCTTTTGAATATAGCCTGAACGCAACTAGTATCAACGATGCTGCTGCAACGTGGGTAACTGTAACGTCTTTGGACTTAATAGAACGTGCTACCAGCACAACAGCTGTAGGACCACTCGACGGCAACGATGCCGCTAATCGGAGTGCAATTAGCGGTTCTATCACTGGCATTAACTGGCCAAACAACACTACGATGTGGATTCGTTGGAAAGATGTCAATGATACAGGAGCAGATGCTTTGCTCGCAGTTGATGACTTCGCCATTTCCACTGGTACCACCACGCTGAGCAACCGCAACGCTGCCAAAGCCAGCTCTGTGAGCCTGTTCCCGAACCCGGCTACCGACGTAGTAACCATTCGCACCGCTGGGGCTACCAAAGCTCAGGTGACGGTAACCGACTTGCTCGGTCGTACTGTGCTGACGGGTACTACCGCTACGAACGGCACCTTTGACATGAGCAGCCTGAAAGCTGGTAGCTATTTGTTCATCGTGAATGACGGTGAAAGCACCAGCACCCATAAAGTGAGCAAGCAGTAATTGCTGGAGTATACACTTGACTTGAAAGGCCCCTGTTATCTGACAGGGGCCTTTTTTGATTTAAAAACTCTATTTAATAAAATGTTAATATTTGGTAAATAGGTAACGCTAGGCCATGCCTTAGTTTCGTGCCTGGGCTGAAAAACTGCTTAATACCCACCTGATTGCATGAAACAACTTTCCACTTACGCTAGGAATGTCGCTTTTTCGTTGGGCCATTGGCTGGCGGTTTTTTTAGTGCTCTGGCTGCCGGCGGTGGGATGGGGGCAGGTCAATATTTCTCCCGGGACAACGATTACCCAAGCATTGACTATCGGTAGTTCTCCTACTGCATCGTTGCCTAGCGGCTGGAAGGTTAGTAAGTCAACGACCGAACGGCAGGTAACGTCATATGCTTCTGCTAGCAACAATACAGAATTGGCTGGCTCTGCTAACATAAGCACATCAGCAGCCAATGGTATTTATAATTTTGGGAATAGTATCACTACAACTGACCGGGCAGTAGGCGGTATTTCTTCTGGTACAGCTAGCAAATCGGTAAACCTGATGGTGCAGCTCGCAAACAACGGTACCGCCACTATTCCAAGCTTCACAATTAGTTATAATGTTGAAAAATACCGTAATGGCTCGAACGCAGCAGGCTACTCTATTCGCATGTTCTACTCATCTGATGGAACAACGTGGACCGCTGCAGGCTCAGATTTTGTGACCAGCTTCACAGCCGATTCCGATAATTCAGGTGTTTCACCAGCACCAAGTGTCACAGTCGCAGTTTCAGACAAACAACTGAATCAGACATTGGCCACTGGGAGCTCGTTATACCTCGCTTGGAATTACTCTGTAACGAGTGGCTCAACTACTTCCAATGCTCAGGGCTTGGCAGTCGATGATATCAGCATCACGGCAAATAGTGGTGCACCAGTTCCCTCCATCACTACCGGGACCATCAGCGGCTCTCCGTTTTGCGCGGGCCAGGCCGGCGCAACCGTCTCAGTGCCGTTCACTACCACTGGTACTTATGCTGCAGGCAACGTATTCACCGCATACATCGGTACCACGACTATAGGTACACTTAGCCAATCGGGGAACGATCCAGCTGGCACCATTAATGCCACTATTCCGAGCAGCATCAGCACCGGCAATGCTTACCGAATTCGGGTGGACGCCAGCAACCCCACTACCACAGGTTCTGACAACGGCAGCAACCTGACGGTAATCAATTACCTGACCAACGATGTAACGGCCTACAGCGCAGCGGTGGGCGACCAAGAGGTGAGCCTAAACTGGACCAATCCAACGTCTTGCTTTGCGCGGGTAGTGGTGGTAGCGCGGGCCGGTAGCCCCGTATCCTTGAAGCCTTCCAGCACTGCTACGCTCACAGCCAGTGCTCAGTTTGGGAGCGGCACCGACATCGGTACGGCAGGCAACCCCAACCAGTTTGTGGTCTATGACGGTACCGGCAACAACGTGACTGTGGCCGGCTTGGCCAACGCCACGCAGTATTACTTCAAAGCATTTGTAACGAATGGCAGCGGCTTCAGCGACGGGGTAGAGCGTTCGGCTACTCCTGCGCCGTCTTTGGCCCTCGCAGAATTGCTTTTGCCTCAGTACCTAGCAGGTCATGCTACGGGTACCACTACGCATACCGACCGGCTGCCCTATGCCTACCGGGCCACTATTACGGGCCTCATGCCCAATGCCACTTACCGCTACTACAACACCGCTGTAGAACCTGGCGAGGCAGCTACCTCGTCGGGTGCCGGCGTACCCATTTATCCCGTAGCAGCAGGTGGTTTTGTGCGGGCTACCAGTTTTAGCTTGAGCACCGCCGGCGGGTACGGCACGCTCACCGCCGACGCCACCGGGAGTTATACTGGCTGGTTTATATTGGAGCCAACCGGCAATAGCCGCTTCGACAACGGCAAGCTACTCAGAATGCGCATTGTGCTCAACAATGGCAACAACGGCACGAGCGCGGTGTCGTACCTCTCTACTTCCAGCACTGTGCAAGTGCGGCAGCTTGGTACTGCTGCTACCCAGGCTACCGGCCTCTATGGCCTTTCTTTTGCCCCTGCTTCCAACCTCGTTTTCACCTACGATAATACCAACGGTACCGGCCGTCCGCTCGCTGGCACCTTTGTGGAAAGCGACGGCTCTGCCAATAGCACCGCAAACGGCTACGCAGCTTTCTACGCCACCAACGTAGAGGGCCAAAGCAGTGCCTGGGGGATGCTAACGCCGAACGATAACACCAACGGTGTGCGCTACATCGCGCAATACAGCTTAGCAACGGGCGCCTTGGCCGGTTGTGCTTCCACCGATGCCGATGGCACTTGGCCAAGCGGTACTAATACGGCCGCGCCCACGGGGGGAAGCCGCAATCCATTGATCATTTCTCGAATTGATGCACCGCTGACCTGCGACGTCTACGTCGGATTCAATCCCAGTAGCCTTGCCGTAGCTGAAGGCAACAACGCCACCCGCACCGTAACCTTGAACGTGACTGTGGCAAACGACCCAGCTACGCCGCTAGCGGTGACCGTAGCTGATGCCGGCTCGGGTACGGCCACTTCCGGTACCGATTACGTAGCCTTCGCGCCGCAAACGCTTACTTTTAGCGCGGCTGGAAGCCAGGCCGTGACGCTAGTCATCAATGGTGACAGTGACAACGAGCCGGATGAAACCGTAGTGCTGGCCCTTACTGTAAACAGCGGTGGCCCGGCTACCGTGGTAGCTGCTACTGCCACCATCACCATTCTCAACGACGACCAGCCAACGGAGGCCAATGTGTTGTTGCTGGAGGAAGACTTTGACTATTCGGCTGGTACCAGGCTGAATGCCGCTACTTCGGCTACTCCCGATGCCATTACCAAATGGGCCGTGCATAGCGGTGCCTCAACCAACAGCATTGATACCGAAGCCGGCAACCTGAGCTTGGTGGGCTATCCGCAAGGGCTGGCCGCGTCGGCGGCAGCTTCGTCAAGCAAAGCAAGGCTACGAAACACGGGCCAAGACGTCAATCGTGCTTTCCTTACGCCCAGTAGTCCGGTTACGAGCTTTTATGCCTCGGCACTGGTACAGGTATCAACTGCTCAGCCTGACGGCGATTATTTCCTGCATTTTGCGGATGCAGCTGCCCTCGGAACTTCCTTCCGCGGCCGGGTGCACGTCCGCCGCGACCCCAGCGACGCTACCAAAATTAACTTTGGCCTAAGCGTGGCCGGTACCAATATTGAATACGCTCCTGCTCAGTTTAGCCTAAATGCTACCCATCTACTGGTGCTGAAGTACGCTACCGGCGGTACTGCCATCGAAAGCGACGATGCAGCGAGCTTGTTTGTAATCGAGCCTGGCTCTACCAACTTTGCGCTGGAGCCTACCACTCCCATCGTTGGACCGCTCAATACCACTGCCACCAGTAGCTTCACGCCGGGTACTATTGTGCTACGGCAAGGTGCCAGTGGTGATGCAGCCACGTTAAGTGTCGACAATGTTCGGATAGCAACGGGCTGGGGTGCTGCCGTTGGACAAGTAGAGATGCAAACGGCCAGCTATTTGAATCCTGGTTATTACCACAGCTTGGTACTGAACGGTGGTAACGCCGTGGTAAATCCGGTAGTCACAGGTGCAACTACTTCGGTGGTAATCGAACGCCAGGCTACTTTCACCGATGGTATTCTGACCACAACCGCTACTACACCGTTGGTGCTGGCTGATGGCGTTACCGTCGGAGGTGGCAGCAGCATCAGCTTCGTGGACGGCCCGCTGGCGCGGCAAACAGGGCCGATAGCTACCACCACAGCTAGATCTTTCCCAATAGGAAAAAACGATGCTTACCGTCCGGTTATCCTGAACATTGCTACCCAAACTTCTGCTACCACCTACACGGCCGAGCTGAAAGCTGGCCGCCCCACGGACCAAACGTTGACTGGCGACCTGACCCGAGTGTCACAAATCCGGCAGGTAAGCCTGACGACTGATGCTGCTCCTACCGGTTTTAGCGGCAGCATTACCCTAGCATTCGAGACCGACGACCAAGTAACTGATCCTGCGCTTTCATCCTTTATAATTGCCACTAATACTGGCAATGGGTGGGCGAGTGTAGGGCGCTCAGCGCATACCGGCACTGCCAGCAATGGGAGCTATGTGCCCGGTTCACTCACCTCAGATCTGTTTGGCGCTGTCGGCGAGTTTGCCCTGGCCAGCACTGCTGCCGAAAACGCCCAGAACCCGCTACCAGTTACGCTAACTGCCTTTGCCGCCGAGCGGCAGGATGCCCACGCGCTGCTGATTTGGACCACCGCCCAAGAGAAAAACAGTGCACGATTTGAGGTACTGCGCAGCCTCAATGGGCGCGAGTTTGCTACCGTAGGCAGCGTGGTAGCTGCCGGTACCAGCAGCACGCTTCGCCGCTATACCTTGCTCGACCGCAATGCGCCTGCAGCTACCGTGTACTACCGACTGCGTCAGATTGATCTGGACGGCACCGCCACCATGTCTCAGATTGTGACGCTCACCGAAGCAAAACGGCCAGCCGTGCAGGTATACCCCAACCCCGCCACTGATCAGCTGCACCTGCTACTAGGTGCTGAACCTTGTCAATGGCAAGTTAGTAACGGGCTTGGCCAAATAGTACTAGAAGGGTTTGCCAATGGTCCCTTAACACTAGATGTATCAAAGCTGCCAGCTGGTATATACCAGTTGCAAGTGATAACCGGCCAGCAGCGTCGGAATCAGAAATTTGCCAAGCAATAGCTTTGTTCTAAGCTGAAATAGAAAAAGCCCCCGCGCCAGCGGGGGCTTTTTCTATTTCAGCAGGTAAGCGTGCCCGGCTGGGGCAAGTGAGTGAGCGTCAATGTATGAAGAAGCGTTTTCAGAAAGTCTGGGCAGCGGGCCTTTGAGCTAAACTCAAATAATGTCACTTAAGCGTTAGCTCAAGTGTATCCTAATTGCACTAAGCTCCGTACGTGGCATAAAATGCCAGTGGGCTAATCATATATGTATTGCAGCTTGCTAGCCCTGTAGTTATAAAAATGTTAGAATTAGTTGGTTGTTTGATGTAAGTTTATAGGTAGGGCCTAATCCTGCCTTGGCAAAAGATAAAATCTCGTCACGTCTAAAAAACACCTGTTCGCATGAAGTTTAGTTTTACCAAGATGAGGGCGCATTTGAAGAGGTTAGTCCCAGCGCTGCTACTCATAACTCCACTTGTGAGTTCAGCTGCTGTTGAACCGACCATCCAACCAACAGTAGGCTATTTTCCAGTCAGCAACCCCAACAATGCCAATCTTCCGTCTGCTTTGGTAAAAGTAGCCGGTGGCAATGGAGTAAATTACTTGGTGGTGGCTCGGCAGGCATCTGTTGCCGCTGCGCCTCCGCAAGATAATGTAGTATACCCTACAGCTGGGGTCAGCACTACTTTCGGTTCGTCAACTACACTTACTGGTCCTGGAAACTTCGTGGTTTTCAACGGGCAGGTAACGGTGCCGTCTAATGATATTCTGGTTAGAGGCTTTCCTTTCAATGGGACCCCAGCCTCGTCACAATATGTCATTGACGTATATACCTACAACACGGGTCCAGGTGGAACAGCAGATCCGGACTACTTAACTCCTCAACTGAACTTGGGCACTGCCCCGTTTACTGCATTGCCAACCTATCGTTGGGTGGGAGGACAAGGTTCTGGTGGCAATGCCAATAACTGGACCATAGCGGCGAACTGGTCTCCGGTTCGATCTTCTATAACGGCAAACGACGTCATCACTTTTGATGGTACCAGCACAGCGGCAAATTCGGCTGTACTGAATTTTGACAGACAAGAAATAGCCCAGCTCTACGTGTTTACGAACACAGACGGTACGAATATCCCTAATAATACTGTGTTTAATAGTCCAGGAAGTGGCAACAGTCCAGCTGAGCTAGTCATTACAAATCCAGGGATAGAAGGAGATGATTTTGTGGTAGAATCGACATCTAGCCTCACCTTCTTGGCAGAGAGTCAAACCACAAACCGTTACGTCATTATGTCGATTGGGCAAGGCGAAACGGCGGCTATTGCTGGCTCGATAACATTTGCATCTACCAACAACACTGCTATTCCGCACCGCCTGCGAGCCATCGGACCTGTCCCATCCGGGGCAGTAGGTGTAATTCGCTTCTTACCCGGAGCGCGCTTCTTTGCCACAGCGGTATTAGGATCACCGTTCGGGACTACGCAAACGGCTACAGTTACTGAACTGGCTACCGTAGCTAATGCAGTGGTATTTCGTCCAGGAGCTACATTTACTCACTCCTCTGGTAACCATCCTTTCGCCAATACGGGAGCTACTGTCACGGGGCCTGTTACAATTTTTGAGGCTGGAAGCACCTACATTTATTCAGGAGGTACTTTTTCGCCCATCGGCCAAACCTATGGCTTCCTCCAGTTTACGGCTACCCCGGGTGCTGTGACCGGTACCCAAACCATGTCCGTTCTTAACGACCTTACGGTAGGTAACGGAACTGCGACGGGCATATCCGTGAGCTTGAATTCATCTGGTACCGCTGGTACTCAGCTAAGCGGAGATGTCCGGGTATTTAGCGGTAACACCCTGACTTTCGCTCCGGCAAACGAAGCTCCTGTTGCGCTAGTTGGTGTTAACTCTCAGCTAATTGGTTTTGCAGCAGGTGTACCTGGTGCTGTCAACCAAGTTTCTCCAACTTTCGGTGCCAATGCCGTTTTTGAAGTACGAAACTTGAGCATTCTGGGCGTAACGTTAAATGTGCCAGTCACCGTAACTCGCGGGCTGCGCTTGCTAAACGGACGGATCAACACTAACACTGCAAGTCCATTTACGCTGGCAGCCGCTGGCTTTATCGATACAGCACCAAACACTTCGCTGACCAACGTTACAAACACAACCTCCTTCGTTAATGGTCCGATGAACCGCACGTCGGCTACTGCCGGGGCCATTGTTACCAACGAAGCGACAGGAGTAGGGCTGTTTTATCCTATCGGCAATGGAACCACCTACCGCCCACTTTTGCTCAACTTGACCCAGAGCGCTGCAACAGCCGCTACGTACTCAGCTGTGGTGGTACCTGGTGATGCAGGCGGAGCCATTGATCCTAACTCTGGCTTACTCAACGTCAGCCGAGTACGCCATTACTCGCTGGCTGCTACCGGTAGCGCTTTCACCAACGGTGCCATTAGAATTTACTATGGAACCGACGATATGGTGGATACCCCAAGTCAATTGCGGGTGGCTCAAAGAACGCCTACTACCAACTGGGTAAATCGGGGCGGCGTAGCTACCGGAACCGATGGCAACACCTTCATAATTGGCAACATCACATCCGCAATACCCTTTGCCGAACTCGGCTTCTTTGCACTAGGTAACGCAGGGCCCAACAACAACCCGCTACCAGTAGAACTGGTATCGTTCACGGCGCAGCGCCAGAATGCTGGCGTAACCCTGCGCTGGAAGACGGCTGCAGAACTCAACAACGACCGATTTGAAGTGCAGCGTTCCACCGACGGCGAAGGTTACACTACTGTAGCTACGGTACGTGGCCACGGCACCACTACTTCGGCTAATCTCTACACGGCTGTAGACCAGCAGGCTCCCAAGTCAGTAGTGTACTACCGCTTGAAGCAAGTGGACTTCAATGGTGCTTCGCAAACCTCAGCTGTAGTGGCTGTAAGCGGCTTAGAAGTAGTACAAGTATATCCGAACCCAGCCAAAAACGAATTGAACATTCTGGCGACTTCGGCAGAAGCTACTTACCGAGTGCTCAATATTGCAGGCCAAGCCTTGCAAAGCGGAAAAGCCAGCAATAAGCTGGACGTAAGCAAGCTGCAGGCTGGTATGTACTACTTGGAAATAAACGACGGCTCACAGCGGACGGTACACAAGTTCGCCAAAGAGTAGTTTGCTCTTTCTGTCAACAAAAAGCCCCGCCTCGTACTGAGGCGGGGCTTTTTGTTGAGGGTTGGATTACAACGTCGAGAGCCGAAGTTTGACAATCCGCAGAAGCTCTGATAGACGACAGACTTCAACTGCTAGCATTCGCCAAGTCTTTACGGCCATGGAAGTTAGGCAAAAGCTTATGCCAATGCCACATAAGGCAAGCCGCTCACGCAAAGGCCACACCTTATCAATGGGTGTGGCCTTTGCGTGAGCGGCTTTTTTGTTTCCGTAGAGTTTATACTGAGAAACTCTCGCCGCAACCGCAGGTACGCGAAGCGTTAGGATTGTTAAAGAAGAAACCTTTGCCGTTGAGGCCATCAGAGAAGTCAAGTTCAGTGCCGGCTAGATAGAGGAAGCTTTTCATATCCACTACCACACGCACGCCTTTATCTTCAAATTCCTGATCCATGGGCTTCACTTCGTCGTCGAAGTCGAGCTTATAAGAAAGGCCCGAGCAGCCACCGCCCGCAACAGAAGCGCGGAGGCGGAAAGCATCGGAGATGCCCGAGTCCTGACGGAGGCGCTCCACTTTTTCCTTTGCTTTATCTGAAACGGTAATCATGTTGGTTATTGGTTTTCAGGTGTTGTTGGTAAGGCCGGAGAGCAAGGGCTCAACCCATCCTATACCAACTGTAACAAAGCCTTAAGAGGAGGGGTTCAGTACCACGCTGAACACGGTGATGGTCGTCAGGTCGCGGCCGTAGTAGAGCTTGTCCAAGGCTTCGTAGGCGTTGTGGGCGCGGAAGTAGGAGGTTTGCAGCTCTTTGTCGCCGCGGGCGCGCCACTGAATGGTGAAGGAGCTTTCGTTGTCGCGGAAGCTTTGCACATAGCCAAGCATCTTACGAAGCGCGTCCAGCTTATCGTAGCCGACTTCGTAGCGAAACAGAAAGCTTTGGTGGTGGCGTGGGTTGACGGTAATCAAATCCAGGCGCACTTGCCCATCAAGCTGGCGGAAGTCAAAAACGAGGTTGCCGGGCTGCAAGCCGAGCTTGTTTTCGATTTGCCGCTGAATGCGTGCGCTTTCAATGTGAACGTCGTTGGAAACTTCCATTAGATAGAAGTGAGAGGTAAGAACTGAGAAGTGAGAAGTCAGCCCCGGCACGCGGAGTCTAACTTCTCACTTTTAAGCTCTCGGTTCTACTTAGTGGTGCGACTTGGCGACTTCCAGCTCCGGCAGGCCGTTTTTCACGCGGTAGTCATTGATGGCAGCCTTGATGGCGTCTTCAGCCAGCACCGAGCAGTGGATCTTAACCGGCGGCAAGGCCAACTCTTCCACAATCTCCATGTTGTCGATGTTCAGCGCCTCGTCTACCGATTTGCCTTTCAGCCACTCGGTAGCGAGCGACGAAGAAGCAATGGCCGAGCCGCAACCGAAGGTCTTGAACTTGGCATCGGTAATGATGTTGGTGGTTTCGTCCACCTCGATCTGCAGACGCATTACGTCGCCGCACTCGGGGGCGCCAACCAAGCCGGTGCCCACCGTTTTCTTGCTTTTATCCAGCGTGCCCACGTTGCGGGGGTTGCTATAATGGTCGATTACTTTATCGGAGTAAGCCATGGCTTTCGATTTGAGAAGTCAGAAGTGAGATGTGAGACTTAACAAAGTAGGGCAGACAAAAGAGTCTCACGTCTCGTGTCTCAGTACTCAGGTCTGGATTAATGTTCAGCCCACTCAATGGAGTTCAGGTCGATGCCTTCCTTGAACATCTCCCACAGCGGCGACATTTCGCGTAGCTTGGTTACAGCTTCTTTTACGTGCCCGATGGCATAATCGATTTGCTCATCGGTGGTGAAACGGGAAAGACCGAAGCGCAAGGAGGAGTGGGCTAGGTCGTCGCTCAGGCCCAGGGCCTTCAGCACGTACGAGGGTTCCAGCGAAGCCGAGGTACAGGCCGAGCCCGACGAAACAGCTAGGTCTTTCACACCCATCATCAGGCCTTCGCCTTCTACGTACTTAAACGAGATGTTGGTAACGTGGGGTAGGCGATGCTCGCGGGAGCCATTGACGTAGCTTTCTTCCAGCGTGAGCAACTCGCGCTCCAGCCGGTCGCGCATGGCCGAGATACGAGCGGTGTCCGATTCCATCTCCAGGCGGGCCAGCTCACAAGCTTTGCCCAAGCCCACGATGCCGGGTACGTTGAGCGTGCCCGAACGCATGCCGCGCTCGTGGCCGCCGCCGTCCATCTGGGCGGTAACTTTTACCCGCGGGTTCTTGCGGCGCACGTACAGCGCTCCGATGCCTTTCGGGCCGTACATTTTGTGGCCGGTGAAGGCCATCAGATCGATGCCGTCGGCAATGACGTCAACGGGTATTTTACCTACTGCCTGGGTGGCGTCGGTAAAGAACAGCGCGCCGTGCTTCTTGGCAATGGCCGAAATGGCACGAATGTCCTGTAGCACACCGATTTCGTTGTTGCCGTACATGATGGTCACCAGAATAGTCTGGGGAGTCATGGCTGCTTCCAGCTCGGCTAGGTCGATAAGACCTTCATCGTTTACCTGGAGGTAGGTAACACGGGCACCTTGCTTTTCGAGGTGCTTGCAGGTATCGAGCACAGCTTTGTGCTCGGTGGTGGCGGTGATGATGTGGTTGCCCTTCTGGGCGTACATCTCATACACGCCTTTGATGGCGAGGTTATCCGATTCGGTAGCGCCCGAAGTGAAGATGATTTCTTTCGGGTCGCAGTTGATCAGCTGGGCAATTTGCTCGCGGGAATAGTCCACAGCCTCTTCAGCTTGCCAGCCAAAAGGGTGGTTGCGCGAGGCGGCGTTGCCGAACTGCTCGGTGAAATAAGGCAGCATAGCCTCCAACACCCGCGGGTCCATTGGCGTGGTTGCGTTGTTGTCGAGGTAAATGGGCAGCTTGAGCATGGTGCTTTTTATTGACGGCGTAAAGGTAGCTAGCGGAGAATGATTCGCCACTAGAACACCAAAGTTCGCCCAGAGGTTTACTTTTACGCGACAAAAATAGACACAATCCAAATAGCACTGGCACCCTCGGCCGCGCTGTTTTTCTCCCCTAGCTATGTTCACCAATTTGGAGCACCTCGGCTTAGCCGTGCAGGACCTGGAAGCCGCTACCGCCCTTTACACTACCCTGTTGGGCATGGAGCCTTACAAGCGCGAAACCGTGGAAAGCGAAGGCGTTGATACTGTGTTCTTTAAAGTGGGAGGATCGAAAATTGAACTGTTGGGCGGTACTACGCCTGAAAGCGCCATTACCAAGTTTGTGGCCAAGAAGGGGGAAGGGATTCACCACGTAGCCTTTGAAGTAAGCGACATTCGGGCCGAGATGCAGCGCTTGCGCGAGGCGGGCTTCACGCTGCTAAACGAGCAGCCTAAGCGCGGTGCCGACAACAAGCTGGTGTGCTTTGTGCACCCGAAGTCGGCGCACGGCGTATTGGTAGAGCTCTGCCAGGAGCGTGCTTCCTCGGACCTGGAAGTCGATTAGCGCTTATGAAACACTTCCTGAACGAAGTAGATGCTGCCGTGGATGCCCTGCTCATGCAGTTGGTAATACTGTACCCCACGGACACCGTTTGGGGGCTTGGCTGCGATGCCGAGGTGCCGCGGGCAGTGGAAAAGCTCTATAAGCTAAAGCAGCGCCCGGCCGATAAAGGCTGCATTGTACTGGTGGCTGATGAAGCCATGTTTGCACGCTATGCCGAGCAGGTGCCGGAGAACCTGACGGAACTGCTAAGCCAGCAGGAGCGCCCCACAACCTACGTAGTGAAGGGCAGCCGCTACCTCGCGCCCGCCTTGCTGGCGCCCGATGGCACCGTTGGGCTGCGCGTAGTGCGTGATGAATTCTGCTTCAAGCTGGTGCGCCGCTTGGGACACGGTGTGGTGTCGAGCTCGGCCAATATTAGCGGGGAGCCAGCTCCCACTACTTACAAGGAGGTGACGCCAACCATTGTGCGCGGTGCCGACCACGTGGTAAACTGGCGCCAGGACGACGAGCAGCCTGCCGTCCCCTCGCGAGTGGTGCGGGTGTTGCCTGATGGGCAGCTGGAAGTGCTGCGCGACTAAAACTGGCAGTGCGCAGCGACACGAACACTGTAAACCTGTAGGGTAGCCGGGCCTGACACAACTGCTTGCTGACCAAGCATTAAGGAGCCTGGGTGAACGGTGACTAAAGCCCGCCTGAGCTTCGTATACACCTACTTGGGCATGGTTGCTAGTCCGCTATTGCCGAACTTTGCGCCATGAAACACCCGCAGTTGCCCGATCTTCCGCTGTTCCGTACCATTGCCGATGCCGCCCAGGAAATGGGATATCCGGCCTACGTTATTGGGGGCTACGTGCGCGATTTAGCGCTGCAGCGTCCAAGCAAGGATGTGGACGTGGTATGCGTGGGCGACGGCATTCGACTGGCGCAGGCGGTGGGGCAGAAGCTGCCGAACCGGCCGCGGGTCACCGTGTTTAAGAATTTTGGTACGGCTATGCTGCCCACGCCCGACATCGAGTTGGAATTTGTGGGGGCACGCAAAGAAAGCTACCGCGCCGAGTCGCGGAAGCCGGAAGTGGAGGCTGGTACCCTGGAAGAAGACCTTGCCCGCCGTGATTTCACAATCAATGCGCTGGGCTTGAGCCTTAACGCTGACGACTTCGGCACGCTGGTCGATCGGTACAACGGCATGCAGGACCTGCAGGACAAGGTCATCCGTACGCCGCTTGACCCGGATGTGACCTTTTCCGATGATCCGTTGCGCATGATGCGGGCCATTCGGTTTGCTACGCAGCTGAACTTCGATATCGACCCCGATACCTTCGATGCTATTGAGCGCAACAAGGAGCGCATCAAGATTGTGTCGCAGGAGCGTATTACCGTCGAGCTGAACAAGATCATCATGGCGCCGAAGCCAAGCTACGGCTTCAAATTGCTCTTTGCCAGCGGGCTGTTGCAGCTTATTTTTCCAAAGATGGCAGCCCTGCAAGGCGTAGAACGCCGCGGGCAGCACGCGCATAAGGACAACTTCTATCATACGCTGCAGGTGCTCGACAACGTGGTGGACGCTGGGGCCGACCTGTGGCTGCGCTGGGCTGCCATCCTGCATGATATTGCCAAGCCGCCCACCAAGCGCTTCGACCCCAAAGTAGGCTGGACTTTTCACGGCCACGAGGACAAAGGCGCCCGGTGGGTGCCGGGCATCTTTACCGATCTGAAGCTGCCGCTGGGCGAGGAAATGCGCATGGTGCAAAAACTCGTTAAGCTGCACCTGCGTCCCATCGCGCTGGTAAAGGAAACAGTAACCGATTCGGCTGTGCGCCGCTTGCTCTTCGAGGCCGGCGACGACATCGACCGGCTGATGCTGCTGTGCCGCGCCGACATAACCAGCAAGGACCATCAGCGCGTGGCTCGCTACCTCAAGAATTTCGAGCGGGTGGAGGAGAAGCTCAAGGAGGTGGAGGAGAAGGACCACCTGCGCAATTTCAAGCCCGTGATTACCGGCGAAATCATCATGGACACGTTCGGGCTGTCGCCGTCGCGCGCCGTGGGCGAGCTGAAAGATGCTCTGCTGGAAGCCATCCTGGATGGGCAAGTACGCAACGAATTCGACGAAGCGTATGCCTATTTGCTGCAGTTGGGCCAGCGTAAAGGCCTAGAGCCGCGCCCGGCCGATACAGCGGACGCAACGGCGAAATAGCAGCAATCCGACCATAACTAAACAAAGCGGCCGCCCCAATTAGGGCGGCCGCTTTGTTTGAGCTCATCCGGTAATAACACTTCGAGTTCGAGGAAACCTTCTTCTTTCCGTTGCAGCCGGGAAAGAAGGCCGGTTTCCTCGGGGGCAACCATTCACTCACCAAGGGGCCCCTAAACTCGTCGTGTTTAGATCGGAGTTGCTACGAAAGTCTGTACAGTTGCTTACGCAGTGTCAGCGCTAAGGATGCACGGTCAATATAAAGAGAACTTTCATTGAACCTACATGACACACAGGTTTTTCTGGCAGTAATTATTGCACCCGAACTACCTTAGAAGCACCCGATTTGTCGGAAGTCACATTGTCGACCGGGCCGCTGTAGGCCACCTGGCTAGCGCCGTGAACTTCGGCACGCAGGCGATTTTGCACCTGCAGGCGGGCTTTGCTTACCCCCGATAGCTCTACGGTAGCCTCGTCGACCTGGAAGTCGCGGGCCTGCACCTGGCAAGCTCCTGAGCCTTCAAGACGCAGACGACCCGAGCGGCCTCGCAGGGCGGTTTTGCAAGCACCCGATAAGTCCATGGTCAAGGCTTGGCAACTGCCATCGAAGTTCAGCTGGCTGGCGCCAGCTTGATCCACGTTAAGGTCGCGTAGGTCATTGAAACCGGTTACCTGAGCTTGCACAGCGCCCGACAAGTCGAGGGCTTGCAGCGTGGGCATTTCTACTTCGATGAGCACGCGGCCACCATCAGAGCTACGCCAGTTGCCACCGAAGAAATTGCGGCGCTTGGGCGAAATCACCAGCTCATTGCCGTTGGTGCGTACTTCCAGCTCCTTCAGGCGGCGGTCGGTGCCCAGGGCCTGCACACGGAACTCGTTGCCCTGCCGGATAATCACGCGGTAGGCGCCGTTGACGTCCACGCGGCGGAAATTGCTTTCGCTGTAGCTGCGGCGGGCGTCGCCGTAGTCGCCGGGGTTGGTGGAAAAGTCTTTCAGCTCACCCAGGTCCACGTCTACCTGGCCCTCATTGTCGGTATCAACGTTGACGCGCACATCACCAACGCGGATTTCCGTGTCGTAATCCTCGCTGTTCTCAGTTTCTTCGTCATCGCGGCTGATGTCCTCCGGAG
Source organism: Hymenobacter sp. FMD4 (assembly GCF_058932745.1). Classification (NCBI taxonomy): domain Bacteria; kingdom Pseudomonadati; phylum Bacteroidota; class Cytophagia; order Cytophagales; family Hymenobacteraceae; genus Hymenobacter; species Hymenobacter sp. FMD4. The sequence goes on from NZ_JBZYWH010000020.1 coordinate 75,326, forward strand.
CGCAATCCACACACTCCAGCTGATTACCGCGTAGGCGGAACAGGTGCTTTTCCGGGTCGTTAGGCCGCCGATCATTCACGTAGTCCTCGTCATCGAGCAGGTGCACGAAAGATTCGGTGATACGGAACTGCTTGTTGCGGGGCAGGCGCAAGGTCAAGTTAACGCGCTGGGCCCGGAACGGTACCCCCGAGCGGAAGGCAAACCGGTCGTCGAGCACTACCGAGGAGTCGCGCACTACGGCCCGGTACCGAACGCTGGTACGGGCGGTGGCTTCGGCAGCTTCCAGGCTGGGGCCGTAAGCTGTGTACTCCTCCGTCATGCGAATTACGTCGCTGCTATCGGCCGATGCCAAGCGTACTTCGGGGCGCATGCGCCACTCAAAATCCAGGTTGCGGGCTGACAGGAGCACCGTTGGGTTGGCAATCCGGCCCAAAGTGCGCTCTGTGGTATAGCTGCCCTCTTCCTGGAACTCCTGCGAAAGGCGTACGCCGCCCGCAATGGAGCCCACAATGCCCAGCATCCACAAGCCCAGCAGCACCAAGGTAAGCGTGCGGCCCAGCAACCAGCGGCGTACAATCAGGCCGATGCCCGAGAACAGTAGCAGTAAGATCGGGATGCCAGCGGCCAGAAAGCCGCTCACGATAAACCACCACGGGATGCCCGCCAGTACAGTATAGGCAGGGGCGTCGCCCAACTGGATGTTCTGCGACTCCGGCATCCAACCTAAAGCTACGCCAACCAGTACCAATAGGCCCATGAGCAGCGAGAAGCCTATGATGATGAACAGCAGCGCCACAAACACGCGCAGAATGGTGCCGATGATCCGAGCAACCGGCTGAATAGCACGGGCTACTTCTTCCAGAAAGGCTCCTACCGGCCGGTTACTGACCGTCTGACCTTCCTGATTGCGCAAGCTTTGCTCCAAACCGGAGAGCGTAACGGCCTCGCCGCGCATCTGCGCTTTCTGCGATAAAGTGCGGGCCGGGGGCACCACCATCCATAAGATGATGTAGAGAAGCAATCCGGTGCCCCCCAGAAAGATGCTCAGCACGAACACGATGCGCATGACGGCTACTTCGATGCCCATGTAAGCGGCTAGGCCAGCTGCTACCCCGCCGATGGAACCGCGGTCGGTGTCGCGAAAAAGCTTGCGCGTCACGTCGTCGTCGGGCATGGGGCGGTCATCGAAGCGCTTGGGCAGCGCAATCCAGAGCACCACGTAGCTCAGGATGCTGAGCATGGGCAGGGCGCCCACAAAGTCGCCGATAACCACGGAGAAAAGGGTTCCGATGAAGATCAGGCGTACCCACAGCGGGTTGATATTAAAGTAGCGGGCCAGGCCTGCGGCCACCCCGGCAATGCGCCGGTTGGTCATGTCGCGGTACAGGCGGCGGGGCTCTTCGATTACTGGCGGAGCAGTAGTGGTAGCAGAGCCGCTGGCCGTGTACGTGCCACCAATCGGCTGGCCGTAGCTGGCGGTGTCGGCAATATCGTCGTCGTCGTCGAGGGCGCCGTCTTGCTGGAAGTCCTGCACCCGGCCCATCTTGGCTACCATAGCGGCCACATCCTCGTAGGTGATGACCTGCTTGGTGCTGGAAGTGCGAGCGGCAAAGATTTCGGCAATCCGGCCTTCGATGTCGGCCACGATTTCCTCATGGCCCCGGTAAGTGCTGAAGTGCGCCTTCACGTCCTGCAAGTAGCGCTGAAGTACTTCATAGCCGTCTTCCTCAATGTGGAAGATCAGGCCCTGCAGGTTGATGCTGATATTCTTTTTCATCGCAGTGCTGCAACTGTAGGAGTGATTCAGAAAGAGGCTTCCGGGGCGGCGGAAAGACCTGATGAACTGGCGGGCGGGGCGCTGCCGTTGGGCTTGGTGCGGATGATCTGGATGGAATCCTCAATCTCCTCCCAGGTCAGGCGTAGCTCGTGCAGAAATTGCTGCCCGATGTCCGTCAGGGTGTAGTACTTGCGGGGCGGACCGCTGCTGGATTCCTTCCAGGTATAATCCAGAAGGCCAGCGTTTTTGAGGCGGGTGAGCAGCGGGTAGAGCGTGCCCTCTACCACAATCATGCGGGCTTGGGTCAGCTCTTCCAGCATATCGGAGGCGTACACCTCGCCCCGCGCAATGATTTCCAGGATGCAGAATTCCAGAATGCCCTTCCGCATCTGCACTTGGGTGTTTTCGACTTTCATAGGCTTGCGGGCGGTAGTCGGTGAAGTATGGTACAAATATAAAGGAAGGTACTTTGTAACGCAAGGTACTGTGGTAAAAATATTTTTGTTGCAGGATATAGCTGCTTAATGGAGTCTTTGCAATAGATGATTCCCCTTGATTCGCAGCAGGATAGTGGATGCCGGCAGGGGTTATGCCTAGTTGCCAAGGCTAGACAAGGAGTGGAATAACCCTGCAAGAGGCCTTGTGCCGGAGCAATGCCAACATTTGCCTGCTTGCGGCGGTATGGCATTAAGCCAGTATCAAATCTGCCCGCGCAGCCTCGCACTAATATTAAGTAACTTGCGTTGTGAAGCCTGTTTACAACCTAGGCCTCCTCTAAAGTTAGTCTATGCCACACCTCTTCCGCCGTCGTATCGTTGCTATGCTGGTTGCTCCATTGCTGGGAGCCGGGGCTGCACAAGCACAGTCGCCTTCGGATCCGCCCAGCCGGGATGCCACGCCCAAATACAGCAATGACTTTTTATCTATTGGAGTAGGCGGCCGCGCCTTGGCCATGGGCGGTACCCAGGTAAGCTTGGCGCAGGATGCCACGGCCGGCTATTGGAACCCCGCGGGCCTGCTGCGGCAAAAAACCAAATACGACGCGGTGCTGATGCACTCGGAGCTTTTTTCCGGCATCGTCAAAAACGATTACCTGGCTTTTTCCATGCCGTTGGACGAGCGCAGCGCCATCGGGGCCAGCCTCATCCGCGTGGGCGTCGATGATATTCCGGATACCCGGGCGCTGGTCAACGAGTACAACCAGATTTCCTACGACCGCATTACCTATTTCTCGGTGGCCGATTACGGCCTGCTGCTGACCTACGCGCGCAAGCTCGAAGCTGTAGAAGGATTGAGCATCGGGGCCAACGCCAAAATTATCTACCGCAACGTAGGTGACTACGCCAATGCCTGGGGCTTTGGCATCGACGCCGGTGCGCAGTACGCGCGCAACAACTGGCGTTTCGGCCTGATGGCCCGCGACATCACCACTACGTTCAACGCCTGGGCCATCAACACCGATAAGTTTCAGCCCACGCAGGATTCGTTGGATTTCATTCCGAAGAACAGCACCGAAGTTACGCTGCCGCGCTTTGTGCTGGGCGCAAGCCGCTCGTTTAAGCTTCCTGGTCAGCTGACGGCTCTGCTCGCCACCGATTTGGAAATCACCACCGACGGCCGGCGCAATACGCCCATCTCAACCAGTGTGGTGAGCATCGCGCCGCACGTGGGGGCAGAAATTGGTTACCGCGACCTGTTTTTCCTGCGCGGCGGCGCTACCAATATTCAGAAGATTCAGGCCTTTTCGGGCAAGGAAGAATGGAAGGTGCAGCCCACCCTGGGGTTGGGTGTTGCCCTGAGTGGCCTGCGCTTGGACCTGGCCCTGTCGCGCCTGGCTATTGAACGCCTTGGGCAAAGCTCCCAAGCCAATTCGGTAATGGTATCGTTGGGTTACGGCTTTAAATAATCGTAGATACTACTTAGAAGGTGCTAAAAACCAGTTTCGTAAGAAGCAGAGAGGCTATGGGAAAAATATACGCGCATCCGGTGCGGGGTTGGGGATGGTTGCTTGGGCTGATATTGCTGTGCCTGCCGATGGTGGGCCATGGACAAGCAGTGCAGTACGGCAACGAATGGATTGTACCTAGTCAGACTTACTATAAGATCAAGGTAACGAAGGATGGTCTATACCGGCTCAACCATGCGTACCTGACGCAGGCGGGCATTAGTGGGGTAGACCCACGGCGCTTTCAGTTATGGCGCCGCGGCCGCGAGGTGGCTATCCATGTAGGCGGCAACCAGAATCAACTTGATGCTACCACCTACATTGAGTTCTACGGCCAACGTAACGACGGTAAACTCGACCGCGGCATGTATAAGGCTGCCGCGCATCAGCCCCATCAGCTCTACAGTCTCTTTACCGACACCGCAGCCTATTTCCTGACATGGTCAGCTACTGCTAATGGCCGTCGTATGGCTGAACCAGCGGCTACCGCGGGTGCCGGGCATTCCAACTGGCTGCAGCCGCGCCTAAACTTGCGCATCAACAGCTACCATTTTGGCCAGACCGATGCTCAGCAAGCTTATATGCCCTGGGCGGATACCGGCGAAGGCTTTCTGAGCGAAGTCACGACCGGGGCTATAACCTTGACTATCGACTCTCTGGGCCGCCGCTCGGCTAGCGGAGCCGCTCCGCTCGTGGAGGTGCTGCTGGTGGGAGCCTCTACTCGTACGCATAGTACCAACATATCTGTACTGCCGGGCGGAACTGGTACCGAACGTTTGCTAACTGCCACCCCCGTTACCTACGGGGCATATGAAGTACGCCGGGTGCGGCTGCAGTTGCAGCGCAGCGACATTGGCAGCAATGGTCAAGTGGCCATCCGGGTGTCTGTACATAATCAGACCAATCCGGCCACGGACCGTTTTCGGGTAGGCTACATACATGTAACCAATTCCCAAACTCCGCATTGGCCAAGCGGCCAGCGGGCCTTGCAAGTCTGGAGCGACTCTACTCTAACTGGTCCTGCGAGCTACTTGCTCGATAGCATTCCTGCTACGGTGGCCGGCTACGATATAACTGACCCCATAAATGTGCAGCGGGTGGTTGGAGCTGCCGTTGTAGGCCAGCAGCGTCGGTATGTGTTTCCGACTGCTGCCGGCGTTACGCGTCGGTTTTTGCTAGCCGACGGCGCTCAATCCCTTCTGCCTGCACCGGCCCTGCGGGTGCGCTTCCGGGCTATTACGCCAGCAACTCACAACTTCTTGATTGTATCGCACCAAGCTCTGATGCGCCCGGCGGGCTCCATTGCTAATCCCGTGCGGGAGTATGCTAACTACCGGGCTTCGACGGGTGGAGGACGATACGACACCCTCGTAGTGACCACAGATTTGCTGGTAGACCAGTTTCACTATGGCGAACGGTCACCATTGGCTATTCGGCACTTTGCGCAGTACATGCTCACGGCCAACGTGCCTAACCGCTACATGCTGCTGTTGGGTAAGGGTGTGCTGATAACGGAGGAATTTTTTCCGCCGGGGCGTGGGCGCACTTGGTACCGCCAAGGCGGCGCTGCTGCCTTTGCTTTCATGCCTGATCTGGTACCCGCTAGCACGCGCGGCGGTTCCGATGCTTTCTTTTCAGCTGATTGGCAGAATAACAACTACGTAGCCAAAATTCCGACTGGGCGCGTGTCAGCTAAAACGCCTCAAGAGGCCCTGGCTTACCTAAACAAACTAAAGGAACACGAGGCTTTGGGCGTAGAGCCATGGCGTAAGAACATCTTGCACCTAGCTGGTGGGCGGACTGCTAACGAGTTTGCCCAGTTTCAGGCTTATCTGAACCGCTACAAGCAGCGGGCTCAAGGGCCATTGTTTGGCGCAAACGTCACCGATTTATACCGGAATAACCTGGGGGATTACCCAGTACCGGTAAATCTTGCTCCACAAATGAACCAAGGTCTGTCGTTGATAACCTACTTCGGACACGGTTCGCCTACGGCATTTGACCTGATGCCTGAAAACATCAATAATGCGGCTAATGGCTACGCAAACCAAGGTAAATACCCTGTTTTCATAGTCAATGGTTGTGCTGCCGGTAACTGCTATACCGCTTACGGCTCTACTGGCGAGGACTGGACTCTAGCCTCGAACAAGGGCGTAGTGGGTTTTCTAGCTTCGTCTGACTTTGCGCTGGATGGCGAACTGGATATGATGTGTGACCGGCAGTACCAGTTGCTGTTCAATGACCCTCAGTGGTATGGCAAGCCAGTTACGGTAGTCCAAAACGAAGTAGTTCGGCGCCTATCGCTCATACCTCAGTTCACCAATGGGCTGTACGCAGTGTCGATGCTGATGAATACTACTTGGCAAGGCGACCCGGCTTTGACGTTGTTTGCTCCGCCGAAGCCCGACTACGTTGCCAATAGCGTGCAGGTGGTGCCCATTGATCCAGGGCCCGTACTGGCATCTTCGACTCGGTTTAAATTGCGGATATCGGTGAGTAACCCCGGAAAGGTAATTCCCGATTCTGTCAAGGTGACCGTAGAGCGCCAAGTAGGTTCCGGACCAGCTCAACCGCGCATCACGCGCACCTTTGCTTACTGGCGCGGCGATGCTACGCTTGAGTTTGACATGACCAATACCGGCAATGTCTTTGGATTAAACACCTTCACGGTGCGCCTCGACGATCCGAACGTCATTGACGAGTTGAACGAGGGCAACAACTCGGTTACTACCACTTTTAGCTTCTTACAAGGCGGCGTAACGGCACTCAACCCTCCAGACTACGCCATTGTAAACCGGGCCTCCGTGCGGCTAGTGGGGCAGAGCAATCTGCCCCAAGCGCAGGCACGCGTTTATGAGTTTGAACTTGATACCGCTGCTACGTTCAACTCGCCAGCAGTGCGCCGAACCACTGTAACCGCAACTGACGTAGCTGAATGGCGGCCGGGCCTGCCCGCTGCCACCGCCACGCGCGACTCCTTGGTATACTACTGGCGTTTCCGCTTTCAGCCCGGCCAGAGCGGGCTAGACGACACTTGGGCCAGTAGCTCGTTCCGCTACATCAGTACCAGTACCCAGAACGGCTGGTCGCAGAGTCATTACGGACAAATGGCTTCAGCTGAAAAGCGCGGCATCAGCCAGAGCGCCCCGTCGGGTCGTTGGGAGTTTAATGAGCGTACCCGTTCCATACAACTGATAACCACTGGTGGGGGAGATGGGAGTGCCTTTACCTATCAGCCCTCGCACGGCGTCATAGCTGATAATATTTCCACCCGTACAGACAACTGCTCCGACTTCACTCGGTTACCTGGCATTGTTGCTGCGATTTTCGAACCGCGTAACCTGCGCTGGGTAACGCCGGTCACTGGCTTTGTCATGTGCGGCCAACCCGGAGCGGAGCTTTACAACTTCAGCGACAGACCAAACGGCAGCATCAACACGCCGGCTCAGCAAGCCAAACTGCTGCAGTTTCTGCGTGCGGTTCCTAATGGGCACTACGTAGCGCTGTTCACCATGAACCGCGTAAACTTCAGCACCATGGATCCGGCCCTGAAGGCTGAGTTGGCAGCCATGGGGTCACAACTCATCAACCAAGCCCAGGACAGCGACCCGCTGGTGATGATGTTGCGTAAGGGTTTCCCGAGCCAGACGCAAGAGCGGACTTTTGACCCGAGCAGTGCCACGCCCCGGCAGGATCAGGTGGCCAGCCTGAACCTGACCTTGCGCACCCGGGAAGGAGCAGCCACCGTTACGAGCACTCGTATTGGGCCGGCGCAGGAGTGGCTCACGCTGCACCATAATGTAAAGCTGCCCGAGGCCACGGATAGCTACACGTTGCGCTTGATTGGCTTCGATCAGAACAACGTACGCACGGTGCTGCAAAGCAACGTGACCAACCGGACGTTCTCCCTGGCCAATATATCGGCGCAACAATACCCATACCTGCAACTAGAAGCTGAGCTGCGCGATACCACCAACCGCACCCCTCCGCAGCTCAAGCAATGGCTCATCACTTACCGTGGAGTGCCAGAGGGAGTAGTGCGTCGTGACCATCCGGCTATTCCGGCCAATGCGTACGCCGCCACCAAGCTTAGCACCGACGCTGCGGGAAGTGGCTATTTGGACATTCCGGTCTATTACGAGAACGTCTCGTCCGTTGGGTTTCCCCAACGCCTGCGGGCTTTAGCTACGATTCGTGAGGCCGGTTCCAATGGCCGCGTCGATACCGTTTCGGTACGCTCCATCGGCGCCAAACTGCCCGGCGCGGATTCCACGGCACATTATGTATTCCGCCTCGATGTCCGCCGGTTCCGCGGTGACGCTACGGTGCGGATAGAGGCTAACCCCAGTCGTCTGCCTGAGCTACACTACTTCAACAACGAGCTGAACCTAAACTTCACTGCGCCCGATCCTTCGGTGCCGCCTGTGCTGGACGTCGCTTTCGATGGTGTGCATATTCTGAACGGCGACATCGTTTCGGCCAACCCGGAAATCTTGGTGGATGTGCGCTACGAAGACCGCCGCCGTCCCTTGGACGACCCGAGCAAAGTTCAGCTCTTCCTGACCCGACCGGGCCAAACGACACCGCAGCAAGTAAACATGACCGATGCTGCGCACATTCGCTTTGTGCCTGAGCCTACCGCAGGCCGCGCCCGCGTGTACTACACACCCGGCACGCTACCGGATGGAGTGTACAAGTTGGAAGCCCAGGCCAAAGACATGAACGATAATCCAGTGGCCGCGCAACGTTATGCCGTGTCGTTCGAGGTGGTCAATGCTTCTAGTATTACCAACATCTTCCCGTACCCGAACCCGGTGACCAGCAAGGCCCGTTTCGTGTTTACCCTGACTGGTAGCGAACTGCCGCGCAACATGAAGATCCAGATTCTGACGTTGTCAGGTAAAGTGGTTCGCGAAATCATGCAGAACGAGCTCGGAAACCTGCGCATCGGCAACAACATCACCGAATACGCTTGGGACGGCACCGACCAGTTTGGCGACCAACTAGCCAACGGCACCTACCTGTACCGCGTGGTTATGGACGACCCGCAAAACAAATTTGAGCGCCGGCGCACCGCCGCTGACCAAGCCTTCAAGAAAGGTTGGGGTAAATTGGTGCTGCTGCGCTAACCGACAGCGCACGTAAACAAAGAGGACCGCGGCACATGCCGCGGTCCTCTTTGTTTACGTGCGGTGGCAATAATAAACTTAACGCCGGCGCAGCGTCACGAAGCTGTAAGCGTAAGCATGCTTGTCGTCGGGCTCGTGCCGTTCCCGGGCTGCCTCACGCCAGATATTAGCGGTGAAGTCAGGCAGTACCGTGTCGCCTTCTGCTTCGTGGTGAACTTCGGTAAGGTACACGGTATCCACAGCCGGAAGGGCCTCCCGATACACCTCCGCGCCGCCAATAACAAACACGTCGTCGTCGAGCTGCTGCGCCATTTCCAAAGCACCCAGCACGGAATGGGCTACTTCCACGCCATCCGCTTGCCAGTCGTTCTGGCGGGTCACCACGATGTTGGTGCGGTTGGGCAGGGGCTTGCCTATGCTTTCGAATGTGCGGCGCCCCATCACGATGGGATGGCCAGTGGTAAGGCTCTTGAAGTGTTTGAGGTCGGCTGGCAGATGCCAGGGTAATTGATTGTCTCGGCCGATTACGCCATTATCGGCGCGGGCTACTACGATGGCAAGCATAAGGCAAAAGTTGAAAAGCTAGGTGCTCCACGGGCTGGCCACGAAAGCATGACCACCCATCAAAGCTTTAGCTATGTAGCACTGAACTGTTAAATCCACGCAGAAAATCGGCTACCTGCATCCGTTTCTTGCCTTCGAGCTGCACGTCCAGTAAGTCCAGCTGACCCTCCGATGTTTGCACACGCAAGTAGCTGCGGCCGTCGCTCAACCATGCGCCCGGTGGCGTGCCCTCCGTCGGGCTACCAGGCTGAGCTTGGGCCCGAAATACCTTCAGCCCACGGCCATCAGGAAGTGTGGTAAAGGCCGTGGGAATAGGAGCCAGACCACGCACCAGGTTGACCAGTGCCGCCGCTGGCTGGGAAAAGTCGAGACGGCCCGTTTCCTTTTGCAGCTTGGGCGCCGGCCGCAGGTCGCCGCGGTCGGGCTGCGGGATGCTCGGAGCATTGCCGGCCGCAATAGCCTGCACGGTGCGTAGCGCGAGGGCCGCTCCGGCCTGCTTCAGCTTGCCATACAGGGTCCCAAAATCATCTTCAGGCGCGATGGCAACTTCATCCTGAAAGATGAGGTTGCCGGTGTCGATTTCGTGCCGCAGGAAAAAAGAAGTTACGCCCGTTACCTGCTCCCCATGGATCAAAGCCCAATTGATAGGCGCCGCGCCACGGTACTGGGGCAGCAGGGAGGCGTGAATGTTGATGGAGCCCATGGGCGGCATGTTCCATACGGCTTCAGGCAGCATCCGAAAGGCCACGATTACCTGCAAATCGGCGGCGTAGCTGCGCAGCTCGTCCTGAAACTCCGGCGACTTCAGGTTGGGAGGCTGCAGTACCGGCACGCTGTGTAGCAGCGCGGCCTGCTTTACCGCCGACTCGTTGAGTCGCTGCCCGCGCCCGGCCGGCTTGTCGGGGGCCGTCACCACGGCCACCACTTGGCAGCCGGGCCAGCCCAGCAGAGCTTCAAGCGTGGACACGGCAAAATCGGGCGTGCCCATAAAAACGATGCGGAGGGGAGAAGAGTCAGTCATAAAGGCGGCAAATAAAGCCAAGCGGCGCGGAGTGTTACTCCGCGCCGCTTGTTATTTCTCGGGATACATCAGGTACTTCGTGCGCATCTGCTTGTATTGGCCAAGGGCCGGTTCCCAGGACTGGCGTATCTCCGCTTCCGACTTGCCGGCTATAATCTGCTGACGCACGGCATCGGTACCGATGAGTCGTTCGAAACCTTTGTTGAAAAAGTTGGCCTTGTCGGTGCTCTGCTGATAGTAGTCAATCAGGTACTTAAGCGTAAAGCCCAGGTCGCCGATCTGCCGCAGGTCTTCACCGTAGCACCGCTTGCCGTTCTGCGGCGGGGAGGTAGAGCCTCGGTTAGGCGAAGGCGTGAAGCTAAACGGTCGGGTAGCTGGCTGAGTGGGAGCCCCGATTACTTCAAACGGCATGGTGGTGCCGCGGCCTACGCTCACATCGGTGCCCTCAAACAGGCACAGACTGGGATACAACTCCACCGAATGGGCCGTCGGCAAATTCGGCGACGGCCGCACGGGCAGCGCGTAGCGCGTGGCGTGGGTGTAGCCGGCCACCGGAATTACTGTCAGCTGGCACTGCTTGCCGCCGGCCAGCCACTTCTCGCCGTTGATCATCTTGGCCAGCTCACCTACCGTCAGGCCGTGCACCACGGGAATGGGGTGCATACCCACGAAGGTTTTGTGCTTGGGCTCCAGTACGGGGCCATCGACGTAGTAGCCGGTGGGATTGGGTCGGTCCAGCACCAGTACGGTCTTGCCTTGCTCAGCCGCCGCTTCCATCACGTAATGCATGGTGCTGATAAAGGTGTAGAACCGCGCGCCTACATCTTGAATATCGAACACCAACACGTCCAGGTCCTTGATCATCTCAGGCGTGGGCTTGCGGGTGGCGCCGTAAAGCGAGCGAACGGGCAAGCCGCTGCGGGCATCTTTCCCGTCTTTTATGGTTGCCCCATCGGCCTCTTCGCCGCGGAAGCCGTGCTCGGGCGCAAAAATGCTCTTGACTTGCACGCCCTGCGCCAGCAGGGTATCCACCAAGTGCGAGCCGTGCGTACGGGAGGTTTGATTAACCACCAGCCCCACGCGTTTACCACGCAGCTGCGGCAGGTACTCGCCGAAGCGTTCGGCACCTACCTGCAGTTTGGGCGCGGCTGGCTCCGCGGCCGGAGCGGTGCTGCCTGCCGTTGAACCCTCGTTGCTGGATGTGGCGTTATTGCTCGCATCGGGCAACGTTGTTTGCCGCGCCGGCGTACAGGCCGGACCTTGCATTAAGAAAAGCGCACACAGCGCCGACAGTCCATTGAAAATCATCGTCGACATCCTGACAGTAGAAAGGGTGACAAAACTAGCCCGCTTCGCGTAGCTTTACGGCCAGTGAACGTTTCGCGGTACATATCCCAGAAGATTGAAGGCTCCGACTCGGGGTCTTTCACCTCGTCGGTGACCAAAATCGCCATTATCAGCATTGCCATGGGTTTGGCGGTTATGGTGGTGTCTTTTGCCATCCTGGAAGGATTCCGCAACGAAATCCAGGCCAAGATATTCTCTTTCGGGGCTCACCTCACCGTCAGCAAGTACGATAACAATAATTCGCTGGAGGTAGAGCCCATCAACGGCGCCGAACTGACGCGCGATTTTCGGCGCTATTCCCAGATCAAATCGTCGCAGCCTTTTGCCCGCAAGACGGCCATTATCAAAACCCACGACGAAGTACTGGGCGTGGTGCTGAAGGGCATCGACGAAGAAAACGGCCTGTCGCCCATGCGGGCCAACTTACTGGAAGGAAAGTTTCTGACTTTTTCCGATACCAGTGCTTCGGAACAAGTGCTGCTCTCGCGCAAGATGGCCGATAAGCTGCGCCTGAAAGTAGGCGACGATGCGCTGTTTTACTTTATCCAAAATCCGCCACGGGTACGCAAATTCGTGGTGTCGGGCATTTACCAGACCGGGCTCGACGAGTTCGACGAGGTTTACGTCATCGGCGACATTCGCCAAATCAGGGAGTTGAACGCCTGGCCCGATTCGCTGGTGGGCGGTTACGAAGTGGTGCTGAAAGACTTCCGCCAACTCAATCCCGTGGCCGATGACCTTTACAACACGCTGCGCTACGACCTGAAGCTGGACAAGATTACCGATCAGTACGCGCAGCTGTTTGACTGGCTACAACTGCTCAACCGTAACGTCATCATCTTCCTGATCCTGATCATTTTTGTGGCGACGTTTAACATGGTGGCCACCATCTTTATCATGATTTTGGAGCGCACCAACATGATCGGGGTGCTGAAAGCCATTGGGGCTACTGACAATCAGATCCGGAGCATGTTTTTTTTCCGCGGCCTCAATCTGACGTTGAAAGGCTTGCTCTGGGGCAATATTATCGGTCTGGGCTTCTGCGCTATCCAGTATTATTTCCACCCCATCCCGCTCGACCCCGAGAACTATTACATGGATCGGGTACCGATTTACTGGGACCCTTCGGTTATCCTGCTGATAAACTTAGCCGTGTTCATTACCTCGCAGCTGGCTGTGCTGATTCCGACTTACATGATTGCGCGCATCAAGCCGGTGGTGGCCATTAAATTCGACTAGGTTCAACTGCAGTGCAAGCCCGCATAAGCAGCTGAACACTGCCGCTACTGCGGGCTGAAAGCACTTGCAACTACAGCCACCGGCTCTGCAGCACCAGGTTCGGATCGGGGCAAAGCTCGGCCCAGATGTCGCGCTCTTCCGGCAATGCCACACCTGGGAAGTCACCTCGCCGGCCTTGCATATCGGCGATGAGCTGAAAGTGCAGGTGCGGCGGCCAGTCGCCATTCTCCGGCCACGGCCCTACGGCGGCGAAAGCTTCGCCTTTGGCTAGTTCCTGACCTTCCTGCAAGTACACCAATTCGGCCCGACCAAGGTGGCCGTAAAGTGAGTAAAACACGGTCCCCTCCAGCTCGTGCTGCAGGATTACGGTAGGGCCATAGTCGCCGAAGTTGTCGTTATCAGCAAGGCTATGTACCACAGCGGGCAGCGGGGCCAGCACGGGCGTACCGGCGCGTAGCCACACATCTACACCCAGGTGCAGGGAACGGGCTGGTAGGGCTGTGTCGCCAAACAAAACCGGGCTGCGCCGGTAGATAACGCGGTTTTCCAAGTAGCCACCCACGCCGATTCGGGCATGACCAGCCGCAAGCAAATCGGCAACCAGCGAATCGAATGCCGAAGTGTCGCGCAGGTCGGCATCCTGTAGCAGTGGATTGGCAGCCGTAAAGTCAAGCCGCATGACATCGTCGGCATTCAGATCGACGGGCAGCACGGGGCCGAATTCGGCCGCGTGGCGCTGCAGCAGCTGGGTGAGGGGGGAAGCGGGTGTCAAAAGAAAGGTGCAGTTGTTAATTATCAGCCCAAAACACCCGCAACTAACAACGAACAACTGACAAACTCGCAACTCCCAAGCAAGTATAGCCTACCCTTTACTCCGCTTTTGCCGTACCTTGCACGCCCACTGCCGCAACTTGCGGCGGGCTTCGTTGTTGTTCCACTACACCCTGTTTTCGAACGCCGCCCACCGGCCGAGAACCGCATGAGCACTAGTCCTTACCTGAGCCTGAACGTCGTCGAGCTGACCCACGAAACCGACGACGCCATCACCATCCACCTCGAGCGCGCCGATCGGCAGCCCGTGGCTTGCCAACCGGGTCAATTTCTCACCCTGATTGTGCCCTGCGGCTCTGGCAGCCGTCCCGAGCGGCGCTCATACTCCCTGAGCAGCACCCCAAGCGAATCGCCGCGTCTTTCCGTAACGGTAAAGCGGGTGGCCGGCGGCTTGGTAAGCAACTACTTGCTTGACAACGTGCAAGTAGGGCAGCAAATAGAGGCCATGGTCCCCATGGGCAATTTCACGGTGCAGTGCAACCCGGCCACGTCGCGCTCCATTGTGCTCGTTGGTGCTGGTTCGGGCATTACACCGCTGATGTCGATTCTGAAGGCCGTACTGCATGACGAGCCACAAAGCCACGTGCTGCTGGTTTACGGCAACCGCAACGAGGAGTCTGTCATCTTCCGGCAGCAGTTGCAAGCCCTGGAGCAACAATACGCTGGCCGTTTCCAAGTAGAGCACGTGTTCAGCCAGCCCAACCAGCCGGTGGCTGCTCACCAGCACGCCGGCCGACTGAATCGCACCATGTTGCTGCGCATTCTGGAGAATCGGCATCAGTTCCCGGCCGAGCAGGCCGAGTACTACATGTGCGGGCCGGAAGGTATGATGACCGAAGCCAAAGCTGCTCTGGAGCTGCTGGGCGTGCCAGCGGCGCGTATTCGCCGCGAGAGCTTCGTGGCTTCTGCCGACTCAGCCGAAACCGCTGCCACCCAGCCCGAAGGCCACGGTACCGTCACGGCCGACGACTCCGATGAAATTGTGGCTCGTAAGGTCAAGATTCAGTACGAAGGCACCGATTACGAGCTGGAAGTACCGCCCGGGAAAACAATTCTGGAAACGGCGCTTGATCTGGACATCGACCTGCCTTACAGCTGTCAGGCCGGCTTATGTACGGCTTGCCGTGGCAAGTGCCTTTCGGGCAAAGTGCATTTGGACGAGCGTGAAGGCCTGTCCGACTCTGAGCTAAAACAGGGCTACGTGCTGGTATGCGTGGGCCACCCGCTCACCAACGATGTAGTCATCGAAATCGGGTAATCTACCTACCGGAATTTCGCGGCTAATTGGTGCTTTTTTTGCGGCTTTTCTTGCAGCCGCCTGGCGAAATTCTGCGTAGGTACATACTTTAATGCTGGTGCTTTGGTACCGCTGCTCTTGCCCATGATCCACTCACTTCCGGAAGTTACCACCGACGTTACGACAGCCACCCGGCCGCCGCGACGTTACCTGCCCGAATCTTTTACCGTCACCGATTGGGCAGCTCTTGAGCCCTACTTCATTGAGCTGCGCGACCGGCCTGTGCACAACGGCGAAGAGCTGGAAGCGTGGCTGCTCGACCGCTCCGAGCTGGAGTCGGTGCTGAGCGAAGACCTCGCGTGGCGCTACATCCGCATGACCTGCGATACGCAGGATCAGCAGCGTTCCGAGGCGTTTCAGTACTTCGTAAGCCAGATCGAACCTAATGCGGCGCCTTACGACCATGCCCTGAACGAGAAGCTGGTGCAGTCGCCTTACGCCGGCGAGCTGAACCCGGAGCGGTACCGCATTTTCCTGCGCTCTGTGCGGCGCGCCCTGGAAATCTATCGTGCCGAGAACATTCCGCTCAAAACGGAAATCAGCACCAAGCAGCAGGAGTACGCCGCTACCGTGGGGGCCATGACGGTCACCCTCGACGGTGAGGAAATGACCTTGCAGCGGGCAGCCGACCGCCTCAAAGACCCCAGCCGCGCCAAGCGGGAAGAAGCGTGGCGCGCCGTGCAGGACCGTCGGGTGCAGGATGCTTTGCCCCTGGACAAACTGTTTACGCAACTGGTAGGCCTTCGGCACCAGATGGCGCTGAATGCGGGTTTTCCCAATTTCCGCGACTATATGTTTGCGGCCCTCGGCCGCTTCGATTACACGCCGCAGGATTGCTTTGACTTCCATCAGGCTATTCAGGATACGGTAGTGCCGCTGATCGATGAAATCGACCAGGAGCGCCGGCAGGATCTGCAACTAAACGAGCTGCGCCCCTGGGACCTCGACGTGGATACCACCGGCAAGGCACCATTGCGGCCGTTTGAGACCGGCCAGGAACTCCTTGGCAAGACCATCACCGTCTTTCAGCGCCTCGACCCGTTCCTCGGCGACTGCCTTACTACCATGCGCGATATGGGCCATCTGGACTTGGAGTCGCGCAAAGGCAAGGCACCGGGCGGTTACAACTACCCGCTGGACGAGACCGGCGTGCCGTTCATCTTCATGAACGCTACCTCTTCGCTGCGCGACGTCATCACGATGCTGCACGAAGGCGGCCACGCCGTACACTCTTTCCTGACGCGCCGCCTGCCCATGGGTGCCGACAAGCACCCGCCGAGCGAGGTAGCAGAGCTGGCTTCCATGTCCATGGAACTCATTTCAATGGACCACTGGGACGTGTTTTTCTCCGATGCCGATGAGCTGCGCCGGGCCAAGAAGACGCACCTGGAAAGCGTCCTCGAAACATTCCCGTGGGTAGCTACTATCGACAAATTCCAGCACTGGATTTACGAAAACCCGAAGCACGGCCCCGCCGAGCGCCAAGCCCGCTGGACGCAGATTTTTGACGAGTTCAACCAGCGCACGGTAAGCTGGGAAGGCATCGAAGCCTATAAGCCGTGGCTCTGGCAGAAGCAGCTGCATCTGTACGAAGTGCCGTTCTACTACATCGAGTACGCCATGGCGCAACTCGGCGCCATAGCAGTATGGCGCAATTTCCGCCACGATCCGCACGCTGGCCTCGAAGCTTACAAGCGGGCTTTGGCGCTAGGCTACACGGCCACCATCGGTGAGATATACGAAGCAGCAGGTATCCGCTTCGATTTCAGCACCGATTACCTGCGCAGCCTGGCCGACTTTGTTCGCGCCGAAATGGCCCAACTCTAAAGTCGCTTTTCTAAAGCAAAAAAGCCCGAACCACTGCTGTAGTTCGGGCTTTTTTATGAGGCAAGGCATTAGTTGCCGCTGCCGTCTGACATGGCGCGAATGCAACTTACCTGCACCGTTTGGCCAACCATGCAGATGCTAACGCGTGACTCCTGGGCGTAGGTAACCATCACCTTATCGCCGTCACGTTTTGTGAACCGGTGCCACGGCTCGCCGGCTGGTTCGAGACGCTGGCCGTTGTCGAGCTCCAGCACATACCCGCAGCCATCGAGGCCCGCGAGGTTACGCACCGTGGCCGGGGTAGCGCAATCTTCGCATGGTCCGGGTTCATTCTTTTCGCAAGTGAATGCAGCTTGGGTCAGCAGCAGGCCAAGCATCCAGATTAAGGGGCGACGCATGGAGTTAGGTTGGTTAGGGTGATAGATCAATAGTAAGAGCCAGTTAATCAGCTTGGCGTTGCATACAATTTATGACATATATATGTAGCCCTTAGAAACAAAAAAGTCACCCAAAGCACTGCTTTGGGTGACTGGAAGACAAGGTGTTAAGGTGCTTTACGGCTTTAGTTCAAACAACGGCAATGGCTGCAGCTTGGCGTACTTACGGCCAGCCTTTTGCAACGCCTGGCCGTGCATCTGCAAGTAGTTGTTATAAAGCTTGGCAGCCTGATCGTAACGCACCCGGTAGCCCGCCACTTCGTTGTCGGCTACTTTGATGGTTTCCGTCAAGGCCTGCACCTCTTGGCTGCGGTCGTATTGCGCCTGGGCCAGGTCGTACACAGCACGCAGGACAGAATCCTGAGCTATATCGTAAGCATCGATGCGCTCGGAGACAGACATTGTCTGCTGGTCGTAGCGCAGACCTAGCAGGCGGTCATTGGCTTTAGCTAGTTGTTGAGCGCGCCCAGGGTTGGTGCCGGGAAGCTTTTCCAGTGTTTTCAGAACGGCCGTGGTAGCCACCAGCTTCTGGTTGTCGCTGTCCATCATCTGCTTCCAACGCGAATCCACAGTGTCGCGCAGTACCTCCAGCTGAGCACGAGCCGCCGTGGGTGATGTAGGGTCAACTGGAATATTAGCTACCGGATTGTCTCCGGTTTTGCGGCAGGAAGCCGCAGCCAGCAGCATAAGCAGTGGCAAGTAAAACAGCAGTTTACGCATAGGTCGGTAAAACGCAGGAAGAAGCTGAATTATTCCCAAAGTTGCAATTGATATGCAGGCGCGGCACTAAACCGGCTTAAACTGCTCAAAGCCTTGCCGGCAGTCGTTGCAATAATGCAGTGCCCGGCATAGCGTGGGGCCGAACGGGCTCCTGAGCGTGGTATTGTGACTGCCACAGTGTGGACACTCAGCATACTCCAAAATATCCAGGTCTACGATGCCTTGGTGCATCGGCGGCGGTGACAACCGGAATTCTTTCAATGCGGCACGACCCTTCTCCGTTACCCAATTGCTACTCCAAGCCTCCTCCAACGACATCTTTACCGCAAAGCGCTCCACTCCATGTTCCCGCAACACGCGCTCTACGTCGCGCTGCATGTAATCCATAGCCGGGCAGCCAGAGAAGGTAGGGGTCATGCGTACGGTCACGAAGCCGTCGTCGGCAATGCGTACATCGCGGATGACGCCTAGGTCGACAAGCGAAAGCACCGGTATTTCCGGGTCCTTCACTACTTCGAGCCAAGAGAAAATCGTTGCCTTATCCATGACTGATGTGGGTATAAGCGGCGGATACTTAGGGGCGCTTAGGAAAGGTGAGAGGCGCTGCTGTTAAACAACTGATTCCGCTAAAAGGATCAGCGGAATCAGTTGGGAATGGTTAAACGGGCACAGCAAGTAGCCTACCAATCGGCAGTCGGGTCGAGGCGGAATACCTCGGCCATTTCATCCAGCAAGGGCTGCAGGTGTGCGGTATGCGCTCCGTGGCGGCCGCCGAATACTGGCACTGTGGTCGTCAGATCGGGTAGCTCGAGGCTGGTTTGAGCCAGTACTTTGCTGATGCTTTCCTGCCAACGGGCCTTCAACTCGTCTTCGCCAAGGAAGAAACCCTCAGTGATGATGGCCGATTCCTGCTCGGTGGTTTCAAAGATACCGAGAGCGTAAGGCAGCGTTTCGTTCAGCGCCGCTTGTAGTTTTTCGATGGCTTCGTCGGTGCTCGTACCCAGCTGCTTCACCCAGGTATTGGCGTGCAGCACATGGTACTTTAGTTCGCCTTTCAGCTTGCGGGCCACTTGCGCCAGGGGCTCGTAGGAGCTGGTAGCCAGCATCTCGAAGCGCAGCAGCTCGGCGTGGTCGTACAAGAAATGACGAATCAGGCTAAAAGCGTAGTCACCGATGGGCAGCTCTACCAACTGGCAGCAGTGAAACTGCGGGGCATTGCGCGTGAAAGCCACCGTGTCGGGCTCGGCTTCGCCCAAGTTGTGCAAGAGCGTGTACAGCTGCAGGCTGTGGCCTAGCTTGTCTTGCGCCATGGAGGAAAACGCAATGTCCTCTTCCAAAATGGGGCCGAGGCCGTTCCATTCGGAATTCCGGTGACCAAGAATCAACTGGTCGTCGGCGAGGCGGTAAAGCAGGTCTTTGAGGGCGTTGGTATTCATGAGGGTATAAAAACGCAAAGCCCGTACTAGGCCTGTTCTTGCTTGAATCGGTCGATGCGGTCCTGCACTTTATAGGCAATGGCGTCGCGGTACTTCTTTTCGGGCGTGGTGCTCCAGATGTCGCGGTCGTCTTCGTCGGAAGTCAACACCTCAGCCCAGCGCACCACCCATACATTCACCACCGGGCGCTGCTCACCAAATGCAGCCTTGGCCTGTAGTAAGGCTTCGGTGGCCGATGCCGCGCGCACCATGCCCACGTGCGTGTGCGCCTTGCCGCGTTTCTTGAGGTGAAAAATGGCGTAATCTTCCTCGCCGCGGGCGTAAGCTTCGGCCTGCTGCACACTTTCGTCGGGAGCGGTGCCCGCTTCCGTCGGCAGCGCCTCCGTAATGGTGTCGTACACCGATTCCGTGTCGCCAACGTAGCCCGTGAGGCTGATGGCCCGGGTGGGTGTCACCCACATGCCCGTGCACGGGAAACGGCGGCTGTATTGCTCCTTGGCAAAAAGAAAGGCCACGTCGGGCGTGGGGGCGTGCACCGGGCCTACATATGTAAAAGCGGCGCCGTCCTTTTTCTGGTGAAACACCTCGAAAGTCTCAAACTGGTCGAGGGTTTCTTTGGGAGCAATGGCCGGGTCGGAATCCGGCAGACCCAGGCGGGTGATACGTGGGTCGAGGGAAGTAAGCATGATGGGGAAGTGGTGAGTAGCGAAATGGTGAAATGGTGAGCGTCGTAGAACGTCAGACTCACGATTTCACCATCACACAAGTTCACAGAGTAGGGAGAGCAGCAGCAGGGTACCCGAATTTCGGGGAAATGCAGGGGGGAATGCAGCTTCAGGTACCCCGCCGCGCTCGTTTCAAGGGTCATTTACCAATAGCCATTTAGCAGCCCGGAGCGGGAAACGTGGGAAAGCGGCTGCTAAATGGCCAATGGCAAATGCTTAGGCCAGCGGCCGCACGTATTTCGTGGCTTGCTGCTTGGCTTGTAGTGCCCGGCGTACCCAGGCACCGTTTTCCTCGGCGGCACGGCGTACCGCGAGGCGTTCTTTGTTGCAGGGGCCGTCGCCGTTAATCACGCGGCGCAGTTCGTCCCAATCCGGCTCAGTGTATTCCCACTTGCCGGTTTCCTCGTTTTTGCGCAGGTTCGGATCGGGAATGGTCAGGCCGATTTCCAGAATCTTCGGCACGTACATGTCGAGGAATTGCTGGCGGCAATCGTCGTTGGAAGCCATTTTTACTTTCCAACGCATCAGGATTTCGGTGTGCTGGCTCATCTTATCGGCCGGGCCGAAGAACGTCATGATGGGCGGCCACCAGCGGTTGAGGGCTTCCTGCATCATGCGACGCTGCGTGGGCGTGCCGGTGGCCATGTGCACCACGGCATCGTGGCCGTACTTCAGGTGAAAGGATTCCTCGGCGCAGATCCGCTCTAGAGCGCGGCAGTACGGGCCGTACGAGCCTTTGGCGTTAGCCATCTGGTTAACGATGGCGCCGGCGTCGATCAGCCAGGAAATAACATTGGAGTCGGCCCAGGTCGGAGTAGGGTAGTTGAAGACGTTGGAGTACTTCGACTTGCCGTTGATCAGGTCCGTAATCATGTCCTCGCGGGTCTTGCCCAGCGTTTCGGCGGCCGAGTACAAGAGCTGCGCATGACCTACTTCATCCTGCACCTTGGCCATTTGGGCCATTTTGCGACGGAAGCCAGGGGCACGGGTAATCCACGTGCCTTCGGGCAGAGAGCCGATGATTTCGGAGTGGGCGTGCTGCTCAATCATACGAATGAGCTGCTTGCGGTACAAAGCCGGCATCCAATCGTTCGGCTCGATTTTCTCGCCGCGGGCAATGCGGGCCTCGAATTCAGCCAGCTTCTGCGGGTCCTCGTTTTCGAGTCCGGTAGAGGCTTGGGCCGGAATGTCGTGGGTGCTGACGGATCCGTACATGGTAGGGTGAAATTGGCGTGGGAATACTGATTTAGTTAGCCAAACCGCCGAGAAGCTGATCGGTTAGGCGTTCGGCAATCTGATCGGGGCTGAGCTTGCCATCGGTGCGGTACCAGTTGGGCAGCCACGTCAGGCTAGCAAACAGCGTCAGCGCCGCAAAAGCAGGGTCGGGCGTGCGCAGCTCGCCAGCGGCCACGCCGCGGGCAATCAGCTCACGGTAAGCCGCTTCGTAGTTCTGGCGCAGCTTCAAAAACTCCGAGTGCGCCGGCTCGCTCAGGTGCCGCCACTCGTGCAAAAACACCACGGAAGCATCGGCATCGTGAATCAGCACGCGCACGTGGCTTTCGATGGCGCGGCGCAGCTGCGTCGCAGGAGAAGCTGCTGGGTCGGCCGTGGCCTCGTTCAGACCAGCCATGAATTCATCGGCCAGGCGGAAGCAAATGCGGTGCAAAATCTCTTCCTTGGAACGGATATGCGAGTAAATGCTCCCGGCTTCAATGCCCAGGGCGGCGGCTAGCTCGCGCATGCTCGTGGCGGCGTAGCCCCGCTGGCGAAACAGCGCGGTTGCCGTCTGATCAATTTGAGCTTTACGCGAAAGGGTAGGGGCCGAAGTTTCCATAGATGCACTAGGCAAACAAATATATGGTTCCTAACGTTCGTTAGCAACTCCAAGTTGCAATATTCTTTTGGGTTTGGCTGTACCCCAACTAATCCCGTGCTTGCGGAATCATTGGTTCTAAATAAACGCATGAATCTTCGCATTTGTCTGCTCGGGGCTGGATTGCTCGTTACAGCCGCCGCATGTAATTCCTCTACTGATCGGCCCGAACAGGCCACCGAGGCAACAGCATCGGTTTCGGGAAGCACTGCCACATCGCCGGATAACAGGATCAACGTAACCAAGCAGTTTGTACACTGGTATCAGGCTAATCATCAGAGCCTCAATAAACTGTTGAATGCGGTAATCAGGACGGAGGGCACAGGCCACGCGGCTCATTACCGCGTCGATTTCGCAAAAGCGGAGCTGTACCTAAGCGAGCTGAGCAAGTCTGGCCTTTTCAGCGAGCGGTTTGTCGAAGAAAAGCGGCAGCAGTTTCAGCAGGCCGACGAAAAGCTTTCGGTAACTAAGCAGCACGGCGGGCCAGCGGAGGGCTTTGAGTACGATTGGCTGCTGTACTCGCAGGAGGCGGACGACGTGCTGAGTTCAGCGGCCAAGGCCGCGTATCAGGCCCAATCAACGGCAGCCATGCCCAACGCGGTGCTGGTGACGGTGCCGGAGTACGGACGCTACCAAGTGGAAATGGTGGAGGAGCACGAGGCGCCCAAGATCGAGCGCATTACGCTGCTTCCTCCAGCGAATAAGAAGCAATAGGGTTTGGTGAAGCCAAACGTTCCTCAGCAGAGCTTTGCATCATGGGCTTGCCGCCGCACTGTCAGCGCTACGGCAGCCACCACTAATCAGGAGCAGTAAAAGCATGTCTGCCCTACTCTACGAGCGGGGTGAGCGGTAATTAGAGTTGAGGAAAACAAGCTCTTTTTTGCTGCTGAGGCAGCTAGATCATGTTAAGAATTAGGCGCGCCGCAAGCCCAAGCCCGAGCAGCATCGACGTCGTTGTACACGCGGACTTCAAAGGACAATCCTAGTGCTTGGGTTTTGTAAGCGCTGTTGATGAGCAACTGGTTGAGTGGATCGGCGGCCTCGACGCGCGCGAAGCGGGTAATGCCAATATCAGCCATGATGGGCAGCGCATTGGCGGCAATCCAATCTATATCGGTCGGGCGAACGGGGCCCAAAAGCCGGTCATCGGCTATCCAACTCGTAGCCTGGTGTTCACGGGCTGCGGCTAGCGCGTCTAGTACGGCTTGGCGTAGGTCTGCGCTGTTGATGAATCCGCTCCATTGGGCCTCAATGGCACAGCTGGCCCCTTCATGCAGATACAGGTTGAGAAAAGGGTAGGTCTTAAGTAAGCGCATTCGGGGTGGGAGCAATGGGGAAGCTGCGGATTGGCAGCTGAGAAATGAGAAAGCGGTTAAATGGACCCGCAAGCCCAGGCCCGGGCAGCCTTGATGTCGGTGAACACGCGTAGCTCAAAGGGAAGCGTGGCTTGGGCTTCCTCTTGCACCTGACCGATGAGCATCTGGTTCAACGGATCAAGGGCCTCGATGCGGGCCATGCGCTTGACACCAATGTCCACCAACTCAGACAGCGCTACCGTGCCAATCCATTCCAGATCGGCCGGGCGTACGGGGCCAAGCAAGCGGTCATCGGCAATCCAACCGCTGATGCGGTGCTGGCGCGCCAGCTTCAAGGCGTCGCCTACGGCTTGGCGCAAGAAGGTGCTGCTAACAAAGCCTTTCCAGTGCGCCTCTAGCGCCCGACCGGGACTTTGGTGCAGGTATAAGTCAAGAAAGGAGTAGGTGGCTAGCAGTTGCATACCAAGTTACTTCTGCCGCTGCTGGAGCAGCTGGATGATCATTTCCTTATCGGCTAGTTGGCTGCGCAGCAACTCGTTTTCGCGTTGCAGTGCTGCCACCGTTTTTTCGCAGTCTTCGGTACTGCTGAAGCGTTGGGCGCTGCTGCTCTGCGCCAAGCTGCCGGTGGTTCCGACTTGGCTGACGCTGCGGTTTGATCGATAGATTGCAGGGAATTCAGCGGCTTCTGTCAATTGATGAAACATGGCTCCCTGGCCCAGCAAAAGCCACTCGGCCCTAACCTCCGGCACCTTTCTCAATAGATTCTCGATAAAATCTGAGCCTGGCTTGGAGCCTCTGTCTATGTAATTGCGCAGGGTGCCGTCCTTTATGTCTAAGCGGTTTGCAAAGGCTCTACCACTAATGCCGAGCGCGGATATCAATACCTTGATGCGCTCATTGATAGTATTTCCTTCTTGCTTAGGCTCCATTGATTATTGCCGTGCTGTCAATATGCTGGATTGCGTGCAATCAATTTACACATGCTTGTGCATACGTACAGTACAGGGGGCTTGAAAGATAAGGTCAAGCATTTATATGTTCCAAAGAATATCGGAACACGCCGTAGCCGATCGGCAGAAATACTTTTATCCGCAAGGTGAATTGAGTAGGAAACTGATCCGAGTGCACAGCAGAGGCCAGGTCCGATTGAGCGCTACTGCCGTACGGTATCAGTCCGAAAAATAGGGGAGTATGCGCCGCCCGAGTTCGAGCGCATTATACTGCTTGGTCTCAGCCATAAGAGGCAGTAAGTTTTCGAAGAGCAGAAGATTACCTTTGCGGCCCTTTGCACCGTAGTGCTAATGCTATGTCAGAACAAGTCACTCCGCTTAATAAAGTCGGCGAAATCGGCCTGATTCGCCTCATTCAGAATACCATCACCCTGCACCAACCCACCACGGTACTGGGCATCGGCGACGACGCGGCCATCATCGCGCCGCCGGCCGAGCACGAAGTAGTGGTCAGCACCGATCTGCTGGTGGAAGGGGTGCATTTTGATTTGATGTTCTGCCCGCTCAAGCACCTCGGCTACAAAGCCGTGGCCGTAAACGTGTCGGACATTGCGGCCATGAACGCCCTGCCCACGCAGATTACGGTGAGCCTGGCCTTGCCCAACCGGTTTTCGGTGGAAGCGGTGCAGGAGTTCTATGAAGGCGTTCGGCTTGCTTCGGAAGCGTATCGGGTGGACGTAATCGGCGGCGACACCACGTCGTCGCGGGCGGGGCTGGTCATTTCAGTGACGGCCATGGGCACGGCTCCCCGCGGCAAGGCGGTGCGGCGCAGCGGTGCCAAAGTCAACGACCTGATCTGCGTAACCGGTGACCTAGGGGGCGCTTACCTCGGCCTGCAAATATTGGAGCGCGAAAAGCAGGCCTACCTGGCCGACCCCGAAACGCAGCCCAACCTGGCTGCCTATGATTACGTGGTGCAGCGCCAGCTTCGGCCCGAAGCCCGCATGGACGTGGTGCACATGCTTCGGGATATGGAGGTGGTGCCCACCAGCATGATTGACATTTCCGATGGACTAGCTTCCGAAATCATGCACCTCTGCACGGCGTCGGGCGTAGGGGCCACCATCTTTTCCGACCGCCTGCCGGCCGACCAGCAGGTGTACGACGTGGCGGATGAGTTTC
This sequence comes from Hymenobacter sp. FMD4, assembly GCF_058932745.1. Classification (NCBI taxonomy): domain Bacteria; kingdom Pseudomonadati; phylum Bacteroidota; class Cytophagia; order Cytophagales; family Hymenobacteraceae; genus Hymenobacter; species Hymenobacter sp. FMD4. The sequence continues at coordinate 100,942 of NZ_JBZYWH010000020.1, forward strand.
GCCTCGACCCGGTGATGTGCATCCTCAACGGCGGCGAGGATTACGAGCTGCTGTTCACCGTGCCGCTCACCGATTTTGACAAGCTTAAGAATCACCCGGACATTACCATCATTGGTAAGGTTACGGAAGCCGCCGACGGCGCTATTCTGGCCACGAAGGGCGGCAACGCCGTGCCGCTGCGGGCGCAGGGCTGGTCGCATTTCGGGCGGCAGTAAAACGAAAGTGGTGCCACGGCCTATAAGCTGTGGCACCACTCTTTTTGAGCTGCCATTAATTTC
>NZ_JBZYWH010000021.1:0-98667 GCF_058932745.1 Hymenobacter sp. FMD4
GTCGTGAAGGTCACCCGGCAGGTAGAAGGCCAGCAGCGCACCTGGACCCAGACCTACGCCACCGAAGCCCGCGGCGAATTCCAAATCTCGTACGGCTTTTCCTTTATCGGCCAGATCTGGGACAAAGAGCGGGTGTACTATGCCGCCCCCACCGATTCGGTCTACACCATTCGCCGGGAGAAAGGCCGCAACCGCCTGGTATTCGCCCCGTCGCTGTTCTTTACCTGGATGCCGGCCAAGTCCCGCTACACGGACTTCTCCCTCGGCCTGTCCGGCGGCCTGGGCTTCGATGCCGCCCGCCCCACCATCTTTCTGGGCCCGACGCTCTCCTTCAACCAAAACATCAAGCTGCACGCCGGCGTGGTGGCCCACCAGCAGCGCGTGCTGCTCGGCCGGTACGAGGAGAACCAGCGCGTCGCGGAGCCGCTCACGGAAGCGCAGCTGCACTCCAACAATTACGTCATCAACCCATTCGTATCCCTTTCCTTCCGCTTTAGCGAGGCGCCGTTCAACCGGGCGCAGGGGCAACAATAAGGCAAAGGCCAATAATGAGATGATCCTGCTGCTCAAGGGCGGTTATAACCGGCCCAACCAACCATCTGCTATGATTCGATATTTCCCTGCTCTCCTATTGGGTTTGCTGCTCATCGTAGCCGCAGCTTGCTCCAAGAAAAAGGATCCCGAGCCTGAGCTGGAAGGCACCTGGACGGTGCAATACATGGACCGGACGGTGTATGCTACCGACGGTTCGGTGCTGATGCGCGACAGCTACTACGTTCCTCCGGCTACCACGACTTATGCATTTACGCCATCCGAGCTGCGGGTCATGCGGGGCACCCGGCCAAGCACCTACCTGTACACACGCACCGACAACACCTTGAATTGTCGGGATATGCTAAGTAGTAGCAGCGTGCCGGTTGCTGTCCTCATCAAGCAACTGACTAATACCGAACTGGTGCTGGAGGAAAACTCGCTGGACGCGCAATACCCCTACCGAACCTTTAGTATTGTTCACTTGACTCGGTAGCGGTAGCAAAGCACCGCATCCTTAACTCGTCCTTGGAATAAAAAGGGAAGAATCATCCAGCTGCTGACGATGCCGCTGAAGAAGTAATCCATGAATCGACATCTTCACACTTTCCTCCTTGGCCTGCTGCTCATCGTGGCTGCGGCCTGCTCCAAGAAGAAAGACCCTACGCCTTCGGTTGATGTAGAAGGCCGCTGGAACCTGGTGCGCAACACCCAAGTGGAACTGGCCAGCGGCACCCCCACCACCATCTGGGAAGAGCCGATTCCACCCGGGCAAAACTACAGCGAGGTAACGGCCACCGAGTGGAAATCCTACAACCACTGGTTCCGCCCCACACTGGTTATCCCTTACACCTACCGGCTGCAGGGCGACACGCTCTACAAGACGCTGGTGGACAATCCCCGCGTCATCATTAAAATGCTTGTGCTGGAGCACACGGCCACCAAGCTGCACGTGCGGAACGTGACAGGGCCCTACCCGCTCGGGTCCCTGCTGTACGAGCATTACTACACCCGCTAACACATCTGCGTGCTCGCATAGCGCTGCAGCGAAAGTAGCTGGCTACTAAGGAAGCCCCCGTCCAAAGCTTATGAGCTCACACGCGCTTTTTTAATCCGGGTTTATCTTTCGTAGGAGGTACCTGGTTCAACCGTGATTCTGCATTCAGTCTTCCTGATTAGCCGTTTGCCCATGGGGGTTAAACTGCCGCCGATGTTTGGTCCCGTCGTGATCGCAACAATCATTGGCTTGTGGCTGCTTGGAAAGTACGTTGACAAAAGAAGAGGCAACTACTGACCCGATCAACGTGGTGTACGCGTTGGCAAAAGCGTTGGAGCTGCCATTGACCCACTGGGTGACGTTTGTTGATTCAGAGTGGTTATCAATTCAAGCGATAACGCCTGGCTTGCTGCCGTTTTTAGCTTGGTTTTATGCTCCCGAAGCGAATCACGCGCCTTAGAGAATCGAAGCTTGCTCCTGCCGTAAGACGAGCTGCAAACGGGTAAATTTGCACAGGCAGTGCTTCACTGCCTTCCACTACCCTGTTCACTTGCCAAAGAGCCGCAGTACACGCCGCCGAAAGGCTCCCAAACGAACGGCCACAAGCACTGGCCCTGCCTTCACATGGGTTCCTTCCAAGTATTGGGCGGTGGGGCTTGTAATGGCTTTGTGGTTTCTCTATTTCATGCCTCGGGAGCTGCTCTATGCAGAGTGGCCCGGCCATGGTTTGTTCCTACTTGGGTACATATTTGGGCTAGTGCCAGCGTTGGTTTATGTAACTGCGAAGGCGTTTGCTTGGGAAAGCCATTGGCCTACCCTGTTGATGGCTTTGTCCCCGCTGGTTGTAGGTCCAACGTTCGGCTTGTGGTGGGAACGTCGGGAAAATCAAGCCTTGCATCAGCAGGGCGTCTGGACCCGTGGCGTCATCAGCGAGCGAATGAAGGTAAAAGCCAGGCGTGGGGAACCGTACTGGCAATTCCGCTGCACCTTCACCGTCGCGGGGTCCACTTACCAAACGGCATACAAAGCAGAGGGCAACTACTCCCGAGCGAAAGGCGACACGCTGGACATCATTTACTGCCGCGACTACCCAAAAATGAACGAAATCGGTTACCTGTACCAGCCGAACTAGGACTGCCCTTGGTTGTGGTTCCGCTTCGACGTGCTAGCTTCGATCGTGAAACGATACCCCCTACTGCTCGTCTGCTGTTTATTGGCCTGCTCGGCATTCGGCCAGACGCTGAATTGGGAGTTGTACCAGGTGGACGAGCAGTTGGCCGTCCGGTTTCCAGCGCCGCCGCAGGAAGTGGATGCTGCCGGAGCACTGGCTGTCCAAAAGCCTGAAACCAAGCAGGACCCCATGGTGCAGGCTTCCCGAACGTACGTGACGCAGGATGCGTTGGCGCGTTACGTGCTGGTCAAGATACCCCTACCCGAAGCGCCTAACTTCCCGGCTTCGTTTGAAGAGCGTTCGGCGTACTACCAAGCCCGCACCATACCGCTGTTGGCAGGCCGCAACGAAGTGGTGGAACAACAGATTTTTCAATTGGACGGTGTTGATGTCATCGGCGTGAAGCTGCGCGGACCGGGCAGCAATGGGAAACCGCAGCTGCGCTTCATTCAAATCATCACGCTTGGCAGCACCGTGTACCAACTGCACTTCTCACCCCTTGGGAAAAAGGGCGAAAACGCGGTTGACCAACGCGCCACGTTTTTCCGGGTAGAGCTATTGAAGCCTGCTGATTAAATAATTTAAAAATTCAGCACCCTGTGCAGGTAATGCTAACCGGAGCCAACATGCGCAGTCCAGAGGAGCTACATGAACAGCTCAAAACTCGGTTGGGCTTCCCGCCATACTACGGCGCTAATCTGGACGCTTTGTGGGATTGCTTGACAAGTTATGTAGCGGTGCCGCTGACGGTGACGTGGCTGGATTTCGCCGCCTCCAAACAGCACCTCGGGGACTATGCCGAACGGGTGTTGGAAGTGTGCCGAAAAGCACAGGCAGACATACCGGAGCTGGTCATTGAAATTCGTTGATTGATACTGCAACGTGAAAGAAACCTTTCAATTCATCTGCCTCTGGATTCTTGTCGCTGGCGTTAGTTGCGGCTTCGTTTACGTCTTAAAACATTACCAAATCATCGAGGAGCTTGCCTTCCGCTACGGCTTCGTGCTGGCTGCTTTTCTGTCGTTTTATGTAGCCAAACGCATTACGGGCGGGGAATGGGGTCCCGAATGAGAAGGCGCATGTACCCATCGGACGCTGATTAACACGAACCACGCGAATGCTGCACGCTGCCAAAGATTGGAAGGTAACTAGGAGTTGCACGCGCTGTGGACACCAAGACAGCATTCAAGTTTCCAAACGCGAAGCGGCATTTCACCTCGTAGACGTCAATGCTTTCTTGGGCCGGGTCTGCCCCCGTTGCGCGTCCACTGCTTTTTCAACCGCTATGCCCATGCCTGAACTTGACTTTGACTTGCTGCAGGAGTGGGCCACGAATGAAGAATTGTACTTACTGGAACAGGACGAAGACTTGGTGCTAGCCGAGGAAAGGTACCTAGATATGCTGCTTCAAGTGCTTGACACCTTACCGATACTAGAAGACAAGCGGAACATCTTACTGAATGCGTTGTGCGTGCTGGTGTACGACAACACGGCTGGCCACCATCCACGCCCCAATACCAAGCTAAAAAGCCGGGTCATTGCTGAACTGAACAAAAGGCAGGACTGGTTAAAGCGGGCGGATAACTGCATCATGGACTACATCAAAGCAGTAGTATACCCGCTGTTGTCATGGGCCGATTAAGTTCGTAGTGGAGCTTGGTTAACGAAGTTGATTTATTAAATAATTTGAAATTGCCTACTACTGCCCCATTGAACTGCCATGCACCTACATAACCGCACAGTGTCATGTGTTTCGTACAGCACGGAGCGAAACTGGCTGCGTGAATTGCCCCAAGCGAACTGGCTGTGCGTGTTACTGGCCGATGGAACGCCCCGCAGGTATTTAGATGAAGTATTGCCCAAGTTGCTGCTACGCAATGTTGCGTGGGTCTGCTGCGTCGGCCAGCAAGGCGAATGGGTGCATGATTTGCTGGACGAAGAAATCGCATTCCGCGACGTCGAGGGTCATTACCTGCCGCCGCACCTCGTCATGACCACGTGGCACAAAGAGTTGGAAGAGGGTTTAGCGTTTGCTGTGTGCATAGCCCATTATTACGAAGCACCTATCGAACAAGTGACGGTGCTGGATTTGACGCAGGGGGCGTACGATAAGCGGATTCAAGCCTGTCTTGTTTCGTTGGCGAAGCATTAAGTGAACAAGCTATTTTGGTCTGATTCGAATTCACAGTTACTACTTCGCCAGCCAATTGAAGTAACTTTTACCAAGACCTATGTCTGTGCACCTGCAAGCGTTTCTCGAAGCCTTCATTGACAAACATTACAAGAAGGGCTGGCTGCAAGCTTTGTCACGCAGCAAGCGCGAAGATGTGATGAAAGGCATGGACGCCTTGTACCGGGAATTAGATGAACGCTACTGTCACTTGCTGCCTAAAGGAAGTAAGCAGCAGAACGTGGTATTTCTTCGCCAAGCACTTTCTAAGTACCGGCTGACGTCCTGCTACGTGCTGTCGGCTTATACGCCATGGCACCAGCAAACATGGTCCACTGACCAAGCACTGGAAGAAGTGGTCGGCAGCAGCTCCACCACCATTGTGTCGTTTATCCCCGGTAAAGTCGCGTATTTCGAAGGTCACTCATCCGGCGACCGGTACTTGTGCATTCGTGAGGCGTAACCACTTGATTAAATAATATAAAAATTCAGCACCCCGTGCAGGTAAGGCTAACCGGAACCGACATGCGCACCAACACGAATGCTGCGCGTTGAACAACTTTGGATAAAAGCTTATGAACATAAATGCCTTTTGAATAACTTCTACAAAACTACTCAACCTTTATTTTAAAATATATTATCTGTTATTGAAAAGATATTAGCGCAGTAAAACTTATTTAAAAATGCATTCTAATTTTTTGTGAGAATAGGACCATCCGCCCTGCGGTTTGTAAGGGGCTATCAGACTTATTTCCAAGTTAACGCTTTCACCTCCACCTAGGTCTACCCATGCGTTGTTGGAAGCAACAACTCTATCACCATATTTCATAAAAAAAGATATTTCATTACAACGTACAAGTTGGGAACCCCTGTTGGTAACACGTACAAAAAGAGTAGCACAGAACCTCCCAGTAGCATCTTCGCAGTGACTGACAGACGTAGTTTTCACGTCGATTAAGTCGAAAGGGCTTAGTACTGGCTCCGGTTTGGCAATAGTAGGAACAACCGGAACTGAAGGGGAAGGAACAGCATCGGAATACTTACAAGCCGGTATGATAACCCAGTCGGTTTGAAGGTTGTCGCTGGTTGATTTTTCTTTGATTTTAAGCCTGATTTTTAACTCTGTCGAAGAATCCTGCTTTCTAATTACTTCGTATCCCCGCCCTGCCCGTTTTACTGATATGTCCTTTTCAGGACTTTCAAGCTCATACGAGACGTCATAATCAGCATCGAATTTCGAAAGATCAAGTTCTCCAACGCCTCTTTGGCTGAATATTACGTTATAGCTGCAAGTTGCTTTGCCGTCAATAATGTTATCAAATCCGTCATTCTTTTTTAGCTCCCAACCAATCGGACGGTATTTAACAATCAGCCCTCTTACAACCAATAATTCAGGTTCCGTAATTGTCACACGGAATCTATCAGATCCAATTCGCTCAATCCGAAAAGCATTTGCCGGTTCTACAGCCAATTTGTATGCTTCTGTTGCTCCGGGTACTCTTAAATCAAATGAACGACCTCGAAGTGTCGAAACTTCTGAAAACAAGGTTTTTCCAATGGTATTCTTGAGAAGCTCCCACCCTTCAGGATCTGCTACCGGTGCGGAGACTGGCACGAACAGCGTAATAAACAGAAGCACATGTGTTAGAAGACCAGTCATATAGCAGCGTTTTTCAGATAAAAAATAAGAAGTAGCCCTTAGGAGCCCTCAAAGACCAACTTCAGATCAATATAGACTATAAATGATCTATAATTATAATTTGGATTATAATTGTTTGCAATTTAACCAGACTGCCGTTTAGAGGCGACTACAACAGTCGGACAAGCTTACAGCGGAGACCCAAACCACGCGACTATAGCCCCCCAGGACGCACTTCGGCTAATTAGCTGCAACAAGTCCCCGTTTGCTAAAAGACCCTCTTAAAACGACTTTTTCGCTTTAACCTGCACCAGCATAGTGGAAGCATTTTATTCCACCGTTGTCATTGACGGACCACCACATACTGACATGGAAGCCTTGGGCAATGACGTAGTTGTTGCCAATGAACAGCACAGTTAGGGGCAGTTTGGCTTTGTAGCGAATTGGGGTGCGTCGTGAATGGCGTCGAGCGTGCGGGGAAATGGCGCAGCAGGCGCGCCCGTTAAAGCGGAACGAACAGGAGGAGAAGCAAACAGTGTTTCAAGAGGGTAAGCGAAAAAGAGGATAAGAGATGATTGGAAGCGCAATTACCAGCATCCGAAGCCAGTAAGGCAAGCTTCTTTCGCGCACTGGCCGGCAGTATGGTGGCACACGAAATCGCAAGTAAAGTGGGATGCTACCCAAAGCCCAAACGACCTGCAACGGAAACCAAGCGGCCCCCAAGCCCGTGATCGGCAATAAGGCCGTTTCGGTCACGCTACTGAGTCTTTTCGGCATTAAAGGACTTGACGCCTGTCAACCCGGGGATTGATATTCAACATTCCAGCGGCTGGAGAGGCGCAGTAGCTTTGCCCTAGTTCGTTTTTCCGCTCCATGTTCGTTGCCACACTGCCCGCTCGCCACGCCCCCAATGAGAGCCGGCGACTCGTGGCTTTTCTCTCACGCACGGGGCAGGGCGCTGCTCGTCTCGTTTTAGCCCGCCGCATTTCCACCGATTTGATGGCCTGCGCATTCCTCTACGATAACCCAGCTCTTGACGCCCGTACTGCTCACCTAGGAAAAGGTCACCGCAGCATCCCGGAGGCCAAACGCCTGGCCCTGCCCATTCAAGCGGCTCGTTTTATCTGCTCGCGGGCTTAGTAGGGCAAACAATGGACGAGCTGTTAGCCGGTTCCCGCCAATCAGAAGACAACAGACTTCTATTCGCCATTACACCGTTCAGACCAGTTCCGGCAAGGGGTGCCAAGCCCCTTTAGCAGACGGCGCCATCCGGTTCAACCTTGCTCAGCAGCATCCGCCAGCACATTCATTTCCTACCAACTCTCTCTTTCTGCTAACCATGAAAAAGATTATTCTGTCTCTGGCTTTGCTTGCCGGCGCTGCCGGTACCCAAGCCCAATCCACCGCTGATGGCGGCACCCGTTTCGGCCTCAAAGTGGGCGTGGTCGCTGCTACGCTCGCCGGCGATGACAAAGACTTCCGCGGCAATGTGCAAAATCGTTTCGGTTTTCAGGCCGGCGTGACCACCACGACAACCTTGGGCGTCGGCGGACTCTTCGAGCTGCACCCGGAGCTGCTGTATTCGCAGCGCGGCTACCAAATTGACAATGTTTCCAAAACGACTTTCCACAACATTGATGTGCCGCTGCTGGCTCGCATCAACGCGGCGGGCCTGGTGTTTGAGGCCGGTCCGCAAGTGGGCTACTTATTCGCGCACAAGACCGAGTTTGAAGATTCCACCATGCCGGACATCACCGGCCGGGGCCAACTCAACAAGCTTTTGTTCGGCTACATTGTGGGCGTGGGCTACCAGTTGGAGAGCGGCCCCAACGTCGGCATTCGCTACAACGGCGGCATCACCAAACTCTACGACGGCGATGCCGCGCTTCCCGGCGGGAATAGCATTCGCAACTCGGTATTTCAGTTCCAACTGGGCTTTGCCTTCCCCAGCTTCAACTAAGTCGTTGCGCTGCCATAGTAACCTCTCTCCAACTCGCTTGGGGTAGTTTCCTCAGCGCGCAGGAACCGGCGCAGGTCATACCCACTACTCCGACCAGCAGTTGCTATACCTCCCTGATCTAACCTTCCTGCGCCCCATGCCATGATTGCCATGACTACCCCGTTGGAAACCCTAAACCGTCTGAAGACTGAGGGTTACACCGAAGATTTCAACCGGGACCACGCTTACCTGACGGTTAAACGCTCCGTCATCCGGCTCATGCCCGCGGAGTTTGCCATCGACCAGCACTTTCGGTTTGAAGGCAACTCAGACCCCGACGATGAAGCCGCCGTCTACGCCATCTAATCGGCCAAGGAACACTATGCGCAGCATGGCCGGAATCGACAGCGCTCTTTTGGCCTCCCGTAACTCGTCCTGGTTGGTAATGCCCAGCCGGTTGTAAACCACTTGGTGGGCGGGGTCGTAAAAGCCGTCCGCAGTAGCCAAATCAAGCAGCAGTAAGAGATAAAGAACCCGCCCAGCGAAAGCCAAGCGGGTTATCAGAATCCATCCAAAGGATGCTGTTTAGGGCAGCAGCAATTCCTCGGGTTGCATGGGAGGCTGAGACGACGAAGTACCGGCTGCGCTCGTGGCAGCCCCAGCCCGGCTGGCATAGTAGCTTTTAAGCTCGTCGGTGCCCCCTTGCAGCGTTATCTCGCCAGCCACGTAGCGCGCATACAACGCTTCGGACAGCGGACCCAGCACGGCCCCCTGAGCCACGCTCCAGGCGCGGGCCTTGTCGATGAGCAGCTGCCGCTGGGCGGGGGTTTTCTTCCGCTCGGAGTACGTGATGTGTTGGTCCATCAGAGGGTGCGTTGTTGCTTTAAAATAAACGTAATATGGCCGTAAAAGGCTCCCCTACCGGCTGGGTTTACCACTGCTTAGCACGATTACCGGCGTGGTAGGTGGCTAGCCGGGTAACGGCTCGACAAAAGGGAAAAATCAGGTAACGGACGAAGCCTCTTGTAGTTCTTCGGGGTCTACGGATGCCAAATCCAGCAACGGGGCGTAGCAGGCTTTGAACGCGTCGTCCTGTTGGCACCGCCGGTAGAACTCCTCCCTGCTCAGCGCCGGCTGGCTGGCGTCGCGGTTGAGCTCGTACCCGTAGTGGCACATCCGGAACGTGGGAAAGTTGACGGTTCCTGCCGGCTTACTCATGGGCCGTGAGAAACTGAAGCTGGGCTTGAAAGTCGGCCAGCGCCGCGGCGTCCGGCAGCAGAAAGCACGGGGTTTTGCTCGTGAGCGGAAACTGGAGCAATTCCGCGGGCACGGCCAGCGTGCCGAGCAGGCGCTGCACCAGGCGCGGCTCCTCGCGTTTGAGCTTGCCGTTTTTCAGGTTGATGACGTTGGGATAAGTAAGCTGATGCTGCTCGCAAAAAGGCTTTAGCCCCCCGCTGCCCAGCATTTTCAGGCGCCCCTGAACGTAACGCAGTGCTTCGGCATAGGAAACGGTTAAACTCAAGTCTGGGAATGGCAGCGGGGCTACTTCGGGGCTTTTTACTGCTTCCATGCTTTATCTGGTTGGACCATCCAAGCCTGCCGGCTTACTCCGGCAGAGCCGCGCTTGTGGCTCCAGCAGGCTATTAGTTGAGGCCAGTGGCTTAGCTCAGATGGGGTAGCCAAGTGGTACACCGCGAAACTAGCCCCCCTGAATAGGCGCTGGGAGAAAAAAGGACGAATGGTAAAAAGTTGGCGGTGAAGTGCACCGGGCTTACGCGAATGGTCCCGGCAAACCGCATCAGGAAAGGTGTCTGCTTATTTCATTTGGGGGCCAAAGCATAGCTACTACACCTTTAGGGTAGCTGGTCGGGGCAGCACGTCATCAGTGTTGCTTGGGACGGCCCAGCTGCGGAGCCGGAATAGGCACTGGGGGTTGCATCTGGTAATAGGCCAGCTCGAACACCGCAGGCAGATCCAGTCAGGCCAGGACAGCCAGGCGCTGCAGTTCCCCCAACGTGGCGGTTTCCGGCTTCTGCCTGCGCAGCGCCAGGGTACGTGGCACGACTTTCCAAGCCTCGGCCACTTCCTTGCGGGTCCCCAACGAGTGAATCAGCTCCGCCAATGAGCTACAGGAAACGGGCCTGATAGGCTCCTGCTCACGCTCCAGGGGCATTACCTGGACGCTGGGTGGGGTTGCTTTAGGGGTCTTCATGCCGTAAAAAAGTAAGCTTAATTGGCATTATTACGTGCAGCCCTTCTAATGGACTGCCTCATGCGGCAGCTTGGCTAGTGGGAATCCTTTACTCAATGGTCAACACCACTGGCTTATAAAACGTGGTTTTCCAGCGGTCAAGGGCTGCTTTTGGGCCTAGCAACCGGAGCTGCTGAGCAGGCCTTACTAGCTGGAAAGGCATGCCTGGCCTAGCAGTAAATGCCTGGTAAGTAGGGTGCGGTAAGTCACGCAGTAGCGAAAGGATAGTTTTTGTAAGCGAGCCAATAAGCTAAAGCATAGCGCCTGGTTAGTGAAGGAGTAGCGAAAGGATAGATTTTGTAAGCCGGCCGAGGATGTACGGACACCCTGCCTTGGCCTTAACCTAAGCCTGATTTGCACCCTGATTTAGCCGAACAAGTGCCTTGATCAACCCAAAAAACACTGAATGCAGTGCTTATAGCCACTTTTCACCCATTGGCAGGAATCCAAGCGGATGCGTGAAAGGATAGAAATTGTAAGTCAATCCAGCCGCTTGTAGAGAGAAACGATGAGGAAAATGGCCATGAGGCCCCCTGAGCCACTGAAAGCGCTTACCATTTCTATCCTTTAGCAGGGTACCCCCCACTTTCGCTTACCATTTCTATCCTTTTGAGATCTACAGCCGGAAAGGGGATGCATTTTCTATCCTTTGGCTGCGTCTCAAGGTCGAGGAGGCAAGCTCGTCCGTTTACCGGGAGCGCTACAGACGGCTTCATGCTAAAAACGGCCAGCATGGAGTGTAGAGGCCAATTTTATACTATTTCGCACGGGGCTGGAGCAGCATTCTTTCTTATATACAGGTCTATAAAGTAATATAAAGTACAAATTTTTATTGGAAAAGTGCAATCGCGCTTTAATGCTAATTTGTACTCTTATTTCCTGTTGTTTTCTTGCTCCGTTCTTCGGTTTTGTACCCTTAAACAGCTAACCTGGAACCGGACATCAACAAATTTGTGAGTTTTTTTTATTTGTCAAGTATTTACTCTATTTGCAGGGCTCGTAACTCATTGATTTGACAGCTGTTGCCGAGGTATAAGGATAGCTTTGGTAAGCTAAAGGATAGGATTGGTAAGCGGGAAGGATAGCTTTTGTAAGCCAAGGGATAGAAACGGTAAGCCAAAGGATAGCTTTTGTAAGTGCTAGGGATAGAGATTGTAAGCCAAAGGATAGAAACTTAAGGAAGGCTTACCCAAATTACTACAACTTATTTACATTTGGTCGTATAGCGCTACCTGTTCCCTCCATTATGAGTGTTCCTGCTACTTCCGGCACCCCAGCGACGGGTGATTCCTTCCTGGAGATTCGGCAACATAACGCCATCACTACCGCCCGCTACGAAATGAGCGCGTGCGAGATGGACATCGTCTTCTCCTTGCTCTCGGTGCTGCGCAAAGAAGACAAGCCGGGCACGATCTACCGCATTCGGGTTAAGGAGCTGGAGCAGATGACCGGTCGGGCCTGGAACTACCAGCGGCTGCTGGAAGCCACGTCCAACCTGCGCAGCCGCGAATACCACATCGAGGACAACAAGCACGTGCTGCAGGTAGGTTTGCTGGCCTCGGCGCTGTACGTGAAGGGCGAAGGCATCATCGAGCTGGAGATATCCGAGCGCATGCGGCGCTACCTGATTGATTTGAAGAACAACTTTACCTCCTACCGCCTGCAGTCGGTTTTCAGCCTCTCCAGCAAGTACGCCAAGCGCATCTACCAGATTGCCTCGCAGTGGAAGGACATCGGGGAAACCAAAACCTTTACGCTGGACGAGTTCAAGATCATGCTCTCGCTCAAGGACCCCAAGGGGCTGGAACCCGAGCAGTACGAAAAGATTTCGGCGCTGCAGAAGTACGTGCTGGACGTGGCCACTTCGCAAATCAACGAGCACACCGACCTGCGCATCAACTACGAGCTCATCAAGAAGGGCCGCTCCTACCAGAGCATCAAGTTTTTCGTGAACGCCCAGGTGCCCCAGCAGCTGCCCATTCCCTTTGAAGACGGCGCCGAGGAGGAAAAGCAACGGCGGGCCCTGCACAACCTGGAAGAGTTGGAAATCCGGGACCCCAAGCTAATCAGTCAGATACTTGGGGACGCCAAGAAGCTCAATGCCTTGTTCTCTTTCTGCTACAAGCACAAAACGGGCAAAGTGAAAGCCGATAAGAACCCGGGCGGCCTGTTTTTGAAGATGGTCGGGTTGCGCTAGTCATCCCGGCAGCTAGCACAGCAGCTAAGAAACAGAAGGGAAAGAATGGGCGAGACGCCAGCTTAGCCACTCGGGGTAGCTGCCTTGATACCGGACTTACGATAGCGCCTTCGGGGCACGCTGCGGCGCTTCATACTCTTCCGGCCCCATGTGGGGTCGCACGTAGGCATGCTTGTGTATGCGTTTGCACTGACCGTGAAGCTACCATCCATGATAGCACATAGCTCACTAAGTAGTATTAGCTTTGTAGAATTTAGCTATGGATAATATCGCTCTGCTGTGAAGAATGCGCGTCTGCCGCAACGCTTATTAATCGGACTGCTGCTGTTCTTCGCTTTTGTTTCGGCACAGGCCCAGCGCCTCGCCTTGGATCCGCTCCTGAAAGGCATTGTCGTCTGGGCAGCCGCTCCGGACCCCAGCGGCTGGGTGTGGCTGGCCACCGACCGTGGCGCCTTCCGCTATGACGGGCGGCGGCTGGTACCACTGCAGGCGCTCAGTTCCTCCGGGCCCCGCCTCGGCTCACAGCCCTTGCAGTCGGTATTGCTCGATTCGACCGGCACCGTCTGGTTTGGCGGCCGGGCTGGGCTGTTTGCCTTTCGCCCGGCCACGGGCCAACTCCAGCCGATACCGTTGCCCACGCGCCGGACTACCCGCAATGGCGTCACGGCCCTGGGACAGCACGCCGGCGCCCTATGGGTGGGTATTGACACGGACCCCCTCACGGTTTTGCGCTTGGACCTGCGCCATCCCGGCCAGCGGCTGAAGTCGGTTCTGCGGCATTCCCGCGGCTACGTGCAGGACTTTGCCTACGACTCGCTGGGCCGCTGGCTGGTACTGGGACTGCAGGAGCGTTGGGAGCCGGCTCTAAACGGCCGGTGGCGTTACTTGCCGCAGCCGCAACCCTACCACGGCGTGTTTACCACCGCCACCGGGCACCGGCGGTGGGTCGGGCACGGCAACCGCCTGCCGCTGCCCGGTACCGGGGGCCGCTGGCAAGTGGCCTTCGATGGGCTGTACGACTGCCGGGCTGGCCGCGCCCCGCGCCGCGTCCAGAGGTGGCCGCTGCCCGATTTCAAGGTACCGCCCGTGCTGCAAGTCGTCGAGCAGGACAGCACCTGGTTCTGGTCGGCCGGCGAGCAACTGCTGAGTGTGTCCCTGCGGGGCCTGCGCGCTACCGCTGCCCCCGTGGTGCGGTGCCGACGAACCCCGCTCGCCTTCGGCCGCGAGCTGGTGCTGGTGCCGCTGCCCGGCCGACCGGCGCTGCTGGGCTTTCGCCGCGACGGGCCGGGCGCTATCCGCGTGGCCCCGGACGAACAAGTGGCCGAGCCGCTGCCTGTGGCCCCGCCGCAGGCGTTGAGCACGCGCGCCATTGGCCGCCTGCCCGATGGGCGGCTGTTCGTCAGCACCTACGAAGGACTCTTCACCCAACCCGCCGATTCGCCGCTGGCGCGCTTGCAGCACCTGGCTTCCACCCGCCAAGCTGGTGTGTGGTTTGCTACCCTGCCGCTGCCCGGCAGGCGCCTGCTGGTGGCCAACGAGCTGGGCCACTTCGATGTGTGGGACCGGGGCCGGCAGACCCGCTTGCCCTGGGTAGGCAGGCACCCCAGCCTCTATGAAACCAACGGTCTGTGTTTGCTTCGCGACGCTGCCGGCCGCACCTGGGGCGGCACCGTGGCCGGGCTTTTTGAAATTGACGTGGCGCGCGGTCAGGTACGCCGCTACCGGGAGGCCGACACGGCGTTTGTGCTCCACCAGCGCCGCATTGAGGCCCTGGCGGAAGGACCAGCCGGCGTATTGTGGGTGGCCACGGCGCAGGGCCTGTACCGGCTGACCGTGGCGACCGGTCAGTTGCTTCGCTACGGCCCCGGCGAGCCGGGCCCGCGTCGTTTGCCCACTGCCGATGTGCGCTGCCTGCTGCTGACCCACCCCGACAGCCTGTGGCTGGGCACCTTCGACCAGGGCCTGCTGCTGCTCAACCCGCGCCTGGGCCTGCGTCATCAGCTGTCCCTCGCCCAGGGTCTGCCGAGCGAGTCGGTAGCTTCGCTCACCCGCCTGCCCACCGACCGGCGCGGCCTGTGGCTGGGTACGTATCGCGGCTTGGTGCGCTATGAGCCGGCCACCCACCGATTGCGGACGCTTACGGCCGCCGACGGGTTGGCCGCCGAGGAGCTGAACCGCCAGTCGCTGTGGTACGAAGCCGCCACCGGCCACTTGTACGCGGGGGGCGTGGGCGGCGTTAGCCGGGTTGAACCGCGGCGGGCCGGCTTGCACAGGGCCGATGCCCGCCCGCAGGTACTGCTGGCAGCCGTGCGGCAGCACCACGCGGCCCGGGGCGTCATGGCCACGCGCTACCCGCTTCCGGGGCAGCCGCTGAACCTGACGCTAAACCCCGGCGACGCATTTGTGGACCTGGACTTGTCGCTGGCTGATTACGCACCCGGCTCCCAGGGCCAATTTTCTTACCGGCTTGTTTCGGCCGATCAGCCGCTTCCCCGCTGGTTGTCGCTTGGGGCTACCGGCACCTTGCGCCTGCAGAACGTAGCGTCCGGCACCTATACGCTGCAGGTACGCGGGGAAACGGCCGCTGGCACCCCCACGGCCCTGTTGCAGCTCCCGCTGGTGGTGCGCGTGCCCTGGCTGCGCCGCCCGACCACGTGGGCGCTGGGGGCGGTACTGCTGGCCGGGCTGGTGGGCGCCGGCGTGTACGGGTGGCAGCGCACGCAGGCCGCCCGGCGCCTGAGCGAGCAGCAGCTGCGCGCCCGGCTGGCCGCCGACCTGCACGACGAAGTCGGCAACCTGCTCACCCGCGTCACGCTGCGCGCCGAGCTGGTGCGCGAGTTGCCCGAGCCGCAGCTGCTCGACGAACTGCTGACGGAAAGCCGCTCGGCCGCGGCCACCGTGCGCGACCTGATCTGGAGCGTGGACACGGCCGCCGATACGGCCGGAGCCCTGGCCGACCGCCTGCTCGACCTGCTAAGCCAAAGCGGGCGAGCTGCGGGGCGCCCCGCCCGGTTTGAACGGCTACCGGCCGCGTTTCCCGAGGCGGCGCGCCTGCGCCCCGACGTGCGCCAGCACACCTACCTGATCGGGCGCGAAGCCCTGACCAACGCCCTCAAACACGCTCCTCCCGGCGCGGCGCTGCACCTGCGGCTGGTGGTATCGGTCGAAGAGCTGCTGCTGGAGCTGCACCAGGACGGCCCGGCAGACGGCCATGCTGCCCTGCCCGGAATGCAAGCCCGCGCCGGGCAGGGCTTGCGCAACATGGCTGCCCGCGCCCAGCAGTTGCGCGGCCACCTGGAAACCTGCGGCGCCACCGCCGATGGCGGCTGGCTCGTGCGCCTGCGCGTGCCCCGGCCCTTGGCCGCGTAGCAAAGCCGGCACGTAGCAAGCTGCTGGATTTCACCGGCAGGCGCGGTGACTCGCCCCCCTGCGTTACAGACGGCCCTGCGCAGCCCGGGCCAGTAGTTCGCCCTTATTGGCCACGCGCAGCTTTTCATACAATCGGACCACGTAGGTGCGCACGGTGGCTGGGCTCAAGCCCAGTTGGGCGGCGGTTTGCTTTTCCGTCAGGCCCGCCACCAGCGCCTCGAGCACCTGCCGCTCCCGCTCGCTAAGCAAGGAGACCTCCCGTGAAGGCACGGGCGTGAAGTATTCCAGCATCTTGCGCGCCACCGAGGGGCTCATTACCGCCCCGCCGGCCGCCACGTCCAGCAGGGCCTGCCGGTAAGCGGGCAGCGGCGTCGCGCTTTTTACCACGTACCCGCGCGCCCCCAGGCGCAGGGCCTGGTAGATGACGTCCGCCGCGTCGTTGGTGGTTTGCACCAGCACGCCCAGCGCGGGCCAGCGCTGCAGCAGGCGCGGCAGGGCCTCAAGCCCGCTTTGCCCGGGCAGATGTAAGTCCAGCAACAGCAGCTGCGGCGTCAGACTATCGGCCAACTCGATCCACAACGCTTCGATGCTGTCAGCCACGGCAATGCACTCGAACTCGGGACAGCGGCTTAGGTACTGGTGCAGCAGCTGGCGCACCGTGGCGTCGTCCTCGACGAGGGCCAAGCGTAAAGGCCCGGCAGGAGGCGTCGGTACGGCGGCCCCAAGTGGAGAGATACTGGCAGACGAGGGCATAGGGGGAATCAGGGTGAATCGGTGCGCGAAGTTCTAATTAGTAAAAATACCAGGTGCAGTGCTCCGTGTCATCAGAAATGAGGACGCGGCGGAACAAGGTTGCCACGGCGCACCGATGTGCTTTGTGCCGTGGCGGCAACGCGCCGGGAAAGCTACACGGGCGACGTGGTTATCGCCTTCAACCCGATTACTGCAAGCCAGCCGACGCGGCGCCGGTGTGCCTGCGGGAATGAACCATACCCAAAGCCCGCAGCCAGGTGCGTCCAACCCCGCTTCAGGTCTTTGCGGCTTATTGAACGCGTGTCCTCAAAAATGGGGACATCCACGAGTTGGTACCGGCGCCAGCCGACCGTGAGCTTTGTCCCTGGTTGCACCGCTTGGCAGCGACACTGTTCCCTCAGGTTATTTTCTACTGTTCTTTTCGCATGCACACACCACTACTTTTTGCTTCGTCCACCACCCGCCGGGCCCTGGCCCTAGGCCTCTCGCTGGGCCTGACCTTAACCGCTCAGGCGCGTACCAACGCGGCCCCGGGCGTTGCCACCAGCTCCTCTTTATTGGTAGCAGCTGACCTTACCGTCAACACGGGCACGTCCGCCAATCCCGTCAGCATACCAGCTGGCACCTATGACAACATTACCATCACCGGCACGGGCGTGGCGGTGCTGGGCGGCCAGGTTACCGTCAACGCGAGCCTGGTGGTGCAATCCGGCGGTGAGCTACAGGACGGCGACATCAACAACTACGTGAGCGGTCCGGGCACCATCACCATCGCCGACGGGGCCAAGCTGGTCATCACCTCCGTGGCCGGCATCTGGAATTACCCCGGCCCCAACCCCAGCGCCGGCGTGTTCCGCGGCACCGGCGTCCGCTCCTACGCCTCGGATGCCACGTACGTGTACGCCAGCAACAACGCCTCCTTCGACCCGGGCACCGGCGACGGGCTGCCCGCCGTGGTGCGCAGCCTGGAGGTGCGCGTGCCGGCCAGCCGCCGGCTTATTATGAGTAAGGCCGTCAGCATCCGCCAAACGTTGCGCCTGATCAGCGGCACGCTCTCGACCGGCATTTTTACCACCTACCCGCTGACGCTGCTCTCGGATGCTTCGGGCACGGCCCTACTGGTGAATGCCGGCGGCACGGTATCGGGCAACGTAACGGTGCAGCGCTACATCAACCCGAGCCTGAACCCAGGCCTGGGCTACCGCCACATTGCGGCGCCTACCACGGGCCAGACCATAGCCAGCCTGGGCTCGGGTGGCACGGCCCCGGTGCTGAACTCCGCCTACAACAGCTCGGCCAACCCGACCACGGTGACACCCTTCCCCAGCGTGTTCCGCTACGACCAGGCCCGCCTGATTACCTCGCCTGCCACCACGCTCTCCGCCTTCGACCGGGGCTGGATAGCGCCCTCTACTCCCGGTGAATCCATGCAGCTGGCGCTGGCGGGCTACACCGTGCAGCTGCCCGGGGCCAGCACGCTCAGCTTCACCGGTTCGCTGGCGCAGGGACAGGGCGCCATTGCGATGAGCCGGAACAGCGGGGCCACGGCCGCCGACGCGGGCTGGAACTTCGTCGGCAACCCCTACGCCTCGCCGCTGGACTTTAGCACCGTGCAAAGCAGCCAGCGCATCAACGTGGATGCCGCTTACTACGTGTTTGAAAGCACCTCGCAGTTCGGCGGGCAGTACCGCACCTACGTCAACGGCTTCGGCAACCCCATCATCGGCACGGCCCAGGCCTTCTTTATGCGCGTCAGCAGCGGGCAGACCAGCGGCTCGATTACCTTCACCAACGCCAACCGCGTCACCGACTACAACCAGCCGGCTCCCGTGCGCCGCGGCAACGACCCGCGCCCGCAGCTCACCCTGCAGCTCGGCGGCCAGGGCCTCAGCGACGCGCTGACCGTGTACGCCGAAGCCGGCGCCACCGACGCGGCTGACGCCGAGTTCGACGCCCTGAAGCTGCCAAACACCACGGGCCTGAATATAGCCTCGGTGGCCAGCGGCGGACAGGAAATGTCCATCGACGGGCGCGCCGCTTTCGGCCCGGCCACGCTGATTCCGCTCACGGTGCAGGTGCCGCGCGCCGGCGCCTACGTCCTCCGGGCCGAGCACTTAGCCAACCTGCCCACCGGCCTGACCTTGACGCTGGTGGACCAGCAGACCGGCGCCCGCACCCCGCTGAGCACCGGCAGCAGCTACACCGCGCAACTCAGCGCCACCCCGGCCCCGGGCCGCTTCTGGCTCGAAGCCGGCAGCCGCGTGACGGCCGGCGCCGCGGCCCGGGCAGCCCAGCAGGTGCAGCTCTTCCCCAACCCGACCAGCGGCCAGCTCACCCTGCTGCGCCCGGGCACCTGGGGTAGCACGGAAGTAAGCGTGCTCAACAGCGTAGGCCAGGTAGTGATGCGCCGCGTGCTGCCCGCCACCGAAACCCAGCTGAACGTGCAGGCCCTGCCCGCAGGCGTGTACCAGCTGCGCCTGACCACGCCGCAAGGCGCCGTGACCAAGCACCTGGTGCGCCAATAAAGGCCCTGCCCCGTGTGCTCCCACCTCATCCGGCGCACACGGTGCCCGGCTGTTCCCATGTATTTATTCTTCTACTCCTGATGCACCTGCTCAAATACCTTTCCGCGGTTGGCTTGCTTCTACTGGTTGCTTACCGAACCCACGCCCAGGGGCCGGGGTCGGGTGGCCCGCAGCCCGACAATCCCGCCCCCACGGCCGTACCCATCGACGGCGGCGCCTCCTTGCTACTGGCAGGAGGAGCAGCCTATGCCCTTCGCCGCTTGCACAAACACCGCTCACGCTAGTTAGTGGCTAAGCTAACGGCTGCCCAAACGCTACTCCTGTTGGGGTAGCGTTTGTGTTTATTTCCGGTCTTAAATGTGAAAGCAACTGATTTCGTTATCGGAGCGAAGTGATCCGGGAAGCGTTTGTGGCAGATGAGTGCGCACCGGGCAGTGCTGGCGGTCATCAGAAATTCCAGCGATGCCCGCGGGCCGCCCCTGACTCTTGACCACGGCCGACCTGGCATGCAAGCGGGCTTCAATGTGAAGCAAGATTTTGTGGAAGCTCCATCGCAACTGTTTGAGAACTGGGCGCTGAACTACGAGGCCTCGCAAACCTTTGCCACCCATTACCAAACTGTCTTGTCCTGGAATGAGTTGACAGTTTTTCCTCAAAACTGTCCATATGCAAGACCTCATCCGCAACCTGCTGCAACGCTTCCAGTACAGCGAGCAGCTGAAGGAAACCGCCGCCTTCCGTATCCTCATCGGCGGGGAAGATCCCCGCCACGTCACGGCGGATCTGGACATTCACAACGGGTTCACGCTGCTTAATTGGGTGGGTCAGTCCAGCGTAAGATCCAGACCGGCTTGTTCGTTGCGCTGATCATAACCCGCACCCAGAAACAAGACGTTCAAGCAGTGCAGCAGCGCAACCAGGAACTAACACAGCTGCTGCAGGATACGAACCTGCTCATTTTAGCGCTGAACACCCTGATCGAGGTGGCTGAGCACGAGCTGGAGATCACGGCCTGCCACACGTTGCACCCGGGCTTTAAGCGGATGCCAACAATGCGCCCCCAGTTCATCCGGTTCTTCATTCAGTCGATGACACTGCCCTTCCCGCGGTTGTCCTTGCTGTTAACGTACATCCCGTCCCCTCCCCTACCCCGAAAGACCACGGGGACATCGCGCCCCGCTCCAGGATCGTTCGTCGTGCTCAGGGGCCGTTCGTCGAAAAAGCCGGCCGTCGGGCGAAAACAAACCCCGCGGCCGCCCGGGCCCGAAGCGAATACGCTATTTTTAGGGTAGAACTCCGGTGCGCCAGCGCCTGGCCGGGCGCCTATTTCTTTGCCGCTATCATGAAAAAGCCCCTG
Organism: Hymenobacter sp. FMD4; assembly: GCF_058932745.1. Classification (NCBI taxonomy): domain Bacteria; kingdom Pseudomonadati; phylum Bacteroidota; class Cytophagia; order Cytophagales; family Hymenobacteraceae; genus Hymenobacter; species Hymenobacter sp. FMD4. The sequence continues at coordinate 20,900 of NZ_JBZYWH010000021.1, forward strand.
CACGTTGTTGGCCTCCACTTGCTTGCCTGGGGCTTGTTTTTCCTCTACGAGTGGCTGTTCAAGCAGGGCGTGCTTACCGGTGAGCGGGACTACGTGCTGGAGCTGAAATACGTCACGGTGCGGGTGGCCGTGCTCATGCTCACGGTGTACGGCGTGCTGCTCGGGCTGCTGCCGCGCCTGCTCGACCGGGGCCGCCGCACCGCCTTCGCGGCCGCTACCGGCGGGGCCATCGTGCTGGCGGCCGTGCTCATGCGCACGCTAAACCATTACCTCATCATTGCGCCCATGCCCAGCCCACCGGCGGGCCTGCACACCGAAATATTTACGGTCTCGGGCCTGGCCATTTACATCGGCAACATCACCTTCAATGTGTGCTTTGTGCTGATGTTTTACTTCGGGCGGCGCTGGGCCCGGCAGCAGCAGCGCAGCCAGGAGCTGGAAGCCGCCATGCGGCAGGCCGAGCTGAGCTTGCTCAAGTCGCAGGTGCAGCCGCACTTCATCTTCAACACCATCAACAACCTCTACGCGCTGGCGCAGAAAGACTCGCCCCACACGGCCGGCATGATTTTCCGGCTGTCGGCCCTGCTCGAGTACATGCTCTACGACAGCCAGCAGGCCTGGCTCAGCCTGGACAAGGAACTGGACTACATCCGCAACTACATCGCGCTGGAGCAGGTGCGCTACGGCCCCCGCCTCGACGTGGCCCTGCTCACCTACGACGCCCCCGGCCACTGGCAGATTCCCTCGCTTACGCTGCTGCCCTTCGTGGAAAACGCCTTCAAGCACGGCCTGAGCCAGCAAACCGGCCCCTGCTGGCTGCGCCTTGACGTGGCGGAAGTCAACGGGTGGCTGCACGTCAAGATTGAAAACAGCCTGCCCGAAGCCGCGCCCTCCCCCGCCACCGACCGCTTTCGCGGCGGCCTGGGCGTGGAGAACGTGCGCAAGCGTCTCGACATCCTGTACGGGGCCGGCCGCTACGACCTGCGCCTGCTCCGCGACGCCGACAGTTTCCTGGTAGTGCTTAAGCTTCGGCCCGATCCTCATTCCCCCTCCCCCGCCCATGAGCAGCCCGCTTCGCAAGCTGAAGTGCTTGGTCGTTGACGACGAGCCGCTGGCCGCCGAGCTGCTGGCCGGCTACGTTGCCACGCTGCCTGAGCTGGAGCTCGTGGGCATCTGCCACCACGCCCTCGACGCCTTTACGGCCCTGCAGCGCCAGCCCGTCGACCTGCTGTTTCTCGACATTCAGATGCCGCAGCTTACCGGCCTGCAGTTTCTGCGCGCCCTGGCCGCGCCGCCGGCCGTCGTTCTCACCACCGCTTACCGCGAGTACGCCGTGGAAGGCTTCGAGCTGGAAGTAGTCGATTACCTGGTCAAACCCGTGTCGCTGGAGCGCTTTCTGCGCGCCGTGGGCCGGGTGCTTGCCCGCCACCAGTTGCCGGTCCCTCCGACCAGTGTGCCGGCTCCGGCACCTGCGGCGGAGCCTTACATGTACTTCAAGGTCGACAAGGAAATGGTGAAGGTGTACCTGCGCGACATTCTCTGGATTGAGAGTCTCAAGGACTACGTTAAGATTCAAACCCTCAATACGTCTCTTGTTACCTACCAGCGCATCACCATTATGGAGGCGAAGCTGCCCGAGCACGCCTTCGTGCGGGTGCACCGCTCCTTTATCGTCGCCAAGGACAAGATTTCCGGATTCAGCCACGGGCAGGTGCGGATTGGCGCCAGAGAAATACCGATTGGGAAAAGCTACAAACAGGACGTGTTCCGACGCCTGGAGCCCCTCGGCGGCTGAGCTGAGCAACGCCAGTGACAAGCAGGCAGTAAGCTCACCGCCCCGCCACAGGCCCAGCCGGCGGCAGGTAAAAGCGTAAACCTGGGGCCCGTGCACTGGCTGTAGGCATCCCGGCGGGGAGCTCTAAGTCCGTGAATGCGCTCAGCCGCCGCGCTCATTTGTTCCACGAAGGCGACCGGCGTATGCCCGCACCTTTCGCAGGTACTGCAGCCAGTAGGCCGCCGGCTGAACCCGACTTAGGTACCTAGCGTCCGGTCTCCCGCTTTGGTGCTTTCCCTTTCAGCTGCCTGGCCAGGTACGCATGCTCCAACCCCCTTCCGAAAAGGCTTAACCACGCGCGCCCCTTCCCCACCGGGTACGAGCAGCACGGTGCCAAGCCCAGCGACAAACCAATCGTTGAAAAGCGAGATGTCCATGAGAAAAGCATTTACCATTTCTGGCTTGGCGGCCCACCTGCTGGTCGCTTCCTCATTTCCTGAAAGTCCAACAACACCAGTAGCGCTGGGCAGCCGCCAGGCCCATCAGACTTGGGCAGTAAGCTGCCGGAAGTACCCGGCAGGGGCGTTGTCACCTCGGGCAAAACAAGGCACTGCCGCTGCTGAGCCGACCGGCGGGCTGCCAAGCCGGGTTCCTGCGGCCGAATCAGCGTTCATCAACCTGAATCCGGCCTGGTCGCCCGATGGCCGGCAGCTCGTTTTCGAGAGCTGGCGCAGCGGTGCGGGGGAGCTGTACCTCATGAATGCCGACGGTACCGACGAGCGGCGGTTGCCGACGGGGGGCGGCAACAGCACCCACCCGCACTGGTCGCCTGACGGACGCATCGTGTTCGACTCGGACCGCGGACGCGTGTTCAACCTGTACACCATCCGGCCCGACGGCACCGACGAGCGGGTTTTGCTCGCGCGCGGCCAGGACACCACGGCGTACTTTGCCCGGCACCCGGCCTGGTCCCCCGACGGCCGTTACGTGGCTTTCGATTCGGGGCGCGACGGCAACGGCGAAATCTACGTGGCCCGCGCCGACGGATCCGGTACCCGGCGCATCACCACGCTGCCCGGTAACGATTCCCACGCCAGCTGGACGCCGGCGGGCGAAGTCATTCACGGAGGAACCATCGGCGCCCAGCCCGGGCCGTGGGCCGTGCACCCGGAGACGGGCGCGCAGCGGCGCTTATTCGCCCGGCCCGAGTCTTATGGGTACGTGGAAGTGGCCCCCGACGGCGGCCGGTTTGTTTACGGCACCAAGGGGCGGTTATTCGTTGCTCGGGTGGAAGGCGCGGGCCAGCCGGTACCGCTTACCGCCCCGGGGTTTATTAGCTACGAATGCGCCTGGTCGCCCGACTCGCGCCGCATTGCTTTTTACACCGACCTGACCGGCCAGCACAAGCTGTACGTGATCGAGGCCGATGGCACGAATCTGCGGCAGTTAACCGGCCTGGCTCGCTTGCCCCAGCCGGCCGCGCCCGCCGGCGCGCCAAAAAAAGCCGTCACTCCGGAAGATGCGCCCAAGCCCCCACCCCGAGCCCCGTCGCGAAAACGAGCGCCCCGCAAGTAGACCGCGCACCGGAAAGGGTTGACGAGCATCTCAGCAGGGCGCAGCCCGGTGGGACCGGTTTGCTGGCGCAGGCCGCGGCCCAAAGCTGTTTTCCTCCTGAAAGGACAGGAACACAAGAGAGGCCGCCGCACGCCGAGCAGGGCCACGGTACCAACTCAGGGCTCCGGCCAAGTGCGGGCTACCGGGAGCCATGCGTTGAGGAAAAACCGCGTTCAGGCCGGCGCGGCATACCGAAATGCGGGCTTTGGCTTGCCTCGTAAGGGAGTTAAAAAGGTCAAAACACGCCGTGCCGGCCGGGGCATTAACCCGCCCGTTTAGCTTTTGCCCTCGCTCATCAACCTGCTTGCCTAATGCCTTAAGCCACGACGAACGGCCTTGGGGAGGCCCGCGCGGCTATCGGGCCGGCAGCGCCGGCCCCCCGGCGAATAAGCCGCCGCCGGTCTGCGCCAGCCGCTAGGTTTGGGCATGCTTCGTCTCTGCTTTTTCCGCCGCTACCTGGCGGCCCTGTTACTGATCGGCGCCGCCAGCTGTCGCGCCGCGGCCCAATTACCGGCTCCCCATTCAGGAAGCGAACCCGCACCGCCCGCGCTGGTGCAAGCCGCCCTGGCGGCCTACGGCGGCTGGGCCAAGGTGCAAACCCTGACCTACCGCAGCCAGGGCCTGCGCTTCGACCCCTGGCAGAGCTTCTCCCCTTACAAGGCCACCCCCGTACCAGTCAGGGCCACCCGCGGCGTCGACCTGGCCCGCCGCAAGCTGTGGGCCGATTTGCACTCGTACTTCTCCGGCGGCTACCACTTTCACTTCTTTCTGGCCGGCAATGACTCCGTGCTGTACGTGTACGACGCCGACGGCACCCGCCAGGGCCGCGCTGCAAGCCGCCAGGGGCCAGCGGCCGTTACCGCCAGCCTGGCCGCGCTGGCCCAGGACCTGCCCTACTTCGCCGTGCGCGACCTGGCAGCGACCACCGACTCCCTGGCCGCGGCGCTGCCCGTGCAGCGCGGCGGGCGCCGGCAGCTGGTGCTGCAGCGCTTCCGCCGGGGCCAGCCCCAACCGACCCGCTACTACTTCGACGAGGCCACCAAACGGCTGATGTCGGTGGCTACCTTGCTGGCGCTGCCCACCGGCCCGGTGACCGAGGAGCGCTTCTACGAGAACTACCGCCCCGTGCCGGGCGGGCTCTGGACGGCTACCCAAACCCGCGTGCTGCGCGGCGACGCGCTGTTCTCCCGCGAAACCATCCGCGAGTTGCGCACCGACCAGCCGTTCGACGAAGCCCGCCTGCCGCTGCCAGCCGGCTACAAGCTCGGTGGCCCCGCCCCGGCCTCGCAGGTCAGCCAGCTGGCCCCCGACATTTACCTGATTGACCACGTGGGCGGGGCCCGCAACGTGCTGTTCGTAAGCCTCGACAGCAGCGTGCTGGTGCTCGACCCGCCGCTGGCCCCGGCGGTGGCCCAGCAGGTCCTGGACCACATTCACCGCACGCTGCCCGGCAAGCCCGTGCGTTACGTGTTTGCCACCCATTTCCACGCCGACCACACCCTGGGCATCCCGCCGGTGCTGGGCCAGGGCGCCACCCTCATTGCCACGCCGGCCACCAGCCACCGCGTACATCAACTGCCGCTTCCCCCGGCTGCCCCTCGGGCTGCCGGGGCCTCACCCGCTGCCCAGCCGCCGTTGGTGGCCGTCCATGGCAAGCTGGTCTGGGGCGACGCGCACCATGTGATTGAGTTTCACGAGGTCAAAAACTCCCACGCGGAAGGCATGGCCCTGGTGTATTTCCCCAAAGAGCAGCTGATCTACCAGGGCGACCTGCTCACCTTGCCGGAAGAAGGAATTATGGGGCCGGCGCTACCCGTTACGCACGAGTTGAACCGCTACCTGAAGCGGCAGGGGCTGCGCTTCACGCGCATGATTGGTCACCACGGCTCCAACAACATTACGCCGGCCCTGCTGCGCGAGCAGCTCAGCCGTTAGCCGCCCAACGCGCTCCTCGTAAAGCAGCTCCAAAGCGAGCGGTCTGCAAGATTCACCTGGGCATGAGCAAGCCCTACCCACGGCGGCCGGGTTGCCGCCGTATGGCCTGATACCTGAAATCAATCCGGGATTACCTACGGTCTGTTTTTGACCGCCAAGGAAGTTTGCGCTGAAGCGTCTTACCCGGGAAAGAAAGCCCTAATGGCGGTTGCAGAACTCCGGTCCGTTTCGGTCGTCAACCGGCCCTGTGACTTGTCCGCAAAAACGAGAAGCCCGGAGTAGTGCGGCCGGGCTTCTGCAGTCTGCAGTTTGCAAAGGGTAAAACCCCGCTTAGCGGCGCGGCCCGCGGGTTTTGGTTTGGGGTGTCCCGGCTTTTACCTTCGGGCGGCGAACCTTATTCGCCTGCTCCTGCCGGGGCGCCTGGCGCAGTTGCTGCTCGTGCGCGGCAGGCTTGATTTCAATGCAGGCCCGGGCCGCGTTTACTTGCGCTGTGCCGTCGAATGTTGGTCCCCCGTTTCCATTGGCCATGTTGGAAAGCGCCACCGGCTTGCCCTCCCGCAGGTCGAGGCTTTGCGCGGGGCTGAGCTTCACCCCGGCGATGGTATCGCGGAGCGTGACCTTGCTTTCGGGCAGCACCACCACTTTGTTCATGGCTGGATCCACGGCCACGTAGCCGTTGTACGCGCGCCCCTGCGCGTCCTTCAGGCCGCGCATCAGCCCGGCATTGCCTTCCGTTTCCAGTTGCCGGCGCTGCTCCGCCGTGATGGCCTGCCCGCCGATCTCGCGGGGAATGACCAGCTTGGCCTGGGGCAGCTCCAGCTTTAGGGTAGCCGTGCCGTCGGGCTCGCGCTCCAACACCATCCTTCCCTTAAACCGGACGGGCTCCTGCCCCGCTTTGCCAGCCACCTGCATGGCTACCAGGTCGGTTTTCTCGCCGCGCAGCAGCTTCTGCAGCTGCCCGCGTTGCTCCAACGCCTCGGCGCTCACGCCGAGCGAAGCCAATACCTTGTGGGGCACCTCGTCGGCTTGAAAAGGCATGGAAGAAGGTGGTTGCGCGGCCACAGGAGCCTGGGCCACGGCAGCCTCCCTTGCCGCTGGGTTTTCCCTCGCGGTGGGCAGCGCCTGCTCACGCACCTGGTCCGGAGCCGCTAAGGCTGGCGCGTTACCGGCTTGCCGCAGGAAGCGGGCCTGCAGCAGCTGCCGGGTTTTCTCGTAATCGACTTCTAGGCTTTGCCGCGTCCTGGGTCCGCCGTTGAGGTGGGCATAGAAATTCTTTAGAAATGCGGAAACCGGGTTGCCCGTGGTCTCGATGTCAAAGATGCTTTTGGCTTCGCGCACCACCTGCTCGGTCGTCTTGCCCTGCTGCTGAGCCAGCTGCTGCACGCGCTGCTGCGCGGCCTGCTGCTGAATCTGCTCGGCGGCGGTCAGGGCGTGCCGGGGCACCGCCGAGAGCTGCGCACTCAGCGCGTCCCACTGGTCGGGGCCAAAGCCTTGCTTTACCTGCCGGCTGCGTTGGGGCTCATAATCATCGTCATAGCCCGCCTGCTGGCGGCGCCGCGCCGCCTGTTCAGGCTGCTCCAGCACGGCTAGCCCCTGCCCCACTTGCTTTAACCCTTGCAGCGTGGCTTCCAACTGGCCCAGCCGGTTGGAGTCCGGATCATAGCTGACCGGGAAGCGGCCGCTGAGCTTGCCGTCCGCTCCCCGCTCCAGTTGCAGCGCCCCCACGGCTACGCCGGCCTCCTTGAATTGAGCGAGGTAAGCGCGCATTTCCAGCAGCGGCGCTACTGCGTCGCCTTGTTGCTTCCATTCAATTACGAGTTCCCCAACGGGGTCCGTGGCAGTGGCCGGCATTACTTCTTCGCCGGCGGCTGGTGTAACCAACGGAGTGGTCACCTTTGGCTTGTTGGCCTCCCACTCCCCTACCGGCGCCGGGTGCTCCGGCGCTTCGCTCCCGGCTCCCTCGCCTGCAGGGGTAGCCGTGCTCGGGTCGGCGGCTGCCGGCGTCAACCCGGCGGGTGAAGCTGTTGCCAGCGAGGTGTCAGCGCCTTGGTCAGGGAATCCCTGCGTTTCATCTTGCTCTGCCATGAAAAGATAGATTAAGGGGTGGGCAAACCAGAAATCGACCCAGCAAACCTACCGGCCGGGAAAAAGGCGTGGGCAGAATCTTGACGAGCGGCTGAAAATGGAGGGCGAGCCGCCGTTACTTTACACGAACGGCCCGGCGGGGCTGGTTTGAATAACCTGACGGCGGGCCGCTTCGCGGCCGTGGGTATGCCGCCCACGGGGCGAGCTTTGCGCTTATTTGTCCGCTTTCTCCTTGATGAGGTGCCGCAGATTCGGGTCCTGGTTGATGCGCCGCAGCTCCCGCGCGCACAGCTCTTTCACCTCGCTTTTGATCCGGTTGAAGTTGGCCTTGATCATCTGCTCCGCCTCGTCTTTGCCCGTGGCGGGGTTGATGAAGCTGGTAATATCCGGGATGGGTTCCAAGGCGCGGGACTCGGCGGCCAGGGTTTTCACGTCTACCTGAATCCGGGCGTGGAAGACCTTTTGCCCTATTTCCTCCCCGAAGTTGTCGGCCACGGCCCCTACAAAATGGCCCTGGGTCAGGTTGGCAATGGTGCTCGCAGGAATCATGCTGTCCATCTGGGTCGAGAGGCTGGTGCTGGTTTCGCGCTGGTTGATGCTCAGGCCCTGGCGCTGCTGCAGGATTTTGCCGAACCGCTCGCTTAGCCACTTGCCGCTGTTGCCCGACACCTGCCCGCTGAAAACGTTGCCGACCGTGTTCTTAATGACCTCGGCCTCCTTCTGGCCGTAGTCGCGCTCCAGCTGCGAGAAGTCCTGAAAGCCCAGGCAGGTGGATACCTTGTTGCTGCGGGCCGTGGCAATCAAATTGTCCAGTCCCTTGAAGTAGATGGTGGGCAGCTCGTCAATGATCAGCGACGACTTGCGCTTTCCCTTCTGGTTCACCAGCTTCACCAGCCGGGCGTTGTAGAGGCCCAGCGCGGCCCCGTAAATGGCTTGCCGCTCGGGGTTGTTGCCCACGCACAACACCTTGGGCTCCTCCACGCTGTTGATGTCGAGCGTAAAGTCATTGCCCGACATAACCCAGTACAGCTGCGGGGAAGCCAGCCGGCCCAGCGGAATGCGGGCACTGGCAATCTGCCCTTCCAGCTGCTCGATGGCGTCCTTCTGAAACGCCGACACGAAGGGCTTGACCAGGTTTTCAATCTCGGGGTAGGAAGCCAGTACGGGGAAAATCTCTTCGTAATCCAGGCTCAGGAACTCGATGACGTGGGGAAAGGTGCAGTACCGGCCCTTCTCCACCAGCCGCAGAAACCAGATGATGGCGGCTACGAAGTTGATGGGCGACTCCACGAAAAAGTCGCCCTGCTTTTGAATCCAGCTCTTGTTCAGGTTCAGCATAATGGTCGAGGCGCTTTCGTAGGCGTCCACGATGTCGGTCATCAGCTCGGGCAGCAGCGGGTTGCAGCGGTGGCTTTTGCGGGGGTTGTCGAAGTTGATGACGTAGAAGCCCACCGGCCGGTCAAACTTGTCCTGGTGGCGCAGCAGCGTGTTGTAGCAGATCCGGCTCAGGTCGTCAAACTTGTAGTCGTAGATGTACATGCAGAAGCCCTTGGCGAGGTGCTGCCGGATAAACTCGTTGATGATGGCAAAGGACTTGCCCGAGCCCGGCGTGCCCAGCACCATGGTGGCCCGGAACGGGTTCACGACGTTCAGCCAGCCGCGGCGCTTTTTACCCCGCAGCTGGTATTCGGTGCGCAGGTTCACCGAGTACTCGTTTTCCATCAGGCGCTCCTGCTGCGGAAAGCTCTCGTTGTCCTTGTTGAAGATGTCCTTTATCAAGTCGTTGTTAAACAACCGGCTGAGCCAGGCGCCGGCGCTCAGCAGCAGCAAAAAGCCCGTGGCGACCACCGTGGCGTACAGCCCCGTAGCCAACCCGGCCGGCATCCTCAGGCTGCGCAGCAGGTCCGCGCCGTACAGCAGCGCCAGACCCATGTTGGGTAGGCCACCACGGAAATGCCCTGCAGTTTCTCGTCTTTCCGGCCCCGGGTGCCCAGGCAGCTAAGCAGCAGAAACACCACCGCCAGGGTTTTGCTTACCCAACTGGCGGTAAAGAGAAAGGTGTGCCGGGTAAAGCTGACCAGCAGCTGCTCCACCACGGCCGGAGCCCATCCCAGGGCTTTGAAAAAGCTGAAGCAGTAGTAGTAAATGTTCAGGCTCAGCAGCCCGATGGCCAGCAGGCGCATCAGCTCCATGATCTTGCGTAATCCCTTTTCGTCTTCCATCAAGTGGTAGGTTGGTTTACAGCCAACCTACCAGCTCTTCCCGCCCCGTGGGGACATTAGTTGACGAGTAGCCGAAAGAAGCGCATCAGCTGCTGCTATTGCCCGTGAACGGCATTGGCTTAAGCCTGAGCAGAGCCGCTGTGGCTCGGCTAAGGTTAGCTCGCTTGCCGCACGTTAGCCTTACAAACCCTTTCGGGGACCTCGTTTACGGACTCGGCTGGGTGCTATAGTTTCCGCAGGAACCTGGCGACTTTCAACGGGACCGGGTTTAGCCAAGAGCCGCTGGTTTGAGGTTACCTCCGCCAGTAACGCGCGCAGCTGCGCTGCCTTAAAGCCTACCTCCTGGCCTTTGATGCCGACTCCGTTCAGCTCAAAGCTAACCCCGCGCAAAGCCCCCCCTTTGTCGTGGGTATAGCGCACGGCAATTCGCTGCTTGTGCAGCAAGGCGGCCAACCACTGCTCCCCTCCCCTTTCGGCCAGGGTAAAGATTTGCTGCAGGACTTGCCGCACTTGCTCCCGTGCCGTTTCCTTTTGCGGGTCCAGATCCTTGATACTGCGGCGGCGCTCGGGGATGGGCCGCATCCCCAATTCCTGGCTTATGAGCTTGGTGATAGCCGGCTGACGGTAGAAATTATTATCCGTCCGCAGCGCGGGCCCGCCGTCGATGGGCACCCGGTTGAGGTAGATGTGCAGGTGGGCGTGCTTCTTATCGCGGTGCTCGTACACGACGACCTGGTGGCGCTCAATCGGCGCGCCAATCAACTCGCAATACCGACGCGCCGCTGCTACCTTTTGGGCCTGGCTTACGTCCTCTCCTTCCTTCCAGGAAAGCACGGTATGCCACACTGGCTTCAGCACTTTTTTGCTCCGGCTTGCAATGGCTTGCATCTCCCGGGCCATCTCAACCGGACTGCCAGGAATAACATTCGAGACGACTAGCAACAGTGCTTCCCCCGGCTCTTTTCCCTTGTCCTTTCGTTGGCCCGCCCCGTAAGTTAGCGCTCCTTCAAAGTCGCTTCCGGTGGTGGTTTTCGCAATCATACCAAGTGGCCCCGGATAACAGCCAGCGCCTGCAGCAGCTGCTGTTGGTGCTGACTAAATGCCTGGCCGGACTGCGCCAACCGTGCAAGCTGATTTAGGGAAGTGCCAATGCCCACCAGCTGCCGGCGCAGCTCGGCCGGCAATACTTCCTTTACTTCTGCGCCCATTCCTACCACCCGCAGGTAGTCGGATACTTTGTTAAACCCAGCGGCCATAGCCTTCGCCTCGATGGCTTTCTTTTCCTCGGCCGTAACCCGGAAGTGCATCTGCTGGTCGCGGGTTGTCTCCGTTGCGGCTGGTTTGATTTCTTTAATCATGCCTCTAAGAATTGCTTAACAGCCCTAACCTACGGCCAAACCCATTTTATGGCTATGTACTACGCCTGGACTAGCAAGCCAAGTTCGAGAAGCCTGCGAATCGGGCGGTGTCACTGGGGAAGCAAACAAGGTTTGTGTACACAATGACATGGCTTGCTGGTCGTTGAACGGGCCGTCAGCACGAGGACGTTGAACGATGCTAGGCTAGCGCTAAGAACGCTTCGCTGCGTCATTGCTTCTGTGCTTCAATGAAGCAAGCATGATGCTATAGCAAAATCGCTTTTGTGCCTTTTTATAAACCAGGAAAGGAGCAGTTGGTCTGAGTGCATGGTGCTTCTAAGCTTCAATACATCGTTGCTTCAATGCTTCAAGGGCTTCAAGAGATTAAGCTTATATCTAACTATAGCCTTTTCGCTTCGATGCTTCTTTGCTTCAGTGCTTCACTAAATAAACAACTGGTGCCTAACTAGAAGCATGCTTTATCGCTTCAACGTTTTTGTGCTTCAGTGCATCCATGCTTCAATATTATTTTGCTTCAATGTTTCAGTGATATCTTGCTTCATAGCTTCGTATATTTATTGCTTCACTGCTTCATATGTTCAATATATCATCGAAGCGTTAAGCGCATGAAGCAGTGAAGCACCGAGTTAATGCTTCAAAGATAAATTGCTTCTCTGCTTCGGTAGATTGCAGCTTCTGTATATCTTTGAAGCGTTGCTTCGAAGCTTCATTGTATCATATAGCAATTGAAGAACAGCACCATTGAAGTACTGCATCCGTGATTCATCGAAGCAATGCTTCACGCTTAATAAAGTCGCCGCTCCGTCAACCCGTTCTCTCTTCATGAAAAAAACTACTGTGATCGCCTTTGCCACCCAGAAAGGAGGGGCGGGTAAGTCAACGATTGGGACGCACGTAGCCTCGGCGCTCTGCTACCTCTACGGCTACAAGGTGGCCATGCTCGACTGCGACTATCCGCAGAACACCCTGCATGCCTACCGGAATCACGAGCAGCAGCTGCTGCAGTCCGACATAGCCTTTCAGGAGCGGCTGATCAAGCAAGGCGTTACCCCGTATCCCATCGGCATTTCCAGCGTGGAGAAAGCGGTGGAAGCCATCGACACCCTGGCCGAAAAGGAATTCGACTTTATTCTGGTCGATACCCCCGGTACGGTCAACGTGGTGGGCTTGAGCGAGCTGCTGGAGCGGGTGGACTACATCTTCCTGCCCATGGAGCCGGACATGGGCACCATTGCCTCCACCATGTCCTACATGCACATCCTGGGCAACTTCACCCAGGCCCAGCGCCCCGAATCGAATCTGGTCGGCTTCTACGCCTTCTGGAACAAGTTCCTCAAGGCCGAGAAGCGCACGGTGTACACCAAAACCGCCGAGCTGTTCCGCGACAAGGGCTACCCGCTGCTCAACAGCCGGGTGGAATCCCTGGTCAGCATCAAGGACAAGCGCTCCACCATGTTCCCGATGCCGGAAAGGGAATTAAGCAAGCTTGGCCTCGGCAGCCTGATCACCGAGATCCTGGAATTGGTGGTGGGCAAAGGCACGCTCACCCCGTCCGGCAAGCGCATCGACTTCACCCCCGTGGAGTACGAGCAACCCGCCCCGGTTGCCGCCACTGAAACCCTCGACGAGAACGCCCACTAACCTTCCCCATGGCCAAGAAACCAGCCGAATCGAAAGAGGCCGCCGCGGAGCGGCGCCAGCGCGAACTTGCCGCCCTCACCTCGGGCGTAGCCGCCTTTAGCCTACTGGGGGATGCGCCCAAGCCGGCCGCGCCGGCCCCGGTGGAAGCTCCCGCGCTCGTAACCCCTGCGCCCGCGGAGCCCGCGGTCGCGGCCCCGGCAGCGGCCCCGCCACCCGTGGTAAGTAAACCAGAGGAAAAAAAAGCCGCGGCTGAGCCAGCAGATAGGCCCGCCCCCGCCCAGCCAGCCGGCAAAGCCGCCGCCCAGAAGCGGGTAGGGGAGGGGCCAGCCGCCGCGCCGGCAGCCGCATCTGCTTTGGCTGATGAGGAAGACGAAGCCGAAGAGGACGATGACTTGGAAGGAGCGGAGGCCGCGCAGCCGGCGCTCCCGGCCCCGGTAGCCACGGGCGAGTTGGACCTGGCCCCGCTGTTTGTGCCTTCAGCGGAAAAGAAGGGCACCACGCTGCGCATCACGGCCGATCACCAGCAGTTCTTCACCAACCTGGGCTTTATCCTGGGCAATGGCGCCTCGGCCCCCGACATCATCCACAACATCCTCAATCGATTCCGGGAGGAACACGAAGCGCAGATCCTGAAGGCGATGAAAAAGCAGATGCGCCAGATGATGTCCCCCAAGCGGTAAAAAAGTAGCTCTCAAGCGTCGTCAGCAGACAGCTTCCCGGCAAGTAACCGTGGCAGTTCCCGTTCCCGAAGAGTGGGTGGGGTAGGGGAGGGGGCGCTCACCCGGTTATTACCGGCAGTACTCCTGCAATACCACGCAGAAACGCCTTGCTGGGCGCTGCGCCAGCGCATACAACCGTTGAAGTTTCGCCCGCAAATCCGTGGCCTGGTCCTCTGCCGAGTACCGGGCCACGGATGTTGGTTTCAAGCCTTTTATGCCCGGGCATGAGTCGTGAAAACCAGCTTTTTGAGGCCTTCAGGGCCGATGGAAGGAAACCAGCTGGACAGTAAGCCCGTATTCACCCCCCAACACGCTCTTTGCATTTTTCAATTGCCGTAGCGAGGTTTCCGGGTAATGCCGGGATTAAAAAGGAACCGTGTGAGAATCACGGACTGTCGCGCAACTGTAAGTGCCAAACCAGTTCTGGTCAACAGCATAGCCATTGCCTGCGGGTGAGAAGGCTGACGAGAATGGCACAAGTCAGGATACTTGCCCGCTACGATCGTAGACGAATGCCCTCGCAAGCAGGGGCAGACCTCTAGCTTATTGAACTGCGAAATCTGAAAGGCCCGGCTTAACCCGCTGGTGTCTCCGGGTTGCCAATACCCCCTCCTTTGCAGCTTACCCCGCTAGGCCAGCCCCTGCTGCGCAAGGCATTCGCTCGTTGCAAGAATGATGCTTCCTCATTCCCACCAAACGAAGTAGCATGCTAGTTCTAGCTTCCGCCTTCCCGCGTAAGGAAAGCGAGCACCTGCAGTTCCTGAGCGGACCTACGCCGCCCGGCATCCTTACCATTAGCTGCACTGCTGCGGCGGCTGATTTGAGTGTTCCCCGTTGCTGCTCGTTATGCCGTTGGCAGTAGTGCTACTTGGCCTGGCCCTGCTTTCGCCGCGCCTGCCGGATGCCGCCTCAGGGCAGTTCAGCCGTCTTCCGCTAGCGACCGGGTCGGCTGGGGCCCCGGCCGTCATCCAGCCCTTGCCCGCAGCAAACGGCAAGGAAAGCACTCCGCTTCCGTTGCCGGTGGATTGGCAGGCCCAGGTGCGGGAGCAGCAAATCCAACTGCTGACCCAACAGGCCCGTACGGCGGCCGCCACGGCACGGGAGCAGCAGCAGCGCCAACGCGCCCTGGCGGGGGTAGCCTGGCTGCTGGGGCTGGGGCTGGTTGCCGCGGCTCTTTGCTACGGGCGCCTGCAGCGTCAGCAAAACCTGCTGGCCCGTGCCCACCAGGAAATCAGCGCTGCCATCGCCGAAAAGGAAGTGCTGGTCCAGGAAATCCACCACCGGGTTAAAAACAACCTGCAGATTGTCAGCAGCCTGCTATCCTGGCAATGCAGCCGCTCCTCGGACCCGGCCTTGGTCGAGGTGCTGAGCGGTAGCCAGGCCCGCATCCAAAGCATGGCGCTGGTGCACGAGTTTCTGTACCGGTCCGCCAACCTGGCCCAGGTCCGCCTGGATGTTTACTTGACCGAGTTGCTGCAGTCGCTCCACCGCTCGCTGAACTCGGCGCAGAAGCCCATCGAATTAACGGCGGAGCTGGATGCCGTGATCATGGAAGCCAAAGACGCCAGCGCCTTCGGCTTACTGGTCAACGAACTGGTCACCAATGCCTACAAGCATGCCTTTGGCCCGCGGGGCCGCGGGCGCCTGCGCATCACGCTCTGCAAAAAGAAGTGCCCCTACGGGTTTCAGCTGCGGGTAATGGATGACGGCGTGGGATTGCCCGGCAGCGGACTTAAAGGCCAGGCAGAATCGATGGGCATGCACCTGGTCTCCTCGCTGGCCAAGCAGCTCAAGGCCACGGTTACGGCCACGGCCAACCACCCCTCGGGCACCTGCATCGAAGTTACCCGCCCCTGATAACGGTTTTAAAACTACTTTCTTACCACCGCGCTACCTATGTCTACCGTCCTGATTGTAGAAGACGAAATCCTGATTGCCAATGAGATTGCCCGCACGCTAAGCCGGCTGGGTCACCACCCCCTGGAGCCCGTTGATACCAGCGACGAAGCCCTGCAGGTGCTGGCCCGCCAGCCGGTGGAGCTGGTACTGATGGACATCAACATCGCCGGCGACTGCGATGGCATTGCCACGGCCTTGCTCGTGCGCCGGCAGTTCGCCGTCCCGGTGGTGTTTCTCACCGCCTGCTCGGACTACGCCACCCTGAACCGGGCCAAGCTGGCCCAGCCCTACGGCTACCTGGTCAAGCCCTTCACGGACGATTCCCTGCGGGCGCAGCTGGAACTGGCCCTCTACAACGCCTACCAGGCGGGGCCCACGGGACCCGTTACGGAAATCGCGGCGGCGGGCACCGAGGTATTGGGGCCGGCCGAGCGATGCCCCAAGTTTCGGGACTACCTGTTTGTGCGCAAAGGCTCAGGCCACGTGAAAGTGCTGCTCGGCGACATCCTTTACTTTGAGGCCCTGCAGAGCTACGTGCGCCTGCACACGACCAAGGGAAACTTCGTGTTTGACTCCACGCTCAAAGAACTGGAGCAAAAGCTACCCGACCAGTTTCTTAAAACGCACCGCTCCTACATCGTCAACCTGGACCACGTACAGGCCTACGAAGAGAGCTCGGTGCTGCTCGGCAAAGAGTACGTGCCGGTGAGCCGCTCGTGCAAGGAAGAGTTGAAGGCCCGTATTCATCTAGTAGGCTGATCAAGGCCCGGGCGGCTTAACTGCTGACCTTACCAGAAGGGTAGGTTTCCCCGGCAGTGGACTTATAAAAGGTGCCCAGGCCCCGCACTATATCAAACTAAGCGTTAGTAAAGTCACTCGGCGAAGCTCAACCGGCAGGGGGCACCCAAGTGCTGGTTAACCATCGCCAAGTCGGCGTTACCGGAGCTATCCTGCCGGGTCATCTCTGCAAGGATTTGACTGATGGTCAACAAGTTGCTAATATTTCGCTTACGACAGAGTTGAACAAGGAGTCCTGAGCAATGAGGTGGTTTGTTTTAAAGTGAAAAGTCTTCTGCATAGTACGTCTTATTATTTAGCTCACTCTTTTCCCTCGCTATTGTTCAGTAAAATGAAGGTTTCGTTTACTCACCTATTCGAAACCATACATTTTTTCACTCAGCGCTCTTTGGAAGAGACTATAGCCTATTAATATTGCAAGACTTTTAGCGGCGGCTTGCGGCCGTTGAAGAATGCTCCGCCCCCTCGTCTCACGCCTTTGCAACAGTAACCGAACCAGTACGCACCTGGAAGGCCTCTGTATTGCCCGCGTGAACCACCCTCTACGTATTCTCCGCCGCTGGTTGCAGCACCCACTTGCATGGATGCTGTCTCCCTTTGCATGCTTTGCGGCACGCTTGGCGGAGCAGGCGCAATGGCTTCCGGCAGCGGCTTGCCTGCCCTGCCATTTCCACGGAGAACATGCCCTTTGGCAACCAAGTACCTCTGGCCAGGCTCGACCTGATGTCGTCTAACCGGTTCGTTCACGTCCTGGTAATGCCTTGTTCATTTTAGTTTCTAGCCATTCAGATGCCCTGCACTGCGATTTGGGTCACAACGTCTGATGAATAAGCACTTTTCTACTTTATGATGTCTAGGTTACTATTTGCCGCGTTGGCGTGCTTTATAAGCGGATTGAAGGACACGCACGCACAGACACAAAGCCCTAACGGACCTTTTACTTGGGAAACAACAGTATTGCCACCTCCCACTGAAGCGTATCGTTTCAGCAAAGTACCGACTGAGTCCAACGTGAATGCAACTGGGCAAGTGCCGGTCAGCATACCCGTAGTTACGCTACGTACTGGGACTTATCCCGCGGCCGTTGCCTTGGCCTACACGGGAGGCAGCGGCATCCGCGTGGACGAATCCGCCACCAATGTGGGTTTGGGGTGGGTGCTGAATGCCGGAGGAGCTGTGACCGTAACGGTAAAGGGCAAACCGGATCTGAACGACGAGTTGTACAAAACCCACCGGTCGTTTTCGCGGATGCTGACGGCGCAAAACAGCGCAGGTTACATTTCATGCGATGACCCGGAACCGTCCCCCGGCTACTATCAACAGTATTACTTTGCTGAGCGCGTCATGCAAGGCTTGATCGATACCGAGCCGGACGAGTTCAGTCTGCGCACGCCGACGTTAAGCAGCAAATTCGCTCTTGATTCGGCGGGAAACTGCTACGGTATTCCCAGGAGCACCACGCATGTGCAGCTGCTTAACGGTCCGCAAGGGCCTTATTTCAGTGCCGTAGATGCATCAGGTAATCAATACGTTTTCGCCGATCTCGAGTCAGTAAGCACACAACTCCGCCGCAACGGGCACTTGGTCCGCCCGGCAAACTACGATGGCAATTACACATCCACTTGGCACCTGAGCCGGATCGTGACGGCCACAGATGACACCATCCAATTCACCTATGAACGCAACCGTTACAGCACTTACTTAGGGACAGACGAGGAATACAGCGAGCCACTGGAATACCACAATATTCCAGCCATGAACTTTCCGGATGTGTACACTGAGCGCACCCAAGCGGTTAGCGCTCTTCGCCTCACTAAAATCGCTAGCCGCACCGGGGCCGTTGAGTTCGCATACGATACGGCCGAGCGCCTGGACGTCCCAGGTAGCCACCGCTTAAGCCGGATCGTGCTCAAGAACCTACTCGGTGAGGTTCTGAAAGAGTTCACGCTGACCCACGCATACTTCAGCAGCCCCACCCACAATTCGGCCCCGGCCGAAGAACAGTACCTGCATCAACGGCTTAAACTCGTTTCGCTGAAAGAAGCGCACGAGCCGGCGTACTTATTTGGCTACAACGAACAGGCAGTCCTGCCTAAGCGGTTTTCTTTTGCGCAAGACCATTTTGGGTTCTACAACGGCCAATCTGCCAACAACACATTGGTGTATTTTGCGAATCACCCGCAAGGGTTTCACAACAAGGTTGCTAACAAGTCGCCTGACACCTTACTCACCCGGTCCCTGATACTAGAGCGCATTACTTACCCAACTGGGGCAACACTCCGGTACGAGTATGAAACGCCGCACAACCGCAGCGTCCAAACAACGCAACGCCGTATCACCGATGCAACCGTAGACGCAGCAGAAGGGCAGTCGATTACCCGACGCTTCTGGTTAAGCAACCGCCAGCCCCGCCGCATCACGTGGAGCCTACCCGATCAAAGCACCGCTTGCCGTAGCTCCTTTTCCATTCGCGGCGACGACGGTTACGAACTGGTGCGTTCGGGTTCAAGAGGCGAGGTCACAGTGGAATTAGGCAACGCCTACTACACCATCACATTGAACAACCGCACATGCGCCGAATACCCTGCTTTCGCCGGGATCAGCCATGATACAACTTACCGCGTAACGGTAACTGAACCGTATTACGGTCTGCGGTGCAAGCAACTAAAGTATTTCGACCTGAATGGGAAGTTGGTCAAAACCACAAGGTTCCGATACAGCAGCGCGGCGGCCAATTATGTGCCTCAATACGGGCGCCGCGTGTTGAATATTTACAACAACCCCAATACAGGATCCTATTCATATCCTGTTATGGTCTACAGCAACTCGCCAGTGTACAGCAACTTGTGTTTTGGCGAAGGCATAAGTTTCTATAAACAGGTTACGCAACTGCAAGATTCGCTCGGGCATCTGGGGAGAACAACGTACAGCTATTCATACCAAGAGGACGAATTCGACGGCACGTACCTGCCGAACCCCTTCATCAATCGGGTTAGCTACGCTTGGTTGCGCGGCAACCTGGAGCGGCAGGTGCATTACAAATACGACGCTGGTACGTGGAAGAAAGTACACAGCGTTACCAATACCTACCGGTTGCTCCACGACCCAAGTGATATTTGGTCGCATCGCGCATCACCCAGAGCATGGCGCGACACCAACATCATGGGGCTCATGGTGCGGGTAGTGCGCAACACCAGCGCAGGTGCCTCGCCGGTGGCCACGTGCTATGTTTTTGGGTACGCTTACTACCGTTACCCCTCATCAGTCTATTATCAGTCCGCGCAAGTCGACTCGACGTTTGCTGGCGGCCAAGCTTGGGCCCGGTCCACAACCTACAGGTACGGTAACTTGGACCACATGCTGCCTACAGCCACGGTGGAGCGAACCAGCACCGGCGACTCGGTAGTTACCAAAACCCGTTACCCGTTGGACTATGCGCCGCTTTCTCAGACGGGCAGTATAGGGGGCGATTTTGGTCTGCGCTCTATGATCAACCGTCACATACTTAACGCCCCTGTGGAAGTTGTTCGAACGAAAAAAAACCGGGTGGTGGAAGCCACCCTCAACGAGTACACGAGCGGTGCTTACCCGCAGTTACGACGCAAACAAATAATAACAGCCGCGCATCCACTCACCGATTTTACTGAATCAGGTGTGAGCGCATCCGGCCAGTTCACGTTTGACCGCCGTTATAAAGACGACTTCGTCATAGAACAGTACGATGCCAAGTACAACCCTGTACAAGTTAAGTTAGGTCCGGGTGTGCGCAAAAGCTACGTTTGGGGCTACCGCCAAGCGTATCCCATTGCGGAGGTTCTCAACGCCCATGCTAACCGCGTGGCGTACACCAGCTTTGAGCCGCTTAGTCCAGGCGGCTGGCTTTTTGAGCCTGTCAACCGAACCTTAGGCGGCAAAACAGGACGGTGGGCATACGAACTGCGCGGGGCTGCCGATGTACACTACACGGTGTCGGCGACCGACACTTATACGTTGAGTGTATGGGCAAGTTCTGCCCCAACCGTCAGCGTAGCAGGGCAATTGCTAGCTTTGAATTACGTGCCGGGCCCAGCTGTACCAGGTGGGTGGAAGCTATACCGAGCAAACTTCACTCCCACAGTGGGAACAGCAGTCCGCATCAGTGCTGGCGGTGCACCCTCTATTCTGATTGACGAATTGCGCATAATGCCTGCGCAAGCACGCCTTACGTCTTACACCTACGACCCGTTGGTAGGCACCACCTCGCAAACAGATGCAGCGGGCCGTACAACAGCGAACGAATACGACGCTGCGGGCCGGCTACTACGTACCCGCGACGAGCAGGGCCGCATTGTAGGTGAACAAGAATACAGATATGCTAGGCCATGATCTACGTGGCATTAATCGAATTACACATGGTCGCATTGCGACGCCGTCTCTTCTCTCGGAGTTCCCTCTGGTTTCTTTTTGTTGTCCTGTTGCTGGCTCATGGCTTAGTTCAGCAGCTTCAGGCACAGTCAACCGAAGGGCTAGTATCGGACTCGACTGAGGTGCGCGTGCTGCGCCAGTTCTACCACGCCACGGGTGGCCCGCAGTGGGCCCATAAAAACGGCTGGCTCACCGGCAGTACGCTCGCCGACGCGGCCGCTTGGCAGGGCGTGTCCGTGGCCAACGGCGACGTGGTGGGGCTGCATTTGCCGAACAACCGCCTTGCCGGCCCCCTGCCCCCCGTGCTGGGCCAGCTCCGGGCCCTCACGTACCTGCAACTGGGCGACAACCCCGGCCTGGCCGGCCCCTGGCCCGGCGCAGCGCTGGCCCCGCTCGCGCGCCTGACCCACCTCTACCTCAACCGCTGCGGGCTGGTAGGCCCGCTCGGCGACGGCTTCGCGGCCCACCCGGCCCTGGTCGTGCTCAACCTCAACGACAACGCCCTGACCGGACCCCTGCCGGCGAGTCTGGCGGCGGCCCCGGCGCTGCGCGAGCTGCAGGCGGTGGGCAACCGGTTCAGCGGGAGCGTGCCCGGCGACTGGGCCAACCGCTACGGCCTGCGCACGCTCTACCTTAGCCGCAACCAGCTGTCCGGCCCGCTGCCCCCGGCCCTGGGTAGGCTCGCCGGCCTGCTCGAGCTGGACCTGCACGCCAACGCGTTCAGCGGCCCGTTGCCCGACTCACTTGCCCGCCTGCAGCAACTGCAGTACCTAGCTTTGCACCAAAATCAATTCAGCGGGTCCGTGCCGGCGGCCTGGACCGCCTGGCCGGCGCTGCGCGCGCTTTACCTGGGCTACAACCAGCTCACCGCCTTGCCGGACGTGTTTGCCGGCTGGCCGCAGCTGCACACGCTGGACGCCGGCCACAACCGCCTCGCCGGGGCCGTGCCCGCCTCGCTCGCCCGCGCCCCTGCGCTGCGGGAGCTGAACCTGAGCCACAACCAGCTCAGCGGCGCGCTGCCCGACACATGGGAGCAGAGCCCGGAGCTGCGCTACCTGGCCCTGAACAACAACCAGCTCACGGGCCCGCTGCCGGCGAGCCTGGGCGCCGCGCCCTTAATGATCATCGCGGAGCTGGGTAACAACCAGTTCACCGGTTCCTTGCCGGCCAGTTGGGGCAACTGGCACCAGGTGTGGCGGCTGAGCGTAGAAAGCAACCGCCTCACGGGCCCCATTCCCGCCAGTTGGGGCCGCATGCAGGGGCTACGCCAGTTCTCGGCCGCCCGCAACCAGCTCTCGGGCGAACTGCCCGCCGCGCTGGCCGACATCCGCCTGCTGCAGTACCTGGACGTGCAGCACAACCGCCTGACCGGTGCCATTCCGCCGGCCTACAAGCAGTTTGCCGGCCTGTACGCGCTGGGCCTGGCTCACAACCGCCTGACCGGGACGGTACCCGACTCGCTCAAGGCCACGTTCCTGCTGCTGCAATACAACCAGCTCAGCGGGCGCTTGCCTGAGAGCTACGGCAGCACGACCAACTGGCAGATCCTGCTCGACGGCAACCAGCTCACCGGCATCCCCGACTTCCACCGCCCCATCGGCTGGCCGGGACTGCAGCTCGGGCTCACGCACAACTACCTCGAGTTCGATTCCTACGAGCCGAACCAGAACACGCCCGGCGTCTACCAGCACTGGGACTACGGCCAGCGCACGCCCGGCCCGGCCGCCCAACTGCGCGCGCTGGCCGGCACGCGCCGCGACACGACCGTGCGCTTCGGCGGGGCGAGCAACGTCTACCAGTGGGAGCGCCGCGTGGGCCAGTACTGGGCCGAGTTGCCCGGGCACACGACCCCCACGCTGCGCCTGGGCCAGGCCCCCGGCGGGCTGCGCGCCGAAGACGAAGGCGAGTACCGCCTGCGCGTGACCAACACCGCCGTGCCCGGCATCACCCTCTACGCCCGCTCGGTCTACGTGAGCGTGCTGCCCTACCCGGCGCTACCGCTCAACGAGCCCGTGGCCGGCAACTGCCCCCCCGCGCCGAACCCGCGGACCCCGGCCACGATCCCGGACCGGGGCGGAGTTACGGACCCGGTCAATTACGTGCGCACCTACGCGCCGCGCCGGGCATACACCAGCGCTGACCGGCTGCGCCAGGCGGTGGTCGACTCGGTGGCCGTCGCCACGCAATACCTCGACGGGTTAGGCCGGCCGGTGCAGACCGTGCAGCGTCAGGCCTCGCCCGCGCGCCACGACGTGGTGCAGCCCGTGGCCTACGACGCGCTGGGCCGCCAGCCCCGGCAATACCTGCCCTACGTCACCACGGGCTCGGCCGACGGCGCCTATCGTCCCAACGCCTTGTATGAGCAGGACCGCTTCTACCGCGCCCCGCAGCTGCCGGGCGTGCCCCCCACGGGCGTTGCCTACGCCGAAACGGGCTTCGAGCCCTCGCCCCTAAACCGGGTGCTGGCCCAGGCTGCGCCGGGCGAAAGCTGGGCCATGGCCACGGGCCGCGCCGTGACGGTTGAGGAGCGGCCCAACACGGCTGCTGACTCGGTGCAGCGCTGGGAGCCCGGTTACGAAGGCCAGCGCGAGGAGCTAACGCACCGCGGGGCCTACGCCCCAGGCGAGTTGTGGGTCAAGCGCACCCGGGACGAGCAACTGCAGACGACGGAGGAGTTCACCGACAAAGAAGGCCGCCTCGTGCTCAAGCGCGTGGCCCAGCGCGTGAGCGTCGGCAGCGCCAGCCACTGGCTTTGCACCTACTACGTGCACGACGACTTCGGCCGGTTGCGGGCCGTGCTACCCCCGCTGGCCGTGCAGCGCCTTCACACTAATCAGTGGCTCGTGGATGGGGCCGGCGTCGAGCGCCTGTTGTTCCGCTACCACCACGACGCGCAGGGCCGCCTGATCGAAAAGAAAGTGCCCGACCAGGACGGCTACCAGCGCACGGTCTACGACGCGCTGGACCGCCCCGTGCTTACGCAGGATGTGGCCCAGCAAGCCAACCGGGAGTGGACGGCCGCCAAATACGACGCACTGGGCCGGGTCATCTACACCGCGCGGGTGCGCTTTCCGGCCCTGGCCGGCCGCCCCGACCAGGTGCAGGCCGAGCTGCAGCGCCAAGCGGAGCAGAGCGCGCCGCTGTGGGAGGAGCCGGCGCCGGCCGCCTTGCTGGGCCAGGCCCACTACACCAACCGGGCCTTCCCCGTGCTGGACGCCGCAGCCGAGCTGCTCACGGTAGCTTACTACGACGCGTACGACATCGACCGGGACGACACCGCCGACGCGGCTTACGCCCCGCCGACGCGCGAGCAACTCGGCGGGCCGGTGCCCGCGGCCGACGCACGCGTGACGGGCCTCACGACCCAGACCCGCACCCGCGTGCTGGGCACAAACACGTGGCTGCAGGCCACCCTCTTCTACGACGCGGAGGGGCGCGTGATCCAGACCCAAGCCACCAACGCCCGCGGCGGGCTGGACGTGGCCACCACCCGCTACGACTTCACCGGGCAGGTGCTGAGCACCTACGCCACCCACCAGGGGCCGCGTCAGACTTACGTGGCCGTGCGCGACACCATGCGCTACGACCACGCCGGCCGCCTGCTGGCGCGGGTGCAGACGCTGGACGAGCAGGCCCCGGTGACGCTGGCCGTGCACCGCTACAACGAGCTGGGCCAGCTGGAGCAGAAGCACCTGGGCGGGGCCGATGAAACCACGGCCCTGCAGACGCTGGACTATGAGTACAACGTGCGCGGCTGGCTCACGCGCCTCAACAACCCGGACCAGCCCCTGCCCTTGGGCGGCGACGTGTTTGCCCTCTCGCTGCACTACGACTGCGGCTTCAACACGCCGCAGTACAACGGCAACCTGTCGGGCCAGACCTGGCGCGGGACGGGCGACAACGTGCAGCGCGCCTACGGCTACCGCTACGACGCCTTGAGCCGCCTCTTGCAGGGCGACTTCGTGGCCCGGCCCGGCGCGGCGGGCACGGGCTGGGACACGGAGCGCGGGGCCTACCGCTTCTGGGGCGCGCACTACGACGCGAACGGCAACCTGCTGGGTTTGCGCCGGCGCGGGCTGGTGCAGGAAGCCACGCGCACCGCGCCCCGGCAGTACGCCGACACGGACCTGCTGCACTACAGCTACGCCCCCGCGGGGGCCGAGCCGGCGAGCAACCGCCTGCAGCGCGTAGACGACCGGGCCATGCCCGCAGGCGCGACCGGCCCCGGCCAACCGGCCCGGCCGGACTTTTCGGACGGCCCGACCACCCCGGACCAGCCCGACTACGCCTACGACGCGGCGGGCGGGCTGACGCAGGACCGCAACAAGGGCATTACGCGCATCCGCTACAACCACCTGCGCCTGCCGCAGAGCATCACGTGGGCCGCGGGCGACTCGCTGCAGTTCGACTACTCGGCCGCCGGCCAGAAGCTGGCCAAGCGCGCCTACGCCGCCGGCCGGCCCGTGGTGCAGACCGACTACCTCGGCCCCTGGCAGTACGAGCGCGACACGCTGCGCTGGCTCAGCCACGCCGACGGGCGGGTGCTGCGCTTTGAAGAGCGCGACGCGGCCGGCGGGGTGCTGCCCCCGCGCTACGTGCACGAGTACACCCTCGCCGACCACCTGGGCAACTTGCGCGCCGCCGTCAAGCCCGGCGAGCAATTCACATACCGGGCGCAGCTCGAGCCCAACGAGGCCGAGCGCACTCGCGAGCGGAGCGAGTTTGACCCGGCCTCCGTTTCCGAACCCATCCGCGTCAACACCAGCGGAACGCAGTTCGCGCGCACCGGAGGCGGGGCTGCGCGCACCAACGCCGCCACCGGGCAGCCCATCGGCCCGCTCAAGCAGCTCGCCGTGCGCAAGGGCGACGTGGTGGACGCCTTGGCCTACGGGGCGTACTGGCAGCCGGTGCAGCACCCAAACTGGGCCTACTCGCTCGCCGGCTTCGTGGCCTCGCTGCTGCAGCAGCCCCCGCCACAACCCGGCACGGACGGGGCCACGCGCCAGCGCGTGCTGCCCTTGCTCACGGTGGGCCTGGGCACGGTGCAGGCCCTGCAGCAGCAGCCCGACGGCGTGCCCACAGCCTACCTGCGCCTGCTCGTCTTCGACCGCGACTCCGTCTTGGTGCGCACCAAGCTGCGCCGCCTCTCGGCCGGCGCCAACGCCACCAGCGCCCTGGGCTGGGAGAGGTTGCAGGACACGGTGCTGGTCAAGCAGGACGGCTACGTGCTCGTCTACGTGGGCAACGAGAGCGACACGGACGTCTACTTCGACGACATCCTCATTGAGCACCGGCAGGGGCTGCAGGTGCAGGAGACCCAGTACGACCCCTACGGGCTGGAGCTGGCCGGCCTGAACCGGGGCTTCTCGCTGGGGCTGCAAAACAAGCACACCTGGAACGGCAAGGAGCGCCAGGACGAGTTCCGGCTGAACTGGAACGACCACGGCTGGCGCTTCTTCGACCCGCAGCTCGGCCGCTGGACCGTCGTCGACCCCGACGCCGAGGAAGCCGACCAGGAAAGCTGGACCACCTACCAGTTCGGCCTCGACAACGCCGTCCGCTATAACGACCTCGACGGGCGCAAGCCGGGACCAGGAGATAATGAGCCGCAAAGTGCAGCAGGCCTCGCGGGAAGCATGATAGGCCCTAGCATGGCTAGAGCAATAGCAGCGCTGCCAGGTAAGATATTATCGTATACTGATGTAAACGATGCTGCTGTTCTTGTCACAGCGGCTACCAGAGGTGTAGATAATGCGATAAATACTGACGGTAGCTCTGCAACCATTTCAGATATTAGCTTTGCGGCTGCTGGGGTTGTTATACCCTTTGTTAGCGGAAGTGCTGCCAAGAAAGGACTACAAAAAACTGGAGAAAAAGCAGCTGAATACTTATTAGATACTAATGTTGTACTTTCGGATGGAAAAAGATTAAAGGAGGCCGGGTTAAATATAGTAAAAGACAAAGTTGTAGAAGGAGAATTGAAAAACATTGTTGCAAGAGGTAAGATCAAAGGGTACCCCAAAATTGCTAACGAGATTCCAAACGTACCCTCTTCCAAAAATGTTCATACTCGCATCAATGTTAGAGGCGAGTTGACACCAAAAGTCAAAGGGAACTACCGAGATGGCATTATCGGAGCAACTGCTATTGACAGGGGGGCAACACTAGTAACGAAGGATAAGGCGCTGAGAAAGGCTGTTGACAAATTAGGTGGTAAAGCAATAGACCCCAAAACCTTGTAGCCATGCTGATAAATAAAATAATTTTTAACAATGAGACAAAATGCAGTTTACTTGATCCACCTATTTTGATCAGCAAAATAGATGACAGGATATCAATCTTGTCAGATACGCAATGTTTTATTGTTGAAAATGTTCTCAACAATGGCAGAGCTGTGGATCATGAACATTTTTATTTATTTTCAAATAATAAAAATCATAAAGTTTTTTTATTTGGAGGTGAAAATTCTTACATAATTGATTTATCGAATAACAATATCAAGCCTATTAAAACTTTCAGAAGCAATGAATTTAGTGAATTTTGGCATGAAATGGTTATTTACATTGATAATCGCTTGTTATTTATTATTTATGAATCAGGGATTATGATAATATCCGAACAACTAGAAATCATATTGCATATCGAAAAGTATTTTGATGAGTACACTAATAGTATTAACAAAAATTACATAGAGTTAGTCAATAGCGATGGTATAATTAGGAAAATAGAAGTTGATGTGTTTTAATTATATGAGAGAAAACCAGCCTTTACGACACTTACATCGCCGGTGCGGGCTATGCCTGATGCGAGCGTTGGAGCCCGCCTTGGTTCGGCACCGGCGCGTGCCCAAGGCCTACGCCCGCCCGCTGGTTTACAACCGCCACTTGGTGCTGGTTGGTGGGCCAGCACACAGTACAGCTGATGGAAGCGGCGCTGGGCGGCTTCGAACGGTGCTGGCCCAGGAAGGATATATGACGGCGTATGGGAGCAACAGAAGCGACACGGAGGTATACTTAGACTATCTGCTGCTCGGCCGCTTGACCATTTATCAGTAATTTACAAAACATGGGCTGATTAGCTAAGCTTGATTCACACAGAAAAGCCTCGTTTTCATTGGCCGTCCGGCAAGCGAATATCCAACACGTAGCTTTTGATGAGCAGGCCGTTGACCGAGGCGGCCTGCGCTTGGCGGGCCAGTTCCGCGCGCAGCTGCGCGATGCTGCCGCGGCGGAGGCTCTGGCCCGTCTCGTCCGTGTGCCAATACACCAGGAACAACCCCACCCGAGCGGGGTGGCCGCGCAGATACCGGTTCACCAACTGCTGCTGCAAGGCGGTGGCGACCTCGCGGTTGTCGTTGTGCTTGGCTTCGACGAAGACCGAAATCCGGTGGGCGGGCGTCGGGTTCCCGTACGCGTCCCGCGCCACGGCGTCGAGGTACAAGTCCAGGTCCTGCCCCTGCTGGGCCCTGGCGGGGGCGCGCAGCTGCACTTCGCGCTTCACCGAGAACACGTGCTGGGGCAAGTCCTTGGCCAGATAGAACTGCACGAAGTCCGTTACCTTGTTTTCGTTGATTACCTGGTTGCCGCGGCGGACCCGGCCGGCGGTGCGCCCGGGGGCTGGGAACCACAACCGGTCGGCCAGGGCGGGCTCCCCTTGCAGGTCTTGCTGCAACCGGTCAAGCGACTCCAGCACGGCGTCGAGCAGGTCCGCGCCGCGCTGCACCCACCGCCCGGCCGCGTGGCCGAGCAACCCCAGGAGCGCGCCCGGGGCCGGCGGCTCCCACGCGGCGCGGCTGTACGTCTCGGCCGCTTCCTCCAGCGTGTAGGTCAGCCAACGCGGGTACCCCTGCTCGTTGGCCAGGGCCCGCAGCGCCTCCCACGCCGCGGCCGTCGCCCGGGCCGCCAGGCGCTTGGCCACGGTGTTGCGAAACGTGCGCACGCGGGTGGCCCGGCTGGTGCTGCGCCAGTCGTGGTCGCCGTTTTCTTCGGTCACGCCCAAGTCCCGCACCACCCACGTCAGCAGCTCGGCCAGCTGGGCGTCGGTCAGGTGGGGCGGCACCGGCCCCTCCCAGGACGGCCGCCCCTCCACCGAGCCCAGCAGCGCGCGCACCAGGGCCGGGCCAAAGCCAATCACGCGCTGCCAGGTGTCCCACCAACGCGGGTCGTCCGCCGCCTCGAACAGCGCCGCCCGAAACACGACGAACGTCCACCGGTGCCAATAAGGGCCCGCCGGGTCCTGCGCCAGCAGCGCGTCCCGAAACAGCTGCGCGGGGCGAAACCCTTCGCTTAACCCGTGCTGGAGCAGCGCAAGCGTGCTTTCCACCGGCCACCGCCCGGCCGTCACATCGGCCAGCACCGCCCGGTGCAGCACGTCGCTGGGCGCGTCCCGCAGCAAGTCGCGGACGCGCAAGTGGCCCGTGCGCTCGGCCCGGACCTGTTGCCAATAATCCGTGGTGCGGACAATCTGCCGCACCACCGCCCGCGGGTGGCGGCGGAGCGCCACGGCCCACAAGCGGCGGCGGCAGTCTTCGCCCGCGATGCCCGCGTACAACAACAAGTGCACCCACGGGTGCCACGCCTCGCTGGTCAGGCCTTCCACGCGCGCCGGCGCCTCCTCCCAGCACAGCACCAGGGCGGCCAGGTACGCGGCCTGCTCCTGGGACACCGTGTCGAGGGGGGAGGCGGCCCGCGGCGGCGGGCTGTGCCGGGTGACGCGCCACGCCAGCGCCAGCACGCGTTGCCGGAGCCGCGGGAAGGAGCGCAGCCAAGCGAAGCCGGCCGGCACGTCGGTGGAAAACCAGCTGCCCCGCCCGTCGCGGGTCCGCGTCAGCAGCCACCAGGTGCGCCACCAGTTGCCGTACGCATCGGGTCGCTGCGGGCAAGTAAGCCGAATCACCAGCCGGAAGGTACGCTGGTTCAAGCGGCGAATCCGGCGGGCGCGTTGCCGTTCCGCCCGGGCATGCTGCTGCTCGTGGCGCACCCGTTCCCGGTTGTCGCGGGCCCAGTCCGAATCCAGGGCCCAGGCCCACTCCAGCTGTTCGGGCTGCCCGAGCAGCCTTAAGGCGTCGGCAGCGGCGTACAAGCGCGCGAACTGCGCCTGGTAGCCGGCGGAGGTGGCCGGCAGGGCTTCCTCCAGCAACCGGAGTGCGGCTCCAAACAACGTCTGCACGACGGCCGGTGCTTGCGGGGCGGCCAGCAGGTCCAGCAGGAAGGGCCAGTCTTCCGGCCCGAGCAAGGCCTGTTGCCGCACCTCGTGTTGGGCGTACCGCTTCACCTCGACGGGGTGGCGGCGCACGAGGTGGTGCGCGCTCGGCAGCTGCCCGCGGTGGATTAGCTGCCGCAGCACGCGGTGGCGGGGCGGGGCCTCGGCGGGCATCAGGAACTCCTCGTGCTGGCGGAGCAGGTGGCGCACCGCCCAGGCAAGCCACGCTACGGTGCGCGGTTCGTCCGGGTGTTGCCAGGCCACGGCCAGCGCCGCGAAGCGCACGCCTTTCACCACGTCGCGCCAGCCGCTCCCGTAAGGCTGCCGCGTGCGGCGCACCGCCCAGCACAACAGCGCGGGCACGTGCGCCGGCTGGACCCCGCGCTGCAGCCCGCTCTCGAAAGCCGGGTTGACAAAGCTGTGGTAAGCGCCGAAAAAGCGCGTGCTGCGCGGGGGCGTTAGCAGGGCCAGCAGCTCGCGCACCGCCAGGTGGGCGGGCCACAGCAGGTGCAGCAAACTTCCCCGAAACTCATCGGCGAAGTTGTCCGGGGGCATCGCCGGGAGCAGCGGCCGCAACAACTCCCCGCTGCCCGGCTCGGCGAAGGTGCGCAGCACGTGCAGGGCATCGGTCCGGGTTCGGAGGGGCAATGTGGAATCTAGGACATGCCCACGCAGCAGCGGCGCTAACTCCCGCACCCGGCAGGCTTCCGCGGTTTTGTAGGCCAGCCACTTGGCCTCCGGCGTCTCGTCGGGGTTTTCGAGTACCGAGGTTAGCTGCGCGGCTAATTCCGGGTGGGTCAGCCGCCCCAAGTAGGGTTCTGCCCGCCGCGGGTACCGGTGCTTTTCCCGGGCCAGGGCAAACAGCTGCTGCACCAGCTCCGCCCGTTGCGCCGGGCTCGCTGTCAGCAAATCGGCGCGCATGGCCGTCAACGGGTCCAGCTGCAGCAATTCCGCCGCGAACGCGCCGAAAAGCGAGGCCAGCCACACGGCCGTGTCGCGCAAGCCCGGCACGACGCCCGCGCCGGGCACGGCGGACCGGAACAGGTTGCGCAGCTGGGCCACGCACGCGGGCTTGGTGCAGCGCCCAGGTGGCCAGAAATTCCGCGTACGCCTGGTGCGCCCACGCTACCCGGGCCGCGGCGGCCGGGGCAAACAACCCCGTGTGCTCCAGCACGTCCTGGACCACGTTTCGTTCCAGGAAAATGCTGGGTTTGTCGCCCGGCAAGGTGTGGTAGCCCGTCACCTCGCTTAGCCACAGGCCCCGTTCGGCCGGCTCCGTCTCGTGGTAGAGCAGCACCCGCCGGTTCGTGACGACCATTACCAAGGCCAAATGCGCGGCCACCCGCAAGCGGCGGTCGGGGTCGTGCAGGGGCGCAAGCGTTCGTTAGTCGTCCCAGGCTTCCTGCCACAGGAGCCGGCAACCCGCCTCCAATAGCTCGGTGCGCCGGCCCAGTTCGGACCCAAATTGGCCGGCCTGCCACAGCTTCAGCAGCAAGCCCAACGTCACCGGCCGCACGGCGAGCGGCACGGCCTCGGCGCGCTCGACTGCCTCGACAAACGCCCGCGGCTCGATGCGCTCATGCTCGGCCGCCGTGACCACCTGCGAGAGCGTCAGCGGGGCCAACTGCAACAGGACCACGTCGCCTTCGCGCTCCGGCGAGTCGAAGTGCCGCTTCAAGTCTTCCGTAAAAAAGGCGGGCCACGTGGCCGTGCGGCTGAGGATGTGCAGGTGCGAGCCGGCGCGCGGCCACCGGGCCAGCAGGCGCTTCAAAGCCTTGGCTAGTTTGGATTCGTGCGTCAAGGCCTCGTCGAAACTGTCCAGCCACAGGGTCAGCTTGGTGCCTGGCGCGCTTAGCCACTGCTGAATCGCGGGGTCGCGCTCCAGCTCGGCCACGACGCTCCAGCCGCTGCTAAAATCGCAAAGGTTGACGAACAGGGCTGTGCCGTCCCGCTCTTGGTCCGCCTGGCACCGCCATTCCGCAGACTTGCCCATGCCGGGCTCGCCGAGCAAAACCAGGCAATAGACCTGTTGCTAGTGCGCCAGGGGCTTTGCGTCCGGACCGGGATAGAAATATCCTTCGTGGATGAGGACTTCGTCCACGGTCGTGCCGTTGCCGGGTACCCAGAACCGCTCCCAAGGATAAACGACCCGATTAATCATCACCGTGTGCTTTCATTCCCGAAGGTAATTGGCCCACCGAAGAGTAGCACAACTGGCATGAATTGGCTGCTTGGTGCATTTATTCCTCAAGGCTATTTGCCACATCCGCAAAGTTGAACCACCGTTTAGTCCACTGCCGTTTTCACACTAAGCTGTTTCAAAGCAGATTGAAATCTGTTCGTTACTGTATAATTGTCCTAAAAGCTTCGTCATCGTGACTGGAAACTAGTCTTTATTTAACTCGCTTTCAATCAAAATGGTGGTGTGCAAGGGCGATATGGTAGACGGTGCAGGCCCTGCAGCAGCAGCCCGACGGCGTGCCCACAGCCTACCTGCGCCTGCTCGTCTTCGACCGCGACTCCGTCTTGGTGCGCACCAAGCTGCGCCGCCTCTCGGCCGGCGCCAACGCCACCAGCGCCCTGGGCTGGGAGAGGTTGCAGGACACGGTGCTGGTCAAGCAGGACGGCTACGTGCTCGTCTACGTGGGCAACGAGAGCGACACGGACGTCTACTTCGACGACATCCTCATTGAGCACCGGCAGGGGCTGCAGGTGCAGGAGACCCAGTACGACCCCTACGGGCTGGAGCTGGCCGGCCTGAACCGGGGCTTCTCGCTGGGGCTGCAAAACAAGCACACCTGGAACGGCAAGGAGCGCCAGGACGAGTTCCGGCTGAACTGGAACGACCACGGCTGGCGCTTCTTCGACCCGCAGCTCGGCCGCTGGACCGTCGTCGACCCCGACGCCGAGGAAGCCGACCAGGAAAGCTGGACCACCTACCAGTTCGGCCTCGACAACGCCGTCCGCTACAATGATCTAGATGGCCGAGTAGCTAAAACAGTATTTGATCAAAATGGGAATAAAATAAGCGATGAATACAAGGGGAAAATAATGGTGCAAATGGATAAGAAGAGCAAACCCGTACCATTGTCGACAGCGTTTGAAGGTGGAGGTAAACAAAAAGTCAATATGCTTAAAAATATTACCGCTTACTACTCACGTCAAGTAGGCATAACCGGACAAGTAGGTGTTGGACAAGTAAAAACAAAAAGTGCAGCAGCTTACTTCGATCCAAACGGAAAAACATCAATAAGAATAAATGCATTGGGAAATAAAATTAATCCAGCACTGAATACTGAAGGCATGATGAGGACAGTGCTGAGACATGAGAAGGGCCACAAGAATAACTTTGAAAGGAAACCTGAGAGTGTGCCTGATGATGTCGGTATACAACATGGGAAAGTCTACATTGATGCAATGAATCATGATGACTTTAGAAACTTGGACATGCAAGATAAAGAAGGTATGGCACGCGGGATGATGAAGGACATTACTTCTGACCCTAGGATGCAAATAGGAGACGTTGAGAGCTTTATTGAAAGCCACTCGAAAGTTTTAAAACAAGCCGGCCTAAATATTCAAGTAACTACGAATGAATATCGAGAGAATGTATACCAAATAAACAATCACCCCCCCAAAACTTTTGAAAACCCATGAATAGAATAAGCATCAATGCCTTGCATATTGTTTTGGTCTTCATTGTGCTGATTTCATCACAATGCACAAAAGCTAAGAACGAACCAATCATAAAAAACCCAGCATTCGGAAAGTTCTGGGATTTGGTTTATGAAAAACGAGAAATCGAGAGAACTACATTCAATTGTAGAACAAACATTCCACTCTATAGTTTGGTATTCAATAATGACAGCGCCGCAACCATATTTTATAATACGGATAAACAAAAGTCTGTGAATATGAACTTAGTGACTGATGTAAAATCAAATCCTATGAAAGTGTATTTTAAAAATGACTCCTTATATCTTGAATATGAATTTTATAAAGTATTACAAATAAGCGATAGTTTACTGCTATTAAGAAAATTTTCTAATGGCCGGGAGTCTATAAAAATATACACCTTAAGCTCTCGGCAAAATAGAAACATAATGTAATAATGATAGTGACTTAAAGAGTCCTATATAGCGGATTCGTGAACGGTGCGTCCGGAGCTGGCGTACCTTCATACAGGCGTAGATGAAGCCTTATTCCCTTGATCTACGCACCCGCGTGGCGGCGGCTTGCCAGGAGCCCGGCGCATGCAAAGCAGCCGTGGCCCGTCGCTTCAGCGTGAGCCTGACGTTTGTCAAGTCGCTGCTGCGTCAGCAGCGCGCAACTGGTTCGCTGGCGCCCAAGCCGGCACGCGGCGGGCGGCTGCGCTACCTCGACGCCTAGGCGCAGGCCTGCCTGGTGGCCTACGTGGGCGCGCACCCGGACGTGACCTTGGCCGAATTGGGCGCGGCCTGGCAGGCCAGCGGCGGACGGCTCGTGGGCCAGACCTGCGTCTGGCAGGTGCTGGACGCGCACCGGCTGCGGCGCAAAAAAAAGCCTGCACGCCACGGCACGTGACCGGCCGGACGTGCAAGCGGCCCGCCGGCAGCACGTGGAAACGGTCTGCACCCGCCCGGACGTGGCCCGCTTCCACTTCCTGGACGAGACCGGCCTGCGCGTGGACTACGCCCGCCCTTACGCCCGGGCCGCGGGCGGCGCCCGCGTGGGTGGGGCCGTGCCCCTGAAACGGGGCCGTGCAGCTCGTGGAGGGGGCGCTCAACTACCGCAGCTTCGCCTTGTACGTGGCCTACTGCCTGGCTCCGACCTTGCGCAAGGGCGATGTGCTGGTCTTGGACAACCTGCGCGTGCACCACCTCGGCGGGCTGCGCGAGTGGCTGGCCGAGCGCGGCGTGGCGGTGCTGTTTTTGCCGCCCTACTCGCCCGACTTCGCGCCGGTCGAACAGGCCTGGAGCAAGCTCAAAACCAAGCTCCGAGAGGCACAGGCCCGCAGCTACGACGCCCTCAAAGCCGCCTTGCAAGCGGCCGTTTCCTGGATCAGCAGCCAGGACGCGAAAAACTGGTTTGACCATTGTGGCTACCATACCCAGCCGGCCGGGTGAGCGGGCGCAGCGTTTGCGAAACCGCTCTAAGTACAGGATAGGGGTGAACCATGTTGGAGGCGCGGGTTTGCCGTGCGCAAGGGCGACGTGGTGGACGCCTTGGCCTACGGGGCGTACTGGCAGCCGGTGCAGCACCCGAGCTGGGCCTACTCGCTCGCCGGCTTCGTGGCCTCGCTGCTGCAGCAGCCCCCGCCACAACCCGGCACGGACGGGGCCACGCGCCAGCGCGTGCTGCCCTTGCTCAGCGTCGGCCTGGCCACCTACCAGGCGCTGCAGCAGCTGCCCGACGGCGTGCCCACGGCCTACCTGCGCCTGCTCGTCTTCGACCGCGACTCCAACCTAGTCGGGCAAGCCGTTCGATCCTGCCGATGCCGACGTGATGCGTTTTCCGCGGCCGCAGTTTTTTTCTTCGGCGGCCGCGACCAGCCGGCCGGTCCGCCGCGGTAACTTGCCACGCATTTTCTTGATTACACCCATTCCCCGCCGATTAGGCGTCCCCGCTATGCTCCGTCTTATCCCCCGACCCGCCCTGCCTGCGCTGGCGCTGTTGCTTGCGGCCCCGGCTGCCCAGGCCCAACAAGACCTGGTTGTCGCCCGCGCGTTCCGCCAACTGCCGGGCGGCACCTACCGCAACGTCACGATCAAGCGCGGCGGCAACGTGAATCTGACCGCGCCGCTAACCGTGACCGGCCGGCTGGTCATCGAAGCGGGCGGAATCCTCGAGAGCAGCGTGTGTTCCCCCGTCGTCGGGCCGGGTTCGTTCGAGGTGCAGCCCAACGGCCTGCTCGTCATTTGCGCGGCCGAAGGCATCACCCGCTCCGCCGCGTCCGGGGCCGTGCAGGTCACCGGGGCCCGCCTCTTCAGCTCGGCCGGGCGCTACATGTACGCCTACCGCGACGGGGGCATCGGCGTCACCGGCGACGGCTTGCCCGCCACCGTGGCCGAGCTCTCCATGCGCGTGGGCGCGCGGCAGTTGCGGCTCACCAACGACGTGACCGTGCGGCAGTGGCTGGGCTTGTACGGCACCCTGCACCTGGACGGGCACCACGTGCGCCTGGTCAGCACCGCCGACACGACCGCGTTCCTGACCAACGCCAGCAGCGGGGGGTCGATCGAGCCCGGGGCCGGCGGCACGGTCACCGTCGAGCGCTACATCGCCCCCGACTTCAACCCCGGCCCCGGCTACCGCCACCTGAGCGTGCCGCTGGTCGGGGCCACCGTCGCCGACCTGGCCGGCGGCGGGCCCGCCCCGGTCGTCAACCCCGCCTACAACGCCGCCGCGGCCGCCACCCGGGTCACGCCGTTCCCCACCGCCTTCGGCTACGACGAGCGGCGCCTGCCCGCCAGCCCGGCCACCGACCTGACGCCGTTTGACCGGGGCTGGGTCGCGCCCGCCGCGGCGGGCGAGGCGCTCGTGCCCGGGCGTGGCTACACCGTGCAGGTCGAGGGCGGGCGCACGCTGGTCTGGCGCGGCACCTTCCCCAACGCCGACGTGGCCGTGCCGCTCACGAACGCCGGCGGGACCGCCGGCGGCTGGCACCTGCTGGGCAACCCGTACCCGGGCCCGCTGGACTGGCGCAAAGCGGTGCTGCCTTCCGGGCTGTCGGGCGCGATGTACGTCTACCAGAGCACGAGCCGCTACGGCGGGCGGTACCGCAGCTTCGTCAACGGCGTGGGCGACCCGTACATCGGCATGGGGCAGGCCTTCTTTGTGTACGTGCCCCAACCCGGGGCCGCGATTACGTTCGCCTTCACTACCGGCATGCGCCTGAACGGTTCCTTCAACGCCACCTTCGACACGCTGGCCCACACCGTGCCGCTGTACCGCTCGGCACCCGATCGGCGCCCGCTGGTGCGGCTGCGGCTGCAGGGCATTGACGCACCCGCCTACGACGAGGCGTACGTGTACGCCGAAGCCGGGGCCACGGCCGGCGTGGACGACCGCTACGACGCCGTGCGGCTGCCGCAGGCCCCGGGCGAAGTCCCCGCGCTTTACACGCTGGCGGCCGGAGCCGAGTTGAGCATCAACGGCCTGCCCGCTTTCACCGCCCACACCTCCGTGCCGCTGGGCCTGCACGTGCCCGCCGCTGGCACTTACACCCTCGACGCGGCCGAGCTGCGCGACCTGGCCGGCACCGGCGTGTACCTGCACGACGCCGCCACGGGCCAGGCGGTGGACTTGGGTCAGCAGCCCAGCTACCGCTTCACGGCCGCCGCCGGGGCCGTGGCCGGGCGCTTTACGCTGCGCTTCGTCCCGGCCCGCCCGACCTCCGCCGCGGCGGGACTGGCTCCGGCCAGCGTGCAAGTGTACCCGAACCCGACGCACGGGGGCTTCACCGTACGCGTGCCCGCCGTGGCGGGCGCGGCGCAGCTGGAGGCCGTGTTGTTCAACGGCGTGGGGCAAGCAGTGCGCCGGCACACGGCCGCGCTGCCCGCGGGCGGCGTGCAGCTGCCGGTGGACGCGGCCGGCCTGCCGCCCGGCGTGTACACGCTGCGTCTACAAGCTGGCGACGTTCTTTTGACCAAGCGCGTGGTGCTGCACTGAGCCGCCGTGGCCGGCTCCTTGCCGCCATGCGCTCGACTGTCCCCCGCTTCACCTGCACACGGCCGCCCCACCAAACGATTCCGGTGGGGCGGCCGTGTTCTGTTTTGACCCTAACTCAAACGGCCGTTTTCTTGTACAGCTCATCCGTTACCTGAATATTCGGTCCTCCTTAGCTTCAGACGCTGGAGATGATTCAGTAAACTTGTACAGCAATCATAGTACAAGAGTGCCGACCTTCGCCACGGTTAACCTGTACAAAGGCCCATGAAGATTGGCTACGCCCGCGTCTCCACCCGCGACCAGCACCTGGAGCTGCAGCTCGACGCCTTGACCCAGGCCGGGTGCGAAGTCATTTACCAGGAAAAGCGTCAGGGGCGAGTGCTGCCCGCCCCGAGCTCGACCGCTTGCTCGCGCAGCTCCGCCCCGGCGACACAGTCTACATCTACAAGCTCGACCGGCTGGGCCGCTCGCTCAAGCACCTGCTGGACATGGTGGCTGAACTGGAGTATCGGGGGGTAGGGGTGGTCTCCCTGACCGACGCGATCAACACCACCTCCGCGCAAGGCCGGCTCGTGTTCTACCTGTTTGCCTCGCTGGCCGAGTTCGAGCGCGAGCTCATCCGCGAACGCACCCACGCCGGGTTAGCGGCCGCCCGGGCCCCCGGCCGGGTCGGGGGCGCCGCCGCGGCCTCTCCGAGGAAGCCGAGCGCACGGCCATCGTGGCCGAGACGCTCTACCAAGAACAGCAGCTCGGCGTCAACGAGATTGCCCAGCGCCTGCGCATCTCCAAGGTAACCCTTTACAAATACCTGCGCCACCGCGGCGTCGTCATCCACGGCCACCGCCAATTTCCTGCCCAATAAGGGAAACGCCACTCCCTGCTGGGATGGCACGCAACCGGCGCCGCAGCCCCGGTGCTGAACCGACTAAAGGGCTCTAGAGGACTTATGATCCGCCGGGTAGAAGGAAATCCCAAGCGTGGACAAATTCTTCAGCCCTGAAAATACCAGGAAGATCAAGGGCCACCCGGGCGCTCGACCGCGTTGAGGCTGCAACTGCTGCAGCAACTTGGGGCGGGCCAGTTCGCCGCTTCGGCCGCTGCGCATTCTAGAGTAGGTTGCCTGCCTGCCGTTCCGTTGGGGCGAGGGAACCACACCCCCGATGGAAAGGCGGCGCCATGTTGGGCATGTGCTCCACTACGGCCACGATGTTGGGCGCCCGCGGGCTGGTAGTACGGCGACGCCAGCAGCACCTGGTACGCGTCCTCGCGCGAATGTGCCGTCACGCCAAAGGCTTACTCCAGCGGGATTCCCGGCAGTGCGTAGGCAATTTGTATCCAATAGCGGGTTGAGCGCATACGCAGTCTATGCCGTGGGGCGTGACAGTCCGCTGATTGAAGATTTACCAAGGTCGACGCTGTTTTCACCGTCGACCTTGGTAAGTTATTCATCGCTCCAGCCGCTGCAACAACGCCGGCGCGGCGGCCGGCTGCTGGAGCTGGAGCTGCCGGGTGTACCAGCGGGTGGGCTGTCCCCGGTAGCGGGTCTTGCGCTCCTTCACCCCCTTTACCCATTGGTTCCGGCTACTTCGCAATGTACACTCGCGCGGTTAATGAGTCACTACCACTTTTTGTTGATGGATCCCGTTCGCCCCAGCGATGCGCAGCAAGTAAACCCCGGCGGCCAGCGGTCCCAAGTGCACGCGGAGCTCTCCCTGATGGGCCGGGACATTCCAGCTACGAAGCGTGCGGCCCGACAGGTCCAGCAGGCTGGCCGGCCGGGAAAAACTCACCGCTGGCAGACGCACCGTTACGTGCTGACTGGTGGGATTGGGAAACAGGTCAAACGCCGGTTGGGCTGCAGGCCCCTGTGAGGCGGTGGGGGTCAACGAAGCCAAACGGGCCAGGCTCAGGCGCGCCTGGCCGGCAACGGAACGGAAGCTGCCGTACAACAAAACCGTGCCGTTTGCAGGTTGCCTCACCGCACTCACCTGATCGTCTCCGACGAACAAGCCCGAAGGAACGGCCACGGGCGTGAACGTGTTGTCCTGGCGGCCATCGGAGTGCAGCAGCACCAACGCTGTGCTTCCCCACCGGCCCTGCCAGGCGAGTAGGCGGCCGTCGGGCAGGGCCTCGGTCACCGAATAGCTGCGCGTTAAGCCGTTGAAACCGCTGTCCACGGCGCCATCAACCAGCAGCCGCACCAACCCATACGGAGTGGCCTGCCCCTGAACGCTGGTAAACGTTCCGCTTACCAACACTTTGCCATCCGGCTGTACCACTACCGAGGCGATGTTCGCCGCGCTGATCTCGGGCCCGGGCGCGAAGCTCGTGTCCCAGCTACCATTTGCATGCAAGCGGGCCAGCTTGGTGCCGCCGATTAGCGGAGAGTAATAGGCAATCAGGATCTTTCCCGACGGCTGCGGAGCGGCACTCGTGATGATGTCGGTGTTTTGAGTACTGGTTGGGGGATTGGGGGAGTTGAACAAAGGATCGAGGGTGCCGTCGGCGTTGAGCCGGATGATGCTGTTGCAGGCCCGCCCCCCGTACGTTCGGAAATAGCCAAACACCAGCAAGCGCCCGTCGGGTTGCTCGGTCAGCCCGCGCAAGGTGAACGTTGCCCCGGCCTCCGTGGTGGCGCCAAACGGCAACGCGGTAAACGTGTTGTCCAGGGCACCGGAGGGCAGCACCCGTTGCAGGCGGAATTGGGTGCCGCTGGTGGTATTGGTGTAAAAGCTTCCCGACGAAGTGGCCCCGTAGAGCCGCCCCGCCGCAGCGGTGGCGTACGTATTGTCCAGACTCCCATCCGCGTTGAGGCGTTGTACCGTCGCGCTGGATGCCGGAACACCGTTGAATTCGGAAAAGGTGCCGCTGATCAAGACTTGGCCGTTCGCCAGCGGGTAGGCCGATTCCACGGTGCCCCGGGCCTGAAAGGACGCCGCGAACGCGGGATCAGCATCCCCGCTCACCGTCGTCCGGCTGAGCCCCGTGGCCGGTTGGCCATCGTACTGGGTCTGGGCGCCGGCAACCACCACTTGCCCGCCGGGCAGCACCGCCAGCGACGCCACCTGGTTGTTGGCTCCTGCCCCGGTGGCGAACGTGGCATCCAGCGAGCCGTCGGCGTGTAGCCGGGCGATGCGCCCGCGCGGGATGCCGTTGAACCGGCTGAAAACGCCTCCGATCAGCACCGAACCGTTGGGGAGCAACAGCATGGTGCGGATCGAGCTTGCCGCGCCGGTCGCGGTCGTGGCGCCGGTCCCGGGCGCAAAGCTGGGGTCCCAAGCCCCGTTGGGTTGCAACCGCGCCACGCCTGGCGCGGCCTGGCCGTTGAATTGCGTGAAGCTGCCGGCGACCAACAGTTTGCCGTCGGGTTGCTGGGCCAGGCTGGTAACCGTGCCGTTGAAGCCCGTGCCAACGGCGAACCCGGCATCGACGCTGCCGTCGCCATTTAACCGCGCTAAGGTGGAGCTATTCACCCCCAGTCCGGTGCTTCCAACTAAGATTTTCCCATCGGACTGCACGAGCAGGCTTTGGATATTGTAGTTCGTGTTCGGGGCAACGGCCAGGCCCAAGCGAAACGACGCATCCGGGGTGCCGTCCGCGAACAGGCGTACCACCAAGTTGGATTGATCGACCGCGGCATT
This sequence comes from Hymenobacter sp. FMD4, assembly GCF_058932745.1. NCBI lineage: Bacteria > Pseudomonadati > Bacteroidota > Cytophagia > Cytophagales > Hymenobacteraceae > Hymenobacter > Hymenobacter sp. FMD4. The sequence continues at coordinate 61,862 of NZ_JBZYWH010000021.1, forward strand.
AAAATTGGGTGCGACGGCTACCAGAATCTTCCCGTCAGGCTGCACGGCTACCGCCGTTACTTGGCGCAGCCAATCGGACTGAACGTGGGAAAACCCCGGGTCGAGCGTGCCATCAGCGTTCAACCGGGCCAGGGTGGTGGTCGGGGTAGTGTTATAAGAGGTAAACCCGCCCCCGATGATGATTTTACCGTCGGGTTGCAAGGCCATCACGCCGATAAAGCCGCTGGCTCCGACCCCACCGCGGTTGAATGTGGAGTCCCGGCTTCCGTCCGGTAGCAAGCGCACGATCTTGCTGGCCAGACGGCCGTGCGCAAAATCAAAGCCGCCTGCTACCAGCAACTTGCCGTCGGGCTGCATGAGAACGCGCTGCACGCCGCTTTGGAGCGGTCCCGAGTAGGGAACTTGTAACACCACCGGCCGAAACGTTGGATCCAACACCTGGGCGCTGCTTGCGCCAGGGCGTAGCCAACCGAGCAGAATCGATAAAAGGAAGAAGATCGTAAAAAAGTGTTTCATCAAGAAGGTGGCAATAGTCCGCACAATGCAGACCGAAATACCTTCGCAAGGTAAGCTTGCCAACGAAAGAAAAACAGGGGCTGCGCTGCATCCATGCATTTCGCCACGGTTGCAATTAAACCTTGGCACGCCCTCGTTATTCGCGGCATGTTCCATCAGTTAACGCAGTTTAGCCTTGCTGCCCATGGCGGCAAGGGCATGGTTCCCAAAGCATTGGGAAACTCGTTCGTTATTGGAACCAGCTGCCGAGGGACCCGATCCAAACGCCCATAAGGAACGGTGGAGGAGTATTCAATCTGCCTTGAGGACCCTTTTACGGTGAAGAGGGGGGCCGGAAGGTTAGTACCCTTGCTGCTTCGATCGTGCTGTCAACCGACACGCCAAACGGCTGGTTGACGATGGCGCGACTCAGCGCACCTGTCGAGCGCGGCAACCGCCCACTCGGGTGGTGCTCTGCATTTCCCAGACGACGCTGAGCGTAGGGGCACCGATGCCCGTGGCATCACGAGTACCCCGATGCGAGAAAGCGATGCCTGAACCGAAGTCGTCAATAACGCTTTATAGCTTGCCATTCCTTATGCGATGGGTAACGCAGGTTCAGCACAGGGAGCACCCCACCCGCCAGTCGCCAACGGAAACAAACGACCACTAGCAAGGGCTCGCTAGCAGACGCTCAGACCGCACCTAAACGCTCGTTTAAAAAATGTCCGGCAAGCAATACCTTCGCGGCGTCCCCCAACCTGAAACTGCTACGCCATGCCCGCCTTTGTCGCCTACTACCGCGTGAGTACCGCCAAGCAAGGCCAGTCCGGGCTGGGGCTGGAAGCGCAGCGGGGCATGGTGCAGGTGTTCGTGAAGGACGGGACCGTGCTGGGGGAGTTTACGGAAGTGGAGTCCGGCAAATACGCCGCCCGGCCGCAGCTGCACCGGGCCATGCAGCTGGCCAAGGCGCACGGGGCGGTGCTGGTCATCGCCAAGCTCGACCGGCTCAGCCGCAACGTCTCCTTCATTGCTTCCCTGATGGACGCGGGGGTGGAGTTCGTGGCCACCGACCAGCCGCAGGCCAACAAGTTCACCGTGCACATCTTCGCCGCCCTGGCCGAGCAGGAACGGGACCTCATCTCGGAGCGCACGCGCAAGGCCCTGGCCGTGCTCAAGCGCCAGGGCCGGCAGTTGGGCTCCCCGCAGAACCTCACCACCGAAGCCCGGCAAAAGGGCTTAGCGGCTCGCCAGAACAACGCAAAGAGCAGCGAAGCAACCGGCAGGCCACGGCGCTGATCGTGGCTAGAAGAGCCCAACAAGCGAGCTACAGCCAAATTGCGGCGGAGTTGAACGGGCTGGGGTTCCGCACCCGGCGCGGGGCCGCTTACACCCACAAGCAGGTGCAACGCCTCTGCCAGCGGGCGACCAACGGGGCCTAGCGTCTTGTCCTGTAGGTCCGTTGCTTAAGCACCGGTTGAACAAGGCCGTACTTCCAGCATAAGCAGGCGATATCCGATTTCATTCGGCCCCGTGCCCCTGCAGTTGGTTAGCTGCCCTGCACGCCTGGCACCCCATCCTGTTGCCTACTGCTTCGTCGGGACCGGTACGTACCGCGTCACTGTTGCTTGTAGCGAAGGTCGAACCGACCTTGGCGCACCGTCGCAACGGGTTGGCCTGGGCCTCCGGCCTGCAGCGTGGCTTCGAAAACGCCGGCAACAATTTGTTGTGCCGGTGACCAGTACGTAATCGTCACCACGCCCGCAACGGTGCAATACTGCTGGTAATGCCACGGATCGAACAGCTGCCCCGTGCTCCAGGTGCCGTTGGAACAGGGGAGCAACCGGTACGTGCCCGGCCCGCCGACCCCTACCACGCGCCACGAAAAGTCATGGGGAATGCCGTTAACCAGCAGGTCCGCGCGCACCGATAGCATGTTCCGGGGCTGATCGTCGTGGGCGGATCCGGGCGCGAAGACGGCTTGGCACGCGTGGCCCCGGCGCACCAGCGGGCGTAACCGCAAGCCTTCGGTGCGGTCGCGGCCCGCGACCGCAAGCACGCAGCCCAGCGTCTGGGCTCCGCGCCGGGTAAGCGCGGGCAGCTGCTCGGCCACATCCGGGCGCGGCGGTCCCAGGCGCTCCCGGAAGCCGGTGCGTTGGGCGAGCCAGAAGGCCCGGCGGCGCGCCTGCAGCCACGGACGGGCCCACCGGTGCACGGCGGAATCACGGCTTAGCCGCAACGCCTGCCACGTGTAATGATCTGTGCGGAGCGTGTCGACGAACCGCCACGAGCTGTCCAGCACGCCGTCGCGGGTGATGCGCTGGGCCCGCTGCACGCCAGGCGCCAGCGGCGTAAGGACAGCGGTTCGGCTCGGCCACGCAACCACCGTAGGCGCGGAGAGCGGCACCAGGCGCTGAACCGCGACGAGCTCGGCTCCGCGCCGGAACAGCACCCGGTCCGTGTGCCACACGCCCTCGCTGAAAAACAAGGCGCGCACCGGTTGCCAGACCCGCGACCACACCGGCGGCCGCGGTTGCCCCAGCGAAGCCAGCGCGGCCAGGCCCTGCGCGAGCAGCAGCGGCCCCCAAAGCAGCCAGGGGAGCGCTGCCCCGACCAACCCAAGTGCGGGAAAGCGGGCCCGCAGCTGCCGGGCAACCGGAAACACCAGCCCCCAAACGAGCCACCGCGGCCCGTTTTCCAGCGGCAGGGGATGGAATTCTACGGGCGTAAAGGCCGTTAGCACCGAGAGGAGCACGCCCAGCAGCCAGCCAGCGAGCACCAGCACCGAGCGAAACCGTTTCGTATTCATCCGTGGCGACAAACCTTTTTTTCTAGTAAGCAACAGCTGACACAACCGTCAGGACGCAAGATAGAGGAACGCCAAGTCCTGGAATATACATACCACGTAGGGTTTGGCTGTCTGCTGGGCCAACGCCCGCACGAGCGAGGCCAACCGTTAGGCCACGGCGTTGATCGTGGCGAGAGTGGCGCAGCAGGCGAGCTCAACGGGCTGAGCTTCCGCACCCGGCGCGGGGCCCGTTACACCCACAAGCAGGTGCAGCGCCTCTGGCTCCGCGCCGCCCAAGGCAACCAAGCGTAACGCAGAGCTTGCAAGGTTGGCTCCTACAAGGTTAAGCTTTAGGGATGCTACGTACTAGCTGCACAAGAACAACTCCTAAGGGGAGGTAAAAAAACAACGGCACCAGCCAGCCGAACTTCATGTATCCAAATTCGTTGTTCAATCCGTCGCTGAGCCAAATCGGCAGTAAAGCTAGACCCAGGGCTACTAGCTTAGCGGCGCCAGACGATTTCGGCCGCGACAACAAGACAATGGGAACATACAGGGCTATCACAACTGGGACTATAATGAATAAGCCTGTTATAGCTATGGGAGTAGTTTCCGTCAGAAAAAGAGCTAACAGCATTGTAAAGAACAATTAGAAGAGGAAGGGCCTGTTGGGGATTTGCAGAAGTCAATTTAAGCCACAGATTATAAGAGCAGGGCTTTTAATCTATCTAGAAACCCCAACACGCTCTGAATTTAAAGATGTAAGGTATAAGTACCATTGTAAAGCAACCCACGAGTTTTGTGGTGGGTGGTACTTTCCCGCGGTGGCGGAAAGAACTACCCTTATGTAAAGAAAGGATTCCGTGAGTACTTCCCATCTCACTCAGCTTTTCTTTCGCCGTTATGTTCAATTATCATGCAAAGAGGCTTTAGCAAGCTCCAGCCGAACAAACCACAGCAAAGCGGACGGGAAACAGTGTTCATGAGCAATTCTCGTCTGGCTCTTGATTCTGTTATCTTTCCCCATGTTTAAGGAATTAGTTGAGACGCATAGAACAGCCACAATAGCACTCGCGCAGTCTACCTATGTAGACTTGCGAATTGAAGAAGCCACTTTTAGAATAGTGTTCAAAGGCAAGGCAGAGGCAAAGCTAAAACCGGGCAGGCAAGGGCAGTTAGCCCTATACACTCACCATCCGCTGTTACTGGATTACAACGAGGGCATGGTAACGATCTACATCAACTCTAAGCCGGATAACCCAGAGGCCTTACTGGCAGATATTCACCTCGGCATTACTGCTATTTACCAGAATTGGCGTGATTGGCGCTGTCATTTCTTTGGGCGGAGTGATGATAATGCAGTAGCCTGGTTACAGCAAAACCTTACACAAGGGAGCGGGATGCTGCTCGATGGTGCCCCTGCTTCTGTAGCAAAGGCAGTGGTCGCAGCATGTGAGAAACATGGTGCCGCAACTAAATCCTTTGGACCGGCTGAGCTCAAACTTAATGCTCCAGCTGTCTTTAGCTTGTTAAGCATAGGCCCCTGTTATGTCATTGCGGAAGGCTTTGAGGCGCAGGAGTTACCAGCGTAGCCAATGAGTCCAATAAGGGCCATTACGTTAAGCAACTTTCCCAAGAATAGCTTTAAGCATTCTACCACGCGTGGCTCGTAAGACAATACTATTTTCTAAGGCTGCAACTGAGCCTCCGCCGATCAACCTTATGAAGCGTCCCACTAATCAGCTAGCCCATGACGAATGACATAACGCCTGATCTGCAAACCAGAATTGAATGGTTCGACGATACGGTAAACATTTGCGGTGTAGATCTAAACGGACAAGCAGAGCTACTTGAAGAGGTGCTGTATGAAGAGTTTATGGTATCTGTACACACGTTTTTTCACCCAATCAACTTGGAGCTGTTAGTCAGTGCCAGCGCTATTTCCCCGGAGATTATGCAACTGTGCCTACAGGTCCGAGAGAAAGTGGCAGTTCTAAGCGAAATGCAAGCACAAGCTGGAGACATCAGACTTGACCCAAATTGGGCCGCTGTTATCGCGCTCTGCCAGCGTGTGCAAAAGCTCAGACAGCAGGGGGTAAGGAAGTGATACGGCGTTCATCTTGGGCCTAAGTTCTTAGTTCAATAAGTAAGGCTTAAGTCAAACAGCTTTTCGGGGAGGCAATCCTCATGGTTCCACTTTATCCAGCATACACTCCTAGCAAAGGGGGATTTGACCTGGTACTGTCTGCACTAGGAGCTGTTGAATTACCTTGAAGACAGTTACTTCCATACTAGTATGAAAACGGGTGCGGCCTTCTTGCTCACTATATGCTTCCTCACCTTGTTGGTGATGACCGTTGGCAATCATCACGGGCGTTGGGAATGGCCTAGCTCGCGCGAAGAATGGTGGCTCTGGGGCACGGTATTGGTTTCTGGGTTGGGCGGAGTACTGCTGCTGCTCGCCGCCGCTTGGCGTCGGGTAGGTCGCTAAGCCCGTTTATGGCTACTACTTAACGTAACAGGAGTGGCTGTTGCAAAAGGCAACAGCTAGCGGGTCTGAGGGTTGTTAGCCCATGCTAGGCTTTCACCCGATTCAGCCGGCGCTGGCGAAGCTGGTGCCGGCGCACCACTTGTACCAACACCTGCTGCAAACCGTGGATTTCGGCTTTGTCCGGCCGCTGCTTGCCCCCTATTACAGCGCTATGGGCCGGCCTTCGCTCGATCCGGTCGTGTTTGTGAAGCTGCTGTTGGTGGGGCACCTGGAGAACATTACCTCCGATCGGAAGCTGCTGGAGCTGGCTCACCTGCACGTGGGCATCCGCGCCTTCCTGGGGTACGCCCTGGAGGAACCCTTGCCCTGGCACAGCACCCTCTCGCGCACGCGCCAGCGCATCCCGGTGGCGGCCTTCGAGGCCTGCTTCACGCACCTGGTGGGCTTGTGCATCGAGCAGGGCTTGGTGAGCGGGCACACCCAGGTGATCGACTCGGCCTACATCAAAGCCAACGCCTCCATGAGCCGGCTGCAGCCTAAACTTCCCGCCGTGCCGGCCGCGCCGGCGAACCCCTTCCGCCCGGCCACCGCCCCGCGCATCACCGCTTCCCCGCAGCGCTTGCGCCGCATTGAGCGCTACCACGAAGTCATCGAGCAAGCCCAGCCCAAGAAAGCCGGCCAGCTCGTCAGCAACCTGACCCACTACAGCCCGGCCGACCCCGAGGCGCGGATCACCTACAAAACGGGCAAGCCCCGCCAGCTGGCGTACACGGCCAGCGTAAGCGTGGACGCGGCGCGGCACGTGATCACCCACATCCAGGCCGACCTGGCCGACTGGCGCGACAGCCGCTACCTGCTGGCCATCGTCGACGCGACCCGGCACCGACTGCACGGGTGGGGCCTGGCCCTGCAGAACGTGGTGGCCGACGCGGGTTACGGCTCCGGCGAGAACTACGCGCAATTGGAATCCCGGGGCCTGACCGGCTACATCCCGCCCCACGGCAAGTACCAGGCGGCGCGGGCCGGCTTCACCTACGATGCCGGCACGGACAGTTATGTCTGCCGCCAAGGCAAACGGTTGGCCTTTGACAAGGTGTTCGTCGACGCGCAAGGCAACGCCAAGAAGCGGTACCTGGCCAAGGCCGCCGATTGCCGGACCTGTCCACTGGCGAAGCAATGCAAGGGCCCGCAGGCGCGGGAGAAGCGGCTACACCACACGGTGTACAAGGCCCACTACGAGCGCATGACGGACCGCTTGGCCACCCGCCTGGGCAAGCGCATGCGTCGGCTGCGGGCAGCCACGGTCGAGCCCATGTTAGGCAGCCTGATCAACTACTACGGCTTGCGCCACATCAGCAAGAAAGGCCGGGACGGGGCGGCGAAGGTGATGTACGTCGCGGCCATGGCCTACAACCTGAAGAAGTACCTGCACCACCACCCACTCCAATCAGCAGAAATGGTACTAGTGCTAGCGCTTCCCAATCAGCTTTGCTTGATCTTTATTCGTTTTGCAACAGCCACAGGACTTATCAGACATACCTTTTATACGCCCATACCCACTTGCATTACCTGGGAGGATAAGTGCTGAAAATTCGTGTTATACAGTGTTCCAAAGCTTCTAGCTGTCTTCATCTAAAGCGCCGTTTTCGGGCACGTCTTCTTCCGTATGGAAAAGGGGTAAATAAGGCATCATATGGTAGACCACTCTTTTACTTGGGTGCGCATGCTATACTCCTCTTCACAAATCCCGTCCTTTTGCTACAATGAAGTACGCCTATTTGCTTCTGTTATCGCTTCTACCCTTGACACAAAGCTATGCCCAACAAGTTCTCTCCCAACTTGACGCGGCTTATCGAGAAGGGTCTACCGCCAAGCTAGAACAGTTTCTGCGAACTTGGCAGCAAGTCTCGGTACCTGTCACAGCCGCACAACTCGCCGCTCTTACACCCTATCAGCAGCAAGCCTATGCGGTGTTTACGGCCTTTTACAAACCACATCAAGTAGATAGCCTTGGCGGGTCCGAATGGGGAAATAATCTCTACAGCCAGGCCCGCTTTTTATTGGTGCAAAATACCCTTAAGATTAAGCAGACCGAGAAGCTGTATTACTCGGATACCGAGATAGATTCTATCATTGCTCGTCCTTACCGGACGAAAACGGGTTCCAATCAGCAAGTGCCACCTTGGATCCAGCGCGTGAATGGCAAGCTGCCCGACATCACCCGCCGGAACTATGGTGTATTGGGGGAATCCTTCTTTCGAGAGGAAGAGCGACAGGCTTCCCTATTGGTGGATTCCCTCTTAGATTTTCGACCCGTTATAAAGGTACCCGGTAAGCATAGCATCTACTTGACCCCGGAGCTGACAGAAACTTTGACGGCTTTTCTTGGCCCGCAGCATACACAACTAGGCAACCGTGGAACCATGCAGCCAGTACGTGCCAGCAAGGAGGGCCAGAAACGACAAGCTTTTTTGGAACGGCAGTTAAAGATCTGGTATGGACACTGGGGTGGTTACTGGCAACTCACCTCATATCCCCTTGTTACTGCGGTCACCTTTGACCAAGATCTCATCTATGCCCGCGTCAGCTTCCGTATGGTCTATGAAGGAGGAGAAGCTATTTTAAAGCGCACCAACAATCAGTGGGCCATCGTTTTGGTGCAAAGGACATGGATTGAGTAAGTTGCCTTCGCGTTAAACGCACTTAGGAGGCTACACTCGTGATAAAAGCGTTATTGTTCTACAATTAGGATATTTTCCGTGCTGAGGGCCTTTAGAAAGCCCCTCTATTATCCCGGAAATGTTGCTTAACGTAATGTGAGTTCTCACGGGCTCCTCGGAATAATGGTAGTTTTTTGCCTGCCCATCTGTTAAAGCTTCATTAGCACTTTTTTAAGGATTCTACAGGATAAGCACACAATCCGAGTGGCAAATGACCTGCTGATAGCGCTACTCAACTCGCGTGAGAAGCTCCATGTGCCCTTGTTTTGTCTTCAGTACAATAGTATCCTCGTTGTAGCGTATCATTTTAAATTCATTTCCGCCGATACTGAATGCACTATCCAGATCAGAGTAAGACCAAGTTCCTCTGTGAAGAGTGGGTGCGTGAATTGATACAGCTTCCGACAGACCGTCGTCTCCAATTTGAAAATTACGGAAGGAGTACGTGCTGAAGAAAAACTCTTGGGAAACAGAAAACTGGGTGCAAAAACTGAACAGTGCATTTGATTCAGTTTCTGGACGGGAATGGTGGATCCAGCAACTCCTCTCTCTTACTAGTAGAGCTTTAAGCCCTCTTTCTTGCTTTTGACAAGCAAGAAAAAGCCCTATTAGGCTTAACCACGAAAGGTTAATTTTCATGCTGTATTGTGCTTGAGTAGAAGGTGATAGCGATCAAGATAGTCATTCAATAAAGGCCAGCGCTTATTGACCTCCAAGCGATGAAACGATAGCGTGATGGTGTATCAGGTATTACTAACTGTTCCAGAATCACAAGACCTTACAGCCTTCGTAACGTTTTCCGAACTGCAGTTTGGATGATGTGACAGCGTCTTATTAGGTCCGATAACGCCGGCTTATAGCGGGGAATGCGCACCTGGCTAATCAGCCTATTCTCATTCGACTAAACACGTAACCGTGCTAAGTCGAACAGCTGTTGGTGCCATGCGTGTGTTGAGCCCTCTGGCAGTAAACGTGCATTATCCTACTACTCAGGAGACATCATCAGGGCGCTGGTATTCCGCGGTCAGGAAGACGGCTTGCGGTATCGAGTTCCCTGCCGCTCGTGTGCGGCTCGCGCAATTCATCACCTGTTTTTGACCACTCGTCAACTTTCTACTAACCGGCTCCTTTGCGTCGGTAGGTTTGCCTCGTCGAACTACGGTTTGGATTCTGATGCCCGCATCGGTTGATGCAGGGCTGCCACCCCATTGTTGTGCGATGCTTAGCGAATACACCTGGAGCCAGTTCTGCCTGTTTGTGTTGGCCTTGGTCATCCTCTACTACCTGGTGGTTGGCCTGCTCTACTACCGCGAGGAACTTACACTCTTGCTTACCCCCGGCAGAAAAGGGGGGAGGGGACAGCTCGTCGGAGCCTCCGCCGGTGGCGCTGCCCCGCCCGCGCTCGTGCGACCTACCTCCGCCTTTGGGCAGGCCACGCCTGGTGCCAGTTACCCCGCAGCTGCGGAAGTAGCGACCGAACTTGAATCGCCCGAAGTCGGTGCCGCCGAGAACCTACCCAATGCTACGGAGCCTGTCGTGGAAGGAGCGCTGCCCCGCTCCACCGCAACGGATACTGGGCAGGACGAGAGCCCCAGCGAGGAGCCCATCCTGAATACCGTTGTCGGCGCGGCCCCGGAAGAAACGCAAGTGCAGGATGAAACCCTGGTAAAAGTAGCCGACGAACGGCTGGCGGCTTTTGTCCGGCGTGAAGCCCAAGCCGCGCCGGCGCAACCCGTAGAAGCGGTGCCGGCTCCGGAAACGCCTGCAGGGGCCTCTTCCGGGCCCACCGGGGACGCTCTAAAGCTTGATGCTTTTCAGGTGGTCGAAGTACCAGCCGGCTACGAACCGCTGGCCTCGTTCGACGAGCCCGTGGCCTCGCCCCTGGACATCATCACCGCGGAGCCCACCCCGCAGCTGGTCGCCGCCGATTCCGTCACGGAGTACATCGCCTTGCTGCAGGCCGGGCAGAATCCCGAGATGCCCGCGGCCATGCACGGCTCTTGCCTGGCCGAGCAGATGGCTCAGCACCTGGAACAATACAACGCGGAGCTGGCCACCCTGTTCGGCGCCGACGAAATCTGACGGAGCCGAGCTGCTCCTACCCATCGCAACCTCACTCCCTTTCTGCCGCTATGATCAACAAGCGTTTTTTCACTGCCCTGGCCCTGTTGGGTTTACTGCTTACCTCGCAGCTGCTTTACGCCCAGGGCGGCAATGGCACGGCCGGCATCCAGGATGCAACCACGCAGGTAACAAGCTACTTTGAGCCGCTTACCCGGCTCATGTACGCCATTGGGGCGGTGCTGGGCCTGGTGGGCGCCATCAAGGTGTACAGCAAGTGGAACTCCGGTGACCAGGACACGCAAAAGACGGCGGTGTCGTGGTTTGGCTCCATGATCTTCCTGGTTATTGTGGCTACCGTGGTCCGCGCGTTTTTCCTTTAAACCGCCGGTATGCCCGTCTACGAGCTGAACCGGGGCATCAACAAGCCCGTGGAGTTCAAAGGCCTGGTGGGAAGCAACATCTACTTCCTCGTGGCCGGCATCGCCCTGGTGTTTGTCCTGTTCGTGACCTGCTACCTGCTAGGCGTTCCGCTGCTGCTGACGGTGCTGCTCAGCTTCGCGGCGGGCGGCGGGATGTGGGCCGGGGTGTTTGCGCTGAACCGCCGCTACGGCGAGCACGGCCTGAGCAAGGCCGCGGCGCGGCGTTCCTCACCGAAGTACCTCACCAATCGCCGCAGCCGCCTGTTCCAACACCTAAACGAGGATTCGACCGGACGCGCCTGGCCGCGCCGGACGTGCCTGCTGCCGTATGAGCGCTAAAGTTCTGCCTTTCGCCTCCCTGGAATCCAAGCAGCCCATCTACAAGGTGGAGAAGGATTGCCTTATCTCGAAGAACGCGGACGTGACCGTGGCTTTCCGGCTACAGCTGCCGGAAATCTTTACCCTTTCGCGGGAAGACTACGCGCAGCTGCAGGCCGCCTTTGTCAAGGCCGTGCGCCTGCTGCCGGACCACTGCGTCGTGCACAAGCAGGACTGGTACGTGGAAGACCGGTATGCCCCGGGCTTCGAGGCCGAGCGCACGCTGCTGTCGGCTTCCTACGAGCGCCACTTCCACGAGCGGCCTTTCCTCAACCACTGCTGCTACCTGTTCATCACCAAGTGCTCGTCCGAGCGCCCCAACTGGGGCAGCACCTCGGGGCTGCTGGCCCGGCGCCACATCGTGCCCCGGGAGATGCTCGACCCCAAGGTGCTTGAAGCATTCCTTGATAGCGTAGGTCAGTTTGTGCGCACGCTGGAAGCAGTAGGACCCACCAACGCACCCTTTATCAAGGCGCACCGGCTGACCTCCGACGAGCTGGCGGGCACGGAGCACGCGGCCGGCCTGCTGGAAAAGTATCTGTCGCTGGACTTATCGGACCAGGCCCGGCAAGTGGACCTGGACCTGAGCCAGGGGCTGAAAGTAGGAGCGGAGCTCTGCAACCTGTTCTCGGTGGCCAACCTGGACGATCTGCCCACCTCGGTGGAAACCGACATCCGCTACGAGCCCTACAGCACCGAGCACTCCGATTTTCCCATCTCCTTCGCCGCGCCCCTGGGGCTGCTGCTGGGCTGCAATCACATCCTGAACCAATATGTGTTCCTGGATAACACCGCCCAAACGGTGAAGACCTTCGAGCAGAAAAAAGACCGGCTCACCTCCCTCGCGCTCTACTCGCGGCAGAACGCCATCAACGTCGAGTACTACCACGCTTACCTCAACGAGCTCATTGCCCACAAGCGTCGCCCGGTGCGGGTGCACTGCAACGTGCTCACCTGGAGCCCCAGCGAAGACGCGCTGGCGGAAGTGCGCAAGCTGGTGAGCGCGGCCTTCAACGCGATGAACTGCAAGCCGCGGCACAACACCGTGGACATTGCCGCGCTCTACTGGGGCGGTATTCCGGGCAACGCCGGCGACTTTCCCAGCGAGGAAACCTTCTACACCTTCGTCGAGCAGGCCGTCTGCTTCTGGGCCTCGGAAACCAACTACCGCTCCACGGGGGCTACCAAGGGCATCAAGCTCTCCGACCGCCTCACCGGCAAGCCCGTGCTGGTGGACCTCTCCGACGAGCCTATGAAGCGGCAGATCATCTTCAACCGCAACAAGTTCGTGCTCGGCCCCTCGGGCTCGGGCAAGTCGTTTTTCACCAACCACATGGTGCGCCAGTACTACGAGCAGGGCGCCCATGTGCTGCTGGTGGACACCGGCAACTCCTACAAGGGCCTCTGCGAGCTGGTCGGAGGGGTCTATTTCACCTACGAGGAGGACCACCCGATTGCCTTCAACCCCTTCCTGATTTCCGGCAAGCTGGACGTGGAGAAAAAGGAAAGCATCAAAACGCTGCTGCAGGCGCTCTGGAAAAAGGACGACGAAAGCGTCAGCCAGTCCGAGTACGTGTCGCTTTCCACGGCCGTGAGTTTGTATTACGTGATGCTCGAAGCCAACCCGGCTATCAAGCCCGGTTTCAACACGTTCTACGAGTTTGTCAAGGGCACTTACCGCAAGGTCCTGGAAGAGGAAAAGGTGCGCGAGAAGGACTTCGACATCGACAACTTCCTCTACGTGCTCGGGCCCTACTACCGCGGCGGCGAGTACGACTACCTGCTCAACTCGGACAAGGAGCTGGACCTGGTGCAGGCGCCCTTCATTGTCTTTGAGCTCGACAACATCAAGGACCACCCCATCCTGTTTCCGGTGGTGACGCTGATCATCATGGAGACCTTTATCTCCAAGATGCGCAAGCTGAAGGGCATCCGCAAGATGATCCTGATCGAGGAGGCCTGGAAGGCGCTGACCACGCCTGGCATGGCGGCCTACATCAAGTACCTGTTCAAGACGGTGCGCAAGTTCTTCGGCGAGGCCATTGTGGTGACGCAGGAAATCGACGACATCATCGGCAACGAGATTGTCAAAGACGCCATCATCAACAACTCCGACTGCAAGATCCTGCTGGACCAGCGCAAGTTCCTCAGCCGCTTCGAGGAGATCCAGCAGCTGCTCTCGCTCACGCCCAAGGAAAAGGACCTGGTGCTCTCCATCAACCGCGACAACAAGCCCGCGCGGGGCCGCTACACCGAGGTGTTCATCAGCCTGGGCGGGGTCGTGTCGAAGGTGTACGCCATCGAGGTGTCAAAGGAGGAATATGTGACTTATACCACGGAGGAAACGGAGAAGGTGCGGCTGTTCGAGAAGCTGCGCCAGACCGGCGACATGCCTACAGCCATCAAGCAGTACGCGGCCGAGCTGCGGGCAGGCTAAGCCATTTGACTTCAACAAAAGGGAAAAAATATGCACAAGACCTTGCTTCCCCTGAGCGTGCTGGCGCTGCTCAGCAGCTGCGGCGTTGATGCTACCACCTCCGCCTCGCCTGAGCAAGCTGCTTCCGCTCTCAGCGCATCGACTGCTGTTTCGCCTGAGGTAGCCGCGGCGGTAGCCCTGGCCGATAGCCTGTCGGCGCTACCCAAAGCAGAGCCGGCCGATAAAGCCGCGGCGCGCAAATACGCCGAGTTCGTAACGGCCTGGCAGGGCAGTGCCCTGGACGTGTCGGTCAAGGATCACCCGGTCGTGCGTAGCGGCTGGGCACGGTACCGCTACGTGTTGCGGACGGTAATTCGCTCGCGCGGCATGCCGCGGGTCAAACCCGAAGATGTTAAGACCTGGAATGGTCTTACTGGCCGCTGTGAATCAATGGCTGCCATGCTGCTGTCCCTCACGAAAGAGCCCAATGTAACGGCCACCCAAGCCATGCCAACTCTCATGGGCTTTGAGGGAGGCACTGGCCAAGCACGATTTGCGGCTGAGCGGCACATGAAGTACCTGCAGCATCCCGAAACCCGGAATCAATAAGCACCGCTCGCAATGCGAGAACCCCATGAACAAGAAGATCATTTTCGTCGGATTGGCACTGCTGGGGCTGACTACTACCCGGGCATCGGCCCAACTCGTGGTGTCCGCGCCCCTGCTGGAAGGGCAAAGCGCGGTGCAGACCGGCCTGCAAAAAACCATGAAAGGGTTGGAAGCGGCCGCCAACAAGCTCGTGGCCTTCGGCGTGAAGGAGCAGGAGCTGACCAAGACCTTCGCCCGCAAGAACCTGGAGCAGCACAAAGCGTGGTACGAGGGGCTGCTGAAGGTGAGCGCCGCCGTGCGCGACTACCGCCGGGTGCGCTCCATCTACGCCAAGCAAACCCAGATCATCCAGCAGTACTCTGCCGCCATCAACGTCCTGCGCACCTCGCCCTACATCAGCCCCCAGCAGCTCACGGAGATGACCAGCATGTACGCCAAACTGCTGGCCGAGGGCGCCAACACCGTGGCCGACCTGCGCACGGTTACAAGCCCGGCCATGCTCAAGATGACTGATGCGGATCGCCTGGAGTTCATTGACCAGCTGGACGCCAAAATCACGGACCATCTGGGGCTGGTGAGCTACTTCACCCGGCGCAACATGATGCTGCTCCAGTCAGCCAAGCAGGTGGAGCAGGACCGCCAGACCCTTTTATCGTTCATGGGCGCCCGCGCCCGGTAACCCCCCTGCTTCGATGAAAACCAGCTGCACCCTCGCGCTGCTGAGCCTGTTGGGGCTGGCGACGCAGCGGGCCCTCGCCCAAGCCGTTATTTCGGCCCCCATCGCCGAAGGAATCTCGCGCAAGCAGATTTTCCACCAGGGAGTCTCGGCCACCCTGAAGGGCAGAGCCAAGGAGCTGGCCAGTGACGTCAAGAAGCTCAGCACGGCCATCAAGGGCATCACCGATCAAACCCAGGCCCTGCACGCGCAGTGGTACAGTGGATTGCGGCAGATCAGCACCGGGGTGCGCAACTACCGCCGGGTGCGGGAGATCTACGATGCCCAAAGCGCCATGATTACGCAGTTTTCCTGCGGCGTAGCCGAGCTGCGCACACGCGGGCTTACGCCCGCGCAAGTCACGGAGGCTTCCGCCATGTACCAGGCGCTGCTGCAGGAAAACATTGCGCTGATCGCCGAGCTGACGACCGTCATGACCACCAACCGGGCGCAGATGACCGACGCGCAGCGCATCAGGTTCATCAACCGCATTGCCGACCAGATGCAGCAGCAGCAGCACCTGATGATCTATTACACGGGCAAGTGCCGGGCCGTGGCTTATCAGCAGCAGCAGGCCCGGCAGGACCGGGCCTCGGTCCTGGCCCTCATCGGCGCCGGCAATACCACCCGCTAGCATTTCTTCCGCCCCTCCTTCCCCGCCGTTATGGACCTGAATTCGATTACCATGCAGATGCTCCAGATGGAGCAGATGCTGGGCCGGCTCTATGACTCGATGCTGCCGCTGGTGGCGCAATTCCTTACCCTGGGCCGCGCCGTGGGCGGTATTGCCGCGCTTGTTTTCATCAGCTCCCGCGTGTGGGGCCACATCGCCCGGGCCGAGCCCATCGATATGTACCCGCTGCTGCGCCCGTTTCTGATTGGCCTGGCCATTCTGCTCTTCCCGCAGCTGCTCGGTGGCCTGCGGGGTATCACGGGGGCACTGGCTTCGAGCACCGATTCCGTGCGCACCGATCAAACGGCCCGCATCGATGCGCTGCAGCAGCAGAAACGAGAGTTGCTAGCCCGCCAGCCGGGCAACGAACACTTTGCTACGGACGAAGCCTACGAGAAGCGCTTAGAAGAACTGGGAGGGCCAACTGGTCTTAACAACCTCGGCCAGCAGGCGGCCTTGGGCTTTGACAAGCTGAAATACGAAGTCAAGCAGGACTTCCGGGAATGGATGAAGAACACCCTGGAGCTCTTCCACATCGCCGCCCGCCTGCTCGTCAACGTGCTGGCCACCTTCCTGCTCATCGTTCTTTCAGTACTCGGCCCGCTGACGTTTGGCATCGCCATTTTCCCGGGCTTCACCGGCTCCATCGCCAAGTGGCTGGGCCAGTTCATCACCATCAGCCTGTGGGTACCGGTGGCCAACATCTTCGGGGCCATCATGGGGCAGTTTCAGGTGATGATGCTCGAGTCCGACATCGGCCGCCTGAACACCGGGGCAGGCGTCGACTCGGCCGACTTTGGCTACCTGGTTTTTCTCTGCATCGCCATTGCCGGCTACCTAGTAATTCCCTTCATCACCGACATGATGCTTGCGGCCTCGGGCGTCAGCGGCGTAGCCCGGGCCATGCAGGGCGCGCTGATCGGCACCGCGGCCACCGCGGGCGCCATAGCCGGCACGGCCGGTCGGATGGGGCCAGCCGGGGTAGCCGGAGCCGTCAGCACGGGGACGGGCTACCTGAGCCGCGGCGAGCAGTTCGGCCACCGCGCCGGCACCGCCATCCGGGAACGGGTATTCGGCCGGCGCTCCTCGTAGCCCTGCCTCTTCTATTCACCAGCTTCTTCCATCCATGTTTGCCTCCCTTAAAACCATCAACACGGCGTTTCAGCAGATCAAAGCCCTGGCCTTAATTGTCATCCTGGCCGCGCTGCTTTTGGCGGGCACCGTGGCCTACTTCGCCTTTCAGCATTCGCGCGCGGCGGCCCAGACCATCTACGTGCTGGAAAACGGGCAGCTGCTCACCGCCGGCGCCCGCGATGCCCGGGCCAACCGCCCGGTTGAAGCGCGCAGCCACGTGGCCCGCTTCCACGAATTGTTCTTCACCCTGGACCCCGACCCGAAAGCCATCGACGGCAACGTGAACAAGGCCTTGTACCTGGCCGACAACTCGGCCAAGCGTCAGTACCAGAACTTCAAAGAGAAGGGCTTCTACAACGACCTGATTGCCGCCAACATCAGCCTCGAAATGACCGTGGACAGCGTGGTGATCACCGCTCAGCGGCCCATCGTGGCCCGCTGCTACGGGCACCAGCGCGTGATTCGGGCTACCTCCGTCACCACCCGCGACTTTGTCTCCGAATGCACCCTGCGGGACGTCACGCGCTCGGAAAACAACCCGCACGGCTTTCTGATCGAGAACTGGCGCGTGCTGCGCAACACGGACCTGAGCACGCTGCCCCGCTAACGCCCCTCTCCACGCATGGCCACCAAACCACTTGATCCGCAGTTTATCCGCACCCGCAAGCTGGCCACCTTCCTGCCGGTGGTGGGCGTCCCCTTTCTGGCGGTAATGTTCTACCTGGGCGGGGGCGGACAGGGCCAGCCGGCCGAAGCGCAGCCCGTCGCAACCGGCTTTAACACCACCCTGCCCACGGCGGAAGAAACCCGCATCACCGCGAGCAAACTCGAAGCGTACGCCACCCCGGTGGATTCGCTGCGCAACCGCGGCCTGGTGGATGCGCGCCCGGATACCAGCCCGCCCACGGGCCTGTCCTACGCCATCGGCGCCGACGGGCGGCCAGGCCCCAACGGCTCGGTTGACCAGGCCGTAGTCGAGGCCCAGCAGCAGCTCATCGCCGCCCAGCAGGCCCAGCTCAACTCCGGTGCGCCGGCGGACGCGGCCGCGAATCCAGCGGGCGCCCTGACGCCCCAGG
This sequence comes from Hymenobacter sp. FMD4, assembly GCF_058932745.1. Taxonomy (NCBI): domain Bacteria; kingdom Pseudomonadati; phylum Bacteroidota; class Cytophagia; order Cytophagales; family Hymenobacteraceae; genus Hymenobacter; species Hymenobacter sp. FMD4. The sequence continues at coordinate 79,840 of NZ_JBZYWH010000021.1, forward strand.
AGCAGCTAGCGCTCATGCGCAGCCAGCACGAGCGGGAGCTGGCTGAGAAAGACGCGCAGCTGCAAATGGCGCAGCTGCTGGCCCAAAGCGGGAGCAGCGGTGGGGGAGGAGCACCCCGACCCGCGGCGCCGCGGGTAGCCGCTGCGAAAAAGAAAGCCAAAACCAGGGCGCACGTGGTGGACGAGGATGCAGTGGTCTCCCGCTTAGGAGCTGCTGGTGCCAGCCGAAAGCGCACGGCCTCGTTTCTGGGGCTGGACGACGGCCGCCCGGCCTCCGAAGACGCCAACACGCTGCCGGCCGTGATTCACGAATCGCAGGAAGTCGTCAGCGGCTCGCTGGTAAAAATGCGCCTGACGGAAACGGCCGTTGTCAACGGCCATACCCTGCCGGCCAACACCTTCATCCACGGCAAGTGCAGCCTTTCGGGCGAGCGGCTTAGCATCGCCATTGAAACCCTGAAAGCCGGTAACCGGGTCTTTCCGGCCGCGCTGGAAGTCTACGACGTGGACGGGCTGGAAGGCCTGCACATCCCGGGTGCCATCACGCGCGACGCGGCCAAGCAAGCCGGCGCCGACGGACTCAACGCCGCCGACGCCATGACCATGAGCGCCGACCCCACGCTGGCCGCGGCCGGGGTCGCCGTGACAGCCGTGAAGGGGCTGGGGCAGAAGAAGCTCCGCCTGGTGAAAGTGCGCCTGAAAGCCGGCTACCAGCTCCTGTTGAAGATTGCTAAATAAGCTCCCGATGAGAATTGCCTTTTCCCTTGCGCTGACGATTGGCCTGGCGGCTCCCGCACTGGCGCAATCCCCGACTACCCTGGCCAGCGCCAGGCCGGTGGCCGGCAGGGATGCCAGGTCCAGGCTCCCGACCTATTCCCTTTTTGTCTCGGATCAGAAAACGACGCACCTGGTCTTTCCAGCGCCCGTGACCTACGTGGACCTAGGCAGCGCCGGGCTGATTGCCGCCAAGGCCACCGGCTCTGAAAACATTGTGCGGGTGAAAGCCGCCGGCGCGGGCTTCGGGGAAACCAACCTGACCGTGCTCACGGCCGGGGGCACGTTGTATTCCTTTGTCGTGAACTACCAGCGCAACCCGCGCCTGCTGGGCCTCGACCTGGGCACGGCCCACGAAGGCGCTGCCGGCAAGCTGCCGGTGCTCCCGCTCTACGTCAGCGACCAGAAAACCACCCACCTGGTGTTTCCCTACCCGGTTACCTACGTCGATTTGGGCAACAGCGGCATTCTGGCGGCCAAGGCCACGGGCGCGGAGAACATCGTGCGCGTGAAAGCGGCCGGTAAGGGCCTGGCCGAAACCAACATGACCGTGCTCACCTCCGGGGGCAAGCTGTACCAATTCCTGGTCAACTACCAGCACGACCCCAAGGTGCTCAGCCTGGATCTGGGCGCGGCTTCGGCTTCGACCAATGCCGGTGCGGGGGAAGCCATCCTGTCGAATACGCCCATTCCCCAGGGCAACCTGGACGCTTATTCCAAACGGGCCCTGGCCCGCGGCGGTATGGCAGCCAGCGAAAGCAAAAATCAGCTGAGGGCGCGCGTGGGCCGCGTCGGCTACCAACACGAAACGTTGTTTTTCCCGCTCCACCTGGCCAACCGGTCCAACGTGAGCTACGACGTGGATTTCGTGAAATTCTACATCCAGGACAAGCGGGTCGCCAAGCGCACGGCCGAGCAGGCCATTGAGCTTGCCCCTACCTACGTGTATAATGGCACCCTGAAAAAGATCGAGGCCGACGGCCAGCTGGAGCAGGTATTCGTGTTCAGTAAGTTCACCATCCCGGATCAGAAAAACCTCCTTGTTGAGGTGTACGAGAAAGGCGGCGGGCGCCACCTCAAGCTCAAGCTCAGCAACTCGGATTTGCTTAGAGCCCGCTCGTTTAACTAGCCGGGCGACGTACCAAACCGGAACCGGCCGGGTTTTTTACTGACAGGCGGCCACGACGTCGCGCAACCGGGTTTCGACGATGTACTTCCGGTCTTCGCCGGAGCCGTAGGGCAGCTGGCAGTCGATGGCTTCCCGGAGCTCAGGGTGCAGCAGCAGTTGGTTGATTTCCGCGGCCAGGTAGGCGCGCACGGCGGCCGTGGCGGCGCCGGTCTCCGCGGCCAGCTCCACGCGGTTGTCCACCACGTACACGATGTCTTCCAGATCGTTGCTCAGGCGGATGTCGCTCATCCCGCGGTTGCGCAGGGCCGCCAGCTTCGTGGCGACGAAGTACACCGCCGGCATGATCCGAATGGTCGTTCCGTCCGGCAAGCCGTAGGGAATGGCGTGGGCAAAACCTTCGGGATACCACGGGTTGGAGAAGCCCAGGATGTTGTCTTCACCCACGGGCATCACGTCCACGGTGAGCCCGGCCACGCGCCAGCGGCATATGACGTTTGAGGACTGGTCGTGGCGAAAGCCCAGAGCGCGCAGCTCCTCTTCCAACTGGTAGTAAGCCATGCGGGGTATTACCTCAATGATGCAGTCCACGTCGATAGTGGGGCGCGACTCGGCGGCGCGGGGCACAGTGCTGTAAAGCCCGGCGGTGCTGCCGCCCACAAAGACCACCCGCTCCCGCAAGGGCCCCAGGGCACGGGCCACGGCCTGCAGCGCGGCCAGGTTGGCTTGGTTAGGCATGGGCAGGCAACATAAACGCTCGCAACAAGTCCCCGGCCAGCTTGCGCTCCCGTGCTCGTCCCACGCGCAAGGCATCGGTAAGCGCCAGCAGTTCGTACAGTTGGGGGTCGGCATTGGCGGCTTGGGGCACCCCGGGGTACAGGGGCTCGACGGCGCTGCCCCAGCTGTCGCTGGCCGCGTCGGGCCATACGTAGAGCTGCTCGGCAACGACCTGGTGGTTGAGGGGTGCAGCGCTGTGGGCCGTCGGCATGCCGCGCACCAAGGGGCCGGGCTGGGTTGGGAACACCACCGGCAGCCCGTAGAGCAGGAATTCTAGGAAGGTCCGCCTTGCCACCCGCCGGTCTTTGCCCTCCAGCAGGCGGGCGTACTGGCACCGCTTCAGGCTAAAGGATATTTCGGCTGGGCTCAGCTGCAATGCCTGCGCTAGGTCTTTGCTTTGCCAGGAAGTATTTTCCAGCAAAAGTACCTTGAGCAGAAGTACGACATCCTGGGGCCGCATCCCGTTGTGCTGGCGCATGGATTGCGTTCGTTGATTTACGATTTGCAATTTGCAAATCGTAAATCAAATACCCAAATGTAGGGCGAATGCCTGTTAGGACGATCTTCCAAACTGGTTATTACAAAAGTGTATTGCAATTTTCTCCATCGGGAAAACTTGAAATACTAATAAAGCTTATTGTGAAGCATTAGCAGCACTTAATTCCATCCTAGTGGCAAAATTAGTGGCATTACCAGGCTTCCATGTCTCCGTGCATATAAGTCTCGTGATGTACAGCAGTTGACATAAATGGACGTGATGACATAGGCTACCGTTTCGCTGAACTCAGCTAGGGTATTTAAGCTCGTACTCAATCAGGTCATAGGCCACGCCCAGTTTCTCAGCGGCGGCTTCATCGGAGCACTGGCTAAAGGCAGCCAGCAGTTTGTCCCGTACGGCCTGGGACGTGACCCAGGCCCTAAAGTGTTGGCTCAGTGGGACCGACGCCAAGAAGGGGCCATTAAAGTACTGGTTTTGAAAAATGGCGCGGCTGTGCTCGAAGACTTCGTCGCTCAATAGCCCCCACGCCACGGGGCTCGGGCTGGCTTCCCACCGCTGCAGCAACTCGTCAAAGCGCGGGTAAATGCCAGCCAAGGCCACGAAGTAGTCGCGGAACTGCCACGCCTGACTTTCACTGACCAACATTACGCCCCACAAGGCCAAGAAGTACTGCTCGACGGCCGCGATTTCCGTCGCCGGCCACGCGCGCCAGCGGCCGTAGTCGAGTTTGCCAAAGACCACGAATTCCTCGTAGGGGGCCCGAAACTCAGCGGTCAGTTCAAAGAGCCGGGGCAAAAAGTGCTTGAAATCCTCGACGGTGCCCCAGGTGGTCATGGCCTTACCCGCGTACCGGCCCAGGTCGTCCTCGGTCAGTTCTCGCAGGGGGCGGTGGGTGACCTGTTCTTTGTTGGCCGATGACACGCAACAGGGGCAGCCCTCGAGCGAGGAGAGCGGGTAGCCACCGAACGCCCGATACAAGCCCTCCACTGCTTGCTGCAGTACGTCAAGGGGGACAGGGGTAAGTTTAGACATGGGCGATGTGAGGCAGATAACAGGTAAACTTACGTTGCCTCAACTATTGATTTATCCCTCGTTTAACGGACACCAGAGCCCTCAATGAAAATGGCGCGGTAAGGGTCGTTTTGCAGGGGTGTTTTCGACATCGTTTTACTGACCCTTTTTTAGCGCACCCTTGACTGGATCCGCAACATCGTTGCCTTAACGAAGGCGATGAAGGCTTCAACAATAAGGACTGATAAGGTTTACTTATCGTTCCTTATCTTGTACCCAAGAAAAGCGCCGGTTTTCGGCGACTTACTCCTATATTATATAGCTACCGTGAGCAACCTGCCCGCCGCCCCGTCCGCGCCCGCCCCGCAAGTACCCGCGCACCTGCTCGAGTCCTCTCACCGCTACGTCGAGTCCGGCCTGCGCGGGGCGGCCAACACCGTGCGCGCCTACGCCGGCGATTGGAAGCGTTTCACCGCTTGGTGCGATCAGCACGGGCTCGCGTCGCTGCCGGCACCGGTTGAGGCGCTGGTGGGCTTTTTGGCGGAGCTGGCCGACGCGGGGAAAAAGTTTGCTACTATTCAGCGGCATGCGGCGGCCATTGCTAAAGCGCACGAACTGGCCGGACTGGACTCGCCCACAGCGGATAAGAAAATCAAGGTGTTGCTCAAGGGCATTGCCCGCGAAAAGAAAACCCGGCAAAAGCAGGCGCCGGCGTTTTCGCTGGCCTCGTTCAAGCGCACGATTAAGAGCATCGACGTGAGCACGCCCGCCGGATTGCGCAATCGAGCCTTGCTGCTGCTGGGCTTTACCGGGGCGTTCCGCCGCTCCGAGCTTGAGGCGCTGAATATTGAAGACCTAGCCTTTGACGAAGAAGGCTTGGTAGTCACGTTGGGGCAAAGCAAAACCAACCAGGAAGGCCAAGCTGAAGAAAAGGCTATTTTCTACTCCCCTGATTCAGCATTGTGCCCAATTCGATCGCTGCAGGCTTGGCTACGCGTTCTGGGGCGCACCAAGGGGCCTGTATTCGTGTCGCTTCGGAAGAACAATCAGGTTACTACGCGGCGAATGACTACAAAGTATACGAACCTAATTGTGCAGCAATACTTGGGGCCGCAGTTCACGGCCCACTCGCTCCGGGCCTCGTTTGTCACGGTGTCCAAACTTAACGGCGCTGACGACTCTAAGGTCATGAACCAAACCAAGCACAAGACGAGCGCGATGATCCGGCGCTACACCCGTCTAGACAATGTACGGCAGCATAATTCGGCGAAAGAACTTGGATTATAATGTGCTTGTTCGCTGCCAGAAACATACTTTTGCTCCTCTCAAATTAGTGGATTCCGCGCCATACGTCTAACCCGCCCAATTATCCCTCTCTCAATTCAATTATGAACCGACATCTATCCACCTTCCTATTCAGCTTGCTGCTCGTCGTAGGTGCTGCCTGCAAGAAAAAAGACCCCGAACCTTCGCTGGAAGGCACTTGGGCCCTGACGAAAAGCACCCACACTCAGTTTACAAACGGCCAAATCACCAGCGTAAGAGATGGGTTTATGCGGCCTGGCGCTTACATAAAGATTTTTGGCTCCACCATTGAATATGGCCATGACCAACTCGTCGGAGGAGCTCCTAACACCACACAGTATTCCTTCGTCCGCAAAGCTGACACCTTGTTGATCACGTCCGCCGGTTCTCCTAGTCTCACAATTCGGAAAGCAATTGTGGAACTCACACCCACTGCTTTGCAGCTCCGCGGCACGAGCGTAGGACCTAACGCAGACCGGCATGAAGATGAAGACACCTACGCGCGGCGGTAACTGAGTACAGATCAACTATTCATCCAGCTGCTGGAGATGCCGCTGAAGAAGTAATCCATGAATCGACATCTTCACACTTTCCTCCTTGGCCTGCTGCTCATCGTGGCTGCGGCCTGCTCCAAGAAGAAAGACCCTACGCCTTCGGTTGATGTAGAAGGCCGCTGGAACCTGGTGCGCAACACCCAAGTGGAACTGGCCAGCGGCACCCCCACCACCATCTGGGAAGAGCCGATTCCACCCGGGCAAAACTACAGCGAGGTAACGGCCACCGAGTGGAAATCCTACAACCACTGGTTCCGCCCCACACTGGTTGTACCTTACACCTACCGGCTGCAGGGCGACACGCTCTACAAGACGCTGGTGGACAATCCCCGCGTCATCATCAAAATGCTTGTGCTGGAGCACACGGCCACCAAGCTGCACGTGCGGAACGTGACAGGGCCCTACCCGCTCCCGTCGTTGTTGTACGAGCATCACTACACCCTCTAACGCACAATCCAGCTGCTGGAGATGCAGCGGAAGAAGGAACCCAGATGCCTGAGCTGCTACGCGGCAGCCACAACCGGCCCAATTAAAACTTTGATTGAACAGAATGGTAAATACGTCCTACACGGTATGACATACTCGCCTACCTTTGTTCCGACTGCTTGGCTTGACATTCAAGCTTAACTGCCCCCTCTGCCCATGCAACTCAGCATTGAAAATATTGGCCCTATCGGTTCTGCCGAAATTGACTTGACTGGTTTAACCGTTATTGGTGGGTTAAACGATACAGGAAAGTCAACCATTGGGAAGACCTTATTTTCAATTATAAAAGCAATCCGCAACACAGAAGATGAATTTGTAGCCGTACAGCAAAATAAGATCACGCCTATAATTTCAGAGTTAATATCTGAATTAAGACAAGTTTCTAGCACCAATATATCTCCTTCAATATTAAACAATAGTTTGAGAAGATTTAGAGATGTAAGAAAATTTATGAATGATAATGGGTTAAAAAATTTTGATACACTCAGCAAAGATATAAAGGATACAGTCATACATGAAATAGAAATTCGCTCACATCGCAGACTCGTTAGACACGAGTCTGGAGGCATCCTTGTGGAAATAAAAGACAGTCAAGATGAAATAAATCATCTAAACAAAGTTAGACATGATATATTAGACAAATACATCAGCAACATAAAGGCAGTCTTATCAGAAAAACATGAGCCGCAGTTAACCTATGCCGCTTCAGTAAAAAATATATTCAATTCAATCTTTAAAGGCGAGATCAACAACAAAAAGAGCACAAGCAAGGGAAGTATTAAATTATTAGATGCCAATAAACAAATACTATCAGCTACATTTAGAAAAAACGCTTTGAATGAAAAGTTATTCAAAGTAACAGAATCTGCTATTCCAACTCTTTTTGAGGATGCTACTTTAATAGAAACACCATTTATACTTAATTTTGAAGAAGATTTAATTATAACTCCACGTCTACCTAGTGGTGAATATTCAAGCTCATATTCGACTTCCGACTTAATGGAAAAGCTTAATTTTGCTTCTAAAGATGTCGAACCAAATAGTATCTATGATAGTCACATAAGCAGTCTTATCAGCACGACAATCAATGGCAGCCTGTATTACGATACAGAGGAAGATTCATTTGTTTTTTCCTCCAATGATAGTATTAGTGTAAAAATATCTAATACCGCTTCCGGTGTAAAAACACTAGGCATAATTCAGATGCTTTCTAGAGCTGGCGTATTAGCAGCTAGTAATCTACTAATTATAGATGAGCCAGAGGTACACCTTCATCCAGCATGGCAAATTATTTATGCCGAGGTTATAGCGATATTAGTATCGAACAACGTATACTGCGTTGTTAGCTCACATAGCCCCTACTTCATTCAAGCTTTAGAAGCGTATACAAAAATTTATCGAATAGAAAAATTTGCAAAATTTTACCTTTCAGAGCGGGTTGACGGTCTCTGCACTTTTACGGACATAACAGCTGACACTGCCCCCCTTTATAAATTATTAGCTGATCCGATGAAAAGGATTGCATTTTTAAGAGCAAAAGCACAGGATGAATAATCTAAAATCTGTATTAATAGGGGAGCTAAATGCTCAAATTCTTCCTATCAATACCGTTCCATCTAGTTGTTGCCCTTCATCATTCCCTGTCATACATTTTGATGATGTAAAAGACAATTTTTGTAATAGATTAGGTATAAAGACGACTATTAAGTCAGCTGATTGTTTGCATATTGATGCAGAAAAAAGGCTTGTGTGCTTTATAGAGATGAGAGATGCATCAGCACACATTGCCCGTTATTGGTCTGCTCCCCCTCCAGATAATGAATCAGCATTTGTTTCAGATTTTGAGGCGTGGGTACAAGGCATGAAAGAGGAACTTAGAGCTAAGGTTGCAGAGAGTATCTTCATTATCACCTCGGCGCTTTCGCTTTATAGTGCAAATACTGATGGGGTTAAGGCATTACTAAACCGCGACGATGTACGAATGAAATACTTCGTCATGTTTCATCTTACTGACAAAGACCTTATCACCTACAATCTTGCTTCCTTACAGAGCCCAGTAAGTAATAGGCATTCCATTTGTTATGGAATGCTTGCTGGTAAGCAAGGGCTTGCGACTGTTTTTACGGCCGATGAATTTGACACTTATGCAGCTGAGTACTTCTAGCAATCAGTAATAAAAAAAGCCGGCTAATATTAGCCGGCTTTTTTTATTACTGATTATTTTTAGCAGTTATCCAATCCGAGGGTATCAATGCCCGACCATTTGTCCAAGGCTCTTCTACCAATGCTGCTTGGAATTCCGGTGTATCAAGGTTTGCGTGTTCAGTCACGATAATTTGCAGATTAGGGCCCAGCATTTTAACTACTTTAAAGAATAAGTCAAACATGCGTTTTACAGCGGCTTCATCCGCTCCTATTGCTGCTAAATCCTGTACCGTGCCGTCAAGCGTGGAGTAATTGAGTTGTGGAAAATAGACCTGCGTAGGTTGATCGAACACCAGAAAGCGCGGCACTGGGCGGTTGGCTTCGACGAAGAACTTATGGAGCGCCAGCAGACAAATCAGGTGGCAACCCAACCAGTTTTCGCCGCTGCCCATGCGCTCCATTGGGATTGTGGTGTTGTGGTCAGCCACTACTGTCAAATCACCCCATTCGAGTCGGTGTGGATGGCCCGCGTGACTGAGTTGCAGGTCCTTGGCCCAGGCCGTCATGTCTTGCGCAATGACGCTCAGGCTGTACGCAATGATTTTTTCTACTGCCTTCTTACTCAATTGTTCTTCTAGCCCCTCAATGTAGCGTTTACCCTTCTCGATGCGCGCTTTCAACCAAGCCAGATCGGGCAGCGCCTCGATGTTTTCGAGGAAGCCTTCTACTTTGCCGACCAGTTTCAGCGCTTGCTCGTCCCGTTCCAGTTGTGCGCTGCCCCTTTGTAATCGAACCAATGCTTTAACGCGTTGATCGACCACCCGCCACTCGCCCCGCAAGGTTTCCAGTTGGGCTCGTCGGCTGGCCAAGTACTGCTCCAGTTGTGGACGTTGCCGCTGCATGCCACCCAAATCCGCTTCCATTCGGTTGAGCGCCGTGCTCAGCGCTGCTACCGTCGGTGGCGCGTCTTCCTTCAGAGGCTCGGAGCACATAGGACACCGATTATGGTGGCCGTCGCCCGCACGATCAAACAAGTTCACAGCCGTAAGCCGGTCAACGTGTTGCTTGACGGCCGCGGCGTATCCATTGGCTTTGCGAATGTGCTCTTCCGCCGCTTCTATCTGCTGCTCTAGTTCCTTACAGGCCTCCCCCATCTGTTTAGCACGGGCCTTCTCCTGTTCCAGCGGGGTAGCGTTTACCGTAGGTCTCGCTTCAGTGGGCGTCGGCGTCCATCCGGACAGCGTGATAAGCGCCTCAAGGAACAGTGACTCCGGAACTTCCTCTTTGAGCATCCCCAATGACTGTGCCTGAACCAGCAGCTTATTGGCCCCCTCGTTACGCTTGCTGATAGCATCTTCGACCTGCCGGGCATCCCGTTGCAGCTTCTGCATCGCATTCTTCAATCGGCGTAGCTCGGCACTAAGCGCCATCCGGTTGTCTTGGATAGCTCCCAGAAAGTAGGGCATCGTTTCCCGTATATGCCGCGGGATAACCGGCTCATTTTGCCGCCAGAATAGCTGATTGGGGTTAGCTACCAAGCTCTGATTTTGAAACAGATAAAACTTAGCGTGGTCGAGCGTCGCCTGAAACACGTCGGCTCCTTCGCTGGCCGTGCCTACGGTTTCGTTCGGAGCAATACCCAGCAAGCTGGATAGATATTCTGTTATCCGGGTGTCATTGGTATTGAAGCTTAGGTCTTGCAGCTCCGGTATCTGCACTTCTGACCCAACTGTAATGTAGCCCTGGCTCTGCTGCACCGAGTGCCCTTTAGGCGGTGATTTGGCAATGAACACCTGCGTTGGGCCAATCTGCAGGAGCACCGCGTACCACGCCACCACATCGCGGTTCACCCCCTCGAACATTGTAAACTCTTGGCGCCCTAAGCAGAAATCTAAGATGTTGATGATAGACGATTTGCCCGTCTTCGACTCGCCCGTGATGATATTAACCTGGCCTAGCTTAAACGGTACCACGCGCTTTTCGCCCTGGTAGCTGTATAGAATAATGGATCTGATTTGCATGTGTGCGATTAATTGATTTTTATATCCCAAACGCTCAAGAAGGCTACTGCATCGGGTATACTGGCAAACCAGCGTCCTACAAATTGTGCCTTCTTCACGCAGAAAGTGGCATCGGAATCCTTGCTCACTTTGAATTTACCCGGCTGGTGCGGTCCGATTACAAGTGCCGATGTTTCATCCAGCGTTAGCGCCCCGTGATGCAGGGCGAACATCAACCCTTCCCGGGTAATCGGTACCATTTGCTGCATCCGCTCGGCAAATCCCACGCGCACCTGCGGGTGAGCTTGTAGCCAAGCGTGAAGTTTGGTCGAGACCGAGTTGGGCAGCAACTCGCGGGTTTCCTTATGCAATACCACGGGCAGCACGACAAAAGCCACGGCATAGTTCATGCCCCGCCCGGTTTCCTGCTGATGCGCATTTACAGCCTCGTACAGCAGCAAGGCACAATAAGCTGGATTGAACAAATTAGCCACTTCTATTGGCCGTTGACTCCAGGGTAACATGCCACTACAGGTTACTGGGCCGTAGCTTCAACAACCTGTTGCAGCTGCTCCAGAAATCTGGGATGCCAGTAGATAGGCGGCAGCTCCTGGTTAGCCAACATATGGAAACTGCCGCGCATGACGTATTCGTCGCCTGCGGGCATCTGCTTGCGAATTGGTATCCTAGCTGCCTCCATCCAGTTCAGCACCTGCCTGCCAAATTTTACGCAAGCAGAATCGGTTTCCAGAACGTTTTCGTCATCCAAATCCATCTTCAACTGCCCAACGTAACGCTTCCACTCCTTTTTCAGAGTCCCTTCGTAGCCTTCCAGCTCTTTGTCGATTAACAATTTGTCACTGGCCCACCGAGTGCGTTGTTCGAACGCCCGAAAATAATCGTCAATGGCACAGTAAATGCGCTCAGGGGAAGCCTTGATGTGTTTCAGCTGCCGCACGTACATCTTGTCCTGCTCTGCATCGAAATAAGCGTCCTCGATGATAGTATGAGCGTAATCAATGGGCAAACTATCCCGCTGGAACTGGCTGGTGATGTCTGCAATTTTCATCTGTAGATCAAGCCATGAAATGGTCTGTTTCGACCCGGCCACCAAGTGTTCCACTACTTTCTCATGCCACCAGCCCACCAAGCGGTCATAGATTGGCTTGATCTTATCTGGAGGCGGCCCATACACTAGATGTTGTTTAATTAGATCCGGCAAATCATGAATCTTAGGAGCATTGTCAAACACTACAATGGCATCCATCAGCATGAGTTGCTGCAGGGAATCTAGTTCTAGCACAGTCCTGAAGTTCTTCTGAAGCGTTTCGTCATTCGATCTAGAATTAGTAGCCGCTTCCACAAGAAGACGCAGCGCTTCCTTCTCATTCCTATTTTCTCTACGTAGTAAAGCAGCAGGCGAATCATCTGGAGCCCAGGCAGTGGTTATCAGCGCTAGGGTGGTATCTCCTGGCTTCCACTCCCCGTTTTTGAGCATAGTCCCCCAGATATGTAGCGTCTTCCACAAATCGGAGCTGGTCGCTGTCAATGAGGCTTGCTTCTTGGTGTTCAGATGGTGCTTGAGCTGCCCCAGTTGCGTGTGCTCCCCGTCCTCGATAGAATAGTCATCTAAACTTTCAATGGCGAGTTTGGCTTCAGTACGCCGCTCTTCCAATAAAGCATAAAGCGCGTACTGGATTTGATATAAGTATCCCAGTGCCTGTGGACCGGCGGAGAATACAGATGGACTCATGATGGGAACAAGAAAAACGCGCAGCTAATGACCAGCTAATTAAGCCATCGTAAATACATAAATACGATAGCTATTTCCTAGTTTGTCGCACTATCTATGGAAATCACCCGCCAGCTGCGCAAGGACAAACTCAATAAAAAAGGCTTTGCCCCCATTCAGGTAACAATCTGCTGGGCGGGTCACCGCGTGCGGGTAAGCAGCGGCGAGCGGTGCCGCCCCGAGCACTGGGATGAGGAAGTCAGCCGGGTACGCGCCGTGAAAGGCTCGTATTACGCGCAGATTAACCCCAAGCTAGACGACATTCACAACGCGGCGGAGCTGGCTCAGGACACCGCTGAACAGCAACGCCGCCGCTTAACCGAGGCGGAGCTTCTAGCGGCCGTGGAAGCAGTTACCAAGCCCGATAAGCCGGCCCCCGTTGCTACGCCCACCGCCGCAGTGCCGCAGACCGTACTGCAGTGGTTTGATGCCTGGGTGCAGGAACAGGGCGCCAAGGTGTCGAAGAAAACCGGCAAGGCCACTTCCCCCAACACACTCAAAGCCTACAATGCCACCCGGCAGCGCCTGGCCGCTTACGAGCAGCACGCGGGCCAACTGCTGGCCTTTGAGCACATGGACCTGGTGCAGTTCTACCAGCCCTTCCGCCTCTACGTGCTGGAGCACTTGGGCAAGGAACTCAACACCTTCGGCAAGTACGTGGCTCACCTAAACACCTTCCTGCGCTGGTGCGACGAGGACATCGAGCTGCCGGTCAACCGCAAGTACCGCAAGTTCACCGCCTACAGCCGCTACGTGGGCGTGGACGCGCTGACCGACGAGGAGCTGCTGAGCATCGCCGCGCTGGACTTTCAGAGCCCGCCGCTGCAGCAGCGCATCTTTGCCCTCTACCCCGACAAGCAGGACGCCGGCATCACCGGCGCGCCCTTCCGCGCTTACCTGGCCGAAGTGGAGCTGGCCCGCGACAAATTTTTGCAATGCTGCTACACCGGTATGAGCATCCAAGACGCCGACCTGCTGGGCCCGGGCGACATCCGCGGGCAGATCATCCGGTGGGAACGGGGCAAATCCGGCAACGCCTGCCACATCCCCTACTACGACGACGCGCCGTTCAAGCCGGTGGCCCTGACGGCCAAGTACGCCGGCCGCTCGGCGCAGCTGGTGCCGCGCTGCCCCAAGGTCAACGAGTACCTCAAGCTCATTGCCCGCCTGGTGCACCTGACCTGGCTTACGCTCAGCACCAAGATCGGGCGCAAAACCTTTGTTAACTTGAAGCTCTTTCAGGGCGTACCCCAGCGCATGGTGATGATGGCCACCGGCCACACCACCGAGCAAAGCTTTAACCACTACGTGGGCGTGGACGTGCTCAAACTGCTGGAGCAGTTCAAGCGCCACGCCCCCACCGTGCAGGTGGCCTGACACCCGGTTTTGGGTGGCAAAAACGGGTGGCAGAAATCATGGATGCCGGTTCCACTGTTCTCCCACGGTATATCGCAATTCCCGCCGTGGGTGCCAGCTAGGCGGCGTCCATGAGAATTTACCGGAACGGATGACCCTCATCCGCGTCCCTACGTGACTCTTCGCCCAAAACCAGTTACAGCTACCCACTTAGTACCGATAATGCAGGGTTATCGGTACTAAGGCATTGTTACGTCGGGCCTACTTTAGCAACTTTTTAGGCCATTGACACTGTAACTGCTTTCGTCATAGCCGCTGGGGTCGCGCCTATTTCACCTCGTAAGAGTCCCACACGTCCGCACTGTTGCGCGCTTCCTTCATCTGGGCCATGTAGATGCGTTGCCCGTCGCAGCGCAAGTTGATCATTCCGTAGAGGAGCTTTTGGGACTCGAGGTTGGTGGAGCGGGCCAGCTCGGTGGAAAACACCAGCGGCCGCTGGCTCCGGCTATATTTGCCGGCGCAGCCAATCGCGTCGGCCCGCGGGTGCGCGTAGGACTCGTTGTCGCCCGACGAGATAACGGTTGCCAAGGGGTTCACCCGAGCCATGAACTGTTCCGTGAATTCCGACGAGCCGTGGTGACAGCTTTTGGCCACGTCCACCTCGAACGGATTCTGCTCCCCAAAGTGCGCCAGCAGGTGTTCCTCGGCCTGGATGTTCAAATCGCCGCCCAACAAAACGGAGCAGTTGCCAAACTCCACGCGCAGCACCAGGCTGTGGCCGTTGACCGTGTGCGAATCGTCGTCAAACCAGCGGTGCTCCCAGCGGCCGTCGTTTTGCGTGCAGACCGGGCCGAGTACTCGCAGGCGGAAGAGCTGCCCGTCGATGACTTCATCGCGCAACAGCGTATCGTCGTGCCGCAAGCGCTGAACGCTACCTAATCGCCCTTCCCGGTGGGCTGTCTCGAGCGCCGTGATAAAGCGTACGAACATCGCCTGAAGCCCGCCGGCTTCGCGCAGAGCAATTAGGTCTTCGAGTGAGTCGAAGTTGGTTTTGAGGTACTTGACGCCCGCAGCGGTCGTGTACGTCTCGCCCAACCCCGAGTTAAAGGGCGGCTGAAAAGCGCCGTCCTTCTTGGCGCACTTGCCGATGCCATTGTGGTACACCGTGCCGAAGGTAAAGCGGGAGTCGGCCAGCAGGTCGGTGAAGCCGTTGTAATGGTCCGCGTCGAAGTGGCTTACGAACAGCCCATCGATGTGCACGGAGTGCCCGGCGTTCAGCAGGTGTTTGTATTGCCACTTGACCAGGTAGGACTTCATATGGGAATCAGGGCCGGCGTCCACGAGGAAGCGGTACTTGCCCACTTCCATCAGGGCGCCGTCGCCCTGACCTACATCCAGGAAGAACAGCTTCAAGCCCATGCGGTCCGTGGTATCCGCCTCCATCATCCAGCCTTCCTTGCCCATGGAGCGCACGTGGTAATACCCGTCGACGGCGGCCGGGCTGAGCAGCCGCACGTAGGAGCCCATCAGCAGGCGGTTGATGACCTTGCTGGTGCGGGCGCCAGTGTGTTTGTCGGCGGCGTAGAAGCGTGCCTCGTTGGTTCGGACGTAGCGATAATCGGGCATGGATAGCAGAAGATAGAAACCCGGCCGGGAGCCAGTTGAATTGGCTTGCGGATGAGCGGTTTGCAGGCCCGATTATACACGGAAAATACGTTGCAAAGACAGCGTTACCGGTTAAATCTTAGCTGGCGCCCGCCTGCTTATTGCTGTTGGTCTTCAACTCGTTTAAAAGTCCAAGCAGATGCTGCACTTCAACTTTTCCAGCGCAGCCGCAGGAGCGAATTAAGCTCAGCTGCGCATCCCGCTTATGCGACGCTTCTTCGTTACCGCCTGACCCTATCCAAAGCTCTAAAACCACGCTATTCGCCGGCCCCGTTATGCTAACGCCCGAGCAACACGCCCGCTAACTTATCAACCTGGATGTTCAAGGAGCCGCGGCAGACCCGCCCCCGGGAGGAAGTAACCCACCGCCCGGCACTATTGTACTTGCAGCTGGCTCAGCGCGGCCGGGTCGTAGTCCTGCAAGATGGTGCGAAAGCAGTGCACCAGCGCCGGCAGGCTGCCGTCGCACTGCCGGCGCATCAGTTCCCCCACCGGCCGGTACAGGTAGGCGTTCATGTCCGGGAATTGCTCCCGCTCCTGTTTAGAAAAGAGCTTTTCGACCGCGCGGGCACTGGCCAGGGACCCGTCGAAGTCGGGTTTGGTTTTGGCATCGGCGGCGTACTGCGCGCACAATGCGTTCCAGGCAGGCCGCCGGCGAACCAGCAGGTGGTTCAGCAAGCCGACGTACTGCCGGGCATACTCCTTGGCGGCCAGGTTGTAGAGCGCTTGGTAGGCCGTGTGCTGGAAAGTAAAGGACGGCGGCCCGTAGTATTTCTGGAAGACCAGCAACACGGCTTTGCCCGACCACTGGGGCCACGTCTTGCCGTCGGCAGTAAGCAGGCGACCGCTGAGCGGGCTGACGCCAAACTCCTGTTGAAACCGCGCCTCAAAGTCGGCGTCGATGGCGGTGGTTCCCCAAATGCACTGGAGGAAGGTGCCCGTGTTGCCAAAGCTGCCGTAGTAGGCCTTACCCATCTTGCGGACGATGTACTTGCCTGTGGGGTCCACTCCCGGACCCGGCCGTCCCGGCGCCCCGTCCCGAAAGAGGGTGAGCGTATCCGGGTAGAAGGCCGGGTTGAAGTTGCCCACGAACGAATACACCTTTTGTTCGCCGCTTTTTCCGCTGATGCGCCGGTACTGGTACACGTTGGTGCTGGCCGCTTCCAGTACCGGATGCAAGATGGTCCGGAGCACCAATTGGTAGCGCACATCAGCCACGGACTTGGCCGGCGGGGCAAACGCTGCGCCCAGCAGCATTACGCTCCCCACCAAACCCACTCCGGACATATACCGCGTGGTGACACGTCTTTTCATACAGCGTACCGGGGCTTTGCAAGCGTCCCCAACCGGCAAAGCTATTGTTGAGCAGGGGACTTGCAATACCGGGCATGGTGATTCATCACGACGGGTTCTAGGGTAATCATCTACTCTAACCAATGAGGTTTCGTGCGGGAATTGGCGCCCTTGCTGCAGGAAACCAACCGTCCCCGCCCTTAAGACCTGTTGCGGTTCATGCCCACGTAAAGCCTGAACCAGCTGCACGCGTTGCCGGCTCGGCCCCCGATGTATGGTTTGGCGGTAGCGCACAGCCGGCAGCTGCTGCACCAGGCCCATGCCGAAGCTGCGAAAACCCTGGTGCGCTGGTACATCCTGCGTGCCTACTCGAGCGAGGCGCTGCAGCCTAAGGCCTAGCCTTGCCCGAAAGCTTTCGGATTGTGTACTTGGACAACCTAGTACAACGTATGCCCCCCTGTCCAGTTTGGAAGACCTGCACTTATTGCACCACCAGCTGGACGGCGTGACCGGACAGCTACCCTACGACCATGCCCTGCTGCGCAGCCTGCCCGATCAGGCCCTCCCGGTGCTAACCCGCCTGGCCAGGTGCGACATGCCCGCACCCTGGCAGCGTCAAGTGCGCGCCACCTGCGAGCTAGTGGAAATGGCCGCGGCCGAACTGCACAAAGACAGCCCCCAATGGACGGTGATGCTGGCGGTACTGAACGCAGCCCTGTATCCGTGGGCACACCTGCCCAGCGTACCAAAGCGGCATTCTGCGCAGAGCTAAGGGGTGCATGAAAGAGGTAACGAGGCTTCTCCATAGCTAGGTTTTTTTAGGTGTGGAATTCGTAAAAATGAGTTCCGAACTTCCGCTACCTTCGACCACACCTGTGCAAAACCACTCGCGATAAATAGTACCTGGATTCTCTTGCCGGAGCGGCAACATCACACAACCCAGCCTGCCTATGCCCACTGCTAATGCGCGGGTGCTTTCTTCCACTTCGTTTCACCGGGTGCGACTGCTGCAGCGCGGCGAGTGCTTAGCCTTGGAGGTGGATTGGTACGCCCAGCCTACCAAAGAACAGCTCCAGGCGGGCACCATCACCGCCCTCATGCTCGCCCGCCGGCACCAGGTGTCGGGCTGGGTATCCAACGACCAAGCCCTGCACAACACGACGCCCGCCGATGTGGAATGGGCCCGCACCGTGGTCATCCCCATGCTGCGCCAGATGGGCCTCCAGCGCTTCGGCGTAATTCCTTCCGACCACGCCCAAAGCCGCGAGCTGTTTAGCCCCCTCATCGGCGAACTGACCGCTTCCGGAGCTCTGCCCGCGTTTCGTGCCTTCACCGATCTGAACGCTGCCCGCGCCTGGGCTTGCTCCTAGCCTTTCTGCTGCATCATCGCCTACCCTTACCCACAAACACCCTATTGCTAGGTTTCCATTTTAATAACTAGACTTTATGCATCAAAACCTCTACGCTTTCTCGCGGCTGGGCCTAGGCTTGGGCATGGCCGCTATCATTACTTGCGCAGCCCTACCAGCCGCCGCGCAAAAGAAAAAGGACAAGGCTGGTTCCGGCCAGCAGCAGCAACAACAGGGCGGCAATCAAGACGACCAAAGGCAAGGGCCTGATATGTCGGAGGCAATCGACCTGTCTTCCCAAGTGGGCCAGACCGTTACGGTCGACGCCAACAAGGAGGTCGTCGTCTACCTCCAACACAAGCTCCCGGGCGTGTACTACAACGTCTCGACCGAACGCAGCAGCGTGGCCATACCGCCGCTGACTTTGCCCGCCGACTACGGCAAGATCAAGGTCCCGCTAAAAGACGGGCAACCAGACCCATGCGCGGGGTTGCTGAAGGAGGTACTGGCCCTATACGAGCTAAAAAACGAAGCCGAATTGCCTTCACAGCTGCAATCATTGCGCGGGAAAATCATTGCCGCTTCCTCCTCCTCCCCCCCCCAGTGCTCAGTGGAGCAGATTGCGCAAATGAACGACGTGCTGGCGGGCACGACGGCGCCCGCGGTTAAGTTCAAGCTTCGCCCGGGCGAGCAAATA
>NZ_JBZYWH010000022.1:0-89711 GCF_058932745.1 Hymenobacter sp. FMD4
ATAAGTAGCCTATAAACAGCTGGAATACAGAATTTCGTGGGTTGGAATAGCCATCGGGAACACCTGTAATGGAGCCATTGTAGCGCAGCCCTATGCTGGGGCCACTGCTTGCCTGGTAGCCTAAGCCGGCCACGTACCCGACTTCTAGCCTGCGAAAGCCTGCTGTGCCAGAAAAGGAATCCTTGCCGTACAACGAACTGTTTCGCGTGCCGTGAGCCCCAGCCAGGTACCCCAACTGCGGACCTGCTTCAAAGACGAACCCGTCGGCATTGATGCGCGCCAGCACGGGCAAATCAACGTAGTGCAGGCGTGTGGTGTAGTCGTCTACTACTCGCACGCCCTTCTGCGAGTACAGCAGCTCAGGCTGCACCGAGAAGAACCCATCCGAAGTAATGGCCGCGTTGAGCGTGAGGCCGCCGTGGGGCGTCACGATACTCTTGGTTCCGGCTAGGTGGGTGCCAGCGTAAGTGGCGAGTCCAACTCCGGCCTTCACGCCTAACTGTACTTGAGCTTGTGCTGCTACCCCTACGAACATGGCGAGGCCCAGCAGGAGTAAGTGTTTTTTCATAAAAGTGTCAAAGGTGGGGAAGAAATACCCTGGCTGAGGCCTAACGTCAGATGAAGCCAGGACTCAAGCGCAGAAGGCCAGTAACAAACCCATGTTAAGAGGCTGATAAGCGGACCCTCATAGATGGGTGATAGGCCTTCTATGTTCGCTCCAGAAGGTTAGTGTAATTATGGGAATCTTGGTCTTGCGGCGAAAACGGATTTAGGTTGCTCAAGCCTGCGAAGCTATAGATACGGTAGCCGAGCGAAAACTGCACTACGCTGATGCGCAGGTATACTTGCTCCGCCACATCAGAAGATTCCTAACAAGCAGAGAGCAAGTGGCCATTTAAGCTATCGAATGGATTTGCCTGGATCAGCAGTGCGGCAAATAGTAGATGATAAGAAGTAATTACCGGTTGAGAAACAGACGAGCTTAACCATGGTACTAAAAATGAAAAGCCCGGCCACGTAGCGTGTGCCGGACTTAAACTCTACTAAATTGATAAATGCTTAATCGTTGAGGAAAAAGCCGAGCTGGAACATGAAAGTGGAGTTGTAGGTCCGTTCCCGCAGTGGGAGTGCACCGTTGTAATCAGGGTTGCGCAAGCTGCGGAAGCCGGGGTTGTAACGAACTCCTATGCTGCCGGCGCCAAACTGGTAGCCCACTCCCACCACAGCACCTAGGTCAGACGAATTGTAGCGGTCCTTGCCTTTGGTGGTAACAGTTGTGGGGCCTGTTACTACCTCCTGCTTGGCACCAAGCAGCACCCCAACCTGTGGGCCTATCTCGAAAAAAGGCCCATCGGCCTTGAGCTTCAGTAGAATCGGAATGTCCAGGTAGTGAAGCGTAGTCGTGTAGGTAGTATTTAGCTGCTGGACTTCCACGCGCGAGCCTTTCAAGGAGTACAACAGCTCGGGCTGCAGGGCAAACATATCGGACAGGCCTAATTCCAAAGCCAAACCGGCATTGGGGCCTACGCGCAGCTTCGATTCATCCACGTCCTTGCCTGCGAAGTTGGCCAGGTTTACGCCCGCTTTCAATCCTACGCGCAGGCTTTGGCCGTGGGCGGCCGTGGCGCCCAAGCCCAATAGCGCGGCATACATCAGTTTCTTCATAGCGACTGGTGAAGGTACCGGGCGAAGGTAATACCGGCGCCGTAATCGGGGCGCCGGTAGGCGGCCACCCCGATTACGGCGCCTTATTGGTCCGATGAATTGCTAGAAATTAGCGGCCACCCAGCATAAAGCCGGCCGAGAGCATAAATACCGAGTTGCGGGCGTTGCGGAACTGGTCGCCCTGGTAGCCGCTCTTGGCATAGTCCGTGAAGGCGCCGTTGTAGCGTAGCCCTATCATGGGGCCGCTCTTGGCCTGAAAGCCAACTCCGGCCGCATAGCCTATCTCGCTGCGCTTCACATTATCGAGGTTGGAGTAATTCTGTGACGAAGCGTCGGGCTGGCCGTTACGCGTTACGCTGATATCGTCGCTGGCGCTGAGCAGGTAGCCGAACTGCGGGCCCAATTCAAAGAACAGGCCGCCCGCTTTGATTTTGGCCAGCACCGGAATATCGAGGTAATTGTAAGTAACCTTACCGGTGTAGCGGAACCGGTCGGTGCCGATGGTGATTTCGCGGTCGGCGTACTTAAAGCCTTTCTGGGAAAACAGAATTTCGGGCTGCAGGGACAGAAACCCGTCGCTGATGAGGCTTACGTTCAGCATCAGGCCTGCGTGCAGGCCTAACTTGCTCTCGTACTGATCTTCGTTGATCACATCGCCGGCCAGGTTGGAGTAGTTGGCGCCGGCTTTCACACCGATACGGATACCCTGGGCGTGGGCAGCAGGCGCAGCTAGCACGGTAAGCAGTAGCGCCAAGGCAAAGAAGAGTTGTTTCATAGCAGTAAGGATTTGGTGTCCGACGATCAGGGCTGCAGTTCAGTAGCCAATGAAAGCATACGTGAAATTTTATGTTTTGCTGTTATATCATTGAAAATCATGACATTAAAAATGTGTTAACAAAAACACCCGGCTCCTTTTCAGGAACCGGGCGCGTTTCATAGCTCAGAAATAAGAGGCGGTTATTTGCCGGCAATCAGGTAGCTCAATGAGAGCTGAAAGGCTGAGTGACGAGCGTTTTTCAGGTCGCCATTGAAGTAGTTTTGATTTTCTGGCTTCACAAAGTCGCTGAAGGCCCCGAGGTAGCGCAGGCCAATGCCCAAGCCACTATCGGTTTGGTAGCCCACGCCGGCCACGTAGCCCAACTCGCTCCGTTTCAGGCCGCTCACGTCGTTCTTGTTATCGGCTTCGCTGGTGGAGGTGCTGCCGTTGGGGTTGATGCGCGTGTACTTGGTTTCGTTGCTGGAGCTGAGCAAATACGAGAACTGGGGCCCGGCCTCAAAAATCAGCCCATCAGCATTGATTTTTAGCAACAGGGGCACATCCAAGTAGTTGTAGTTGACCTTGCCCTCGCGGCGCTCAGTAGTAGTGCCGATTACGGGCAGCGTGCGGGAATACTCCGTGGGTTTGTTTTCGAAACCCTTTTGTGAGTAAAGTACTTCAGGCTGAATGGATAGGAATCCGTCGCCGCTTAGGTCAGCGTTCAGGACTACGCCGCCCATAAAGCCGATCTTGTTGTTGTAAGTATTCTCGTTCTGGATGTTACCAGCGAGGTTGGAGTAGTTGGCACCGGCCCGAAGACCTAGGCGTACCTGCGCTTGGGCGGCGGGAGCAGCAGCGGCAGTAAGAGCAAGTGCCGAAAGGGCGAAAACAACTTTTTTCATGGTAAAAAGGCAGCTTCTAAGGTGGAAAAAGCAACTGCGATGATCAGTTGGGGGCCATAAACGTGCCAATTGGGTTTTGAGGTTTCCAGCACTATGCCGTTAGGTCTGTAAATGCCAGAGCCTCTGAGGAAAAAAATGGGCCGCTCCCGGTAGGAGCGGCCCATCAAAGTGGGTCGGCCAAAGATTGACTAGCGCCCTACGGGCAGCATGTAGCCTACTTGCAGCGTGAAAGCGTTATTAAAGGCCTTTGGTTCGTTGTCAGTGTTCTTGGTGTCGATCAGCGAGTTGAAACCACGGGCGTAGCGCAGGCCCAAGCTCAAGCCGCTTTCTGCCTGGAAGCCCAGACCAGCCACGCCACTGATGTCAAACTGTGCAAGGTCCGACTTGTATGCATCGTCGCGGGTTACGCCAGTATAGTCGAGGAAGCCGCTGTTGTCTTCCACCTTGTCTTTATCACCATTAGTGTATTTGGTGGTCGTTTGCGACTTATTCTTCGAGCCGAACAAGTAGCTCACCTGCGGACCGAGTTCGAAGAACAGACCACCAGCGTTGATTTTGGCTAGCAGCGGTACGTCGAGGTAGTGCAGTACGCGTGACTGCTCCTGCTCGTATTTCGATACGCCAGCGGGCAGGCCGGTCTTCTGGTCCGTTTCGATCTGGTAGCCTTTGCGGTTGTACAGCAGTTCGGGCTGGATAGAGAAGAATCCATCGTCGCTTATCGGAATTTGGAAGGCTAAGCCAGCATTATAGCCGAACTTGTATTTGCCGAGGCTAGTTTCGTAGTTGGCTCCCGTAATTTGCTGAACATTGTCGCCGGAAATGTTTGAGTAAGTTGCGCCGGCCTTCAAGCCGATGCGGAAACCGCCGGGGTCTTGAGCGTGGGCCAGCGAAACGGTAGCAAGAGTAGTAATAGCGAGGGCTGCAAACTTTTTCATGGTCAGGATATTGTCTGGATGTTGGGTGGCACTATTCCGTTAGCTCGGCATTTGTGGTAGCTACACGTGCAAGTTCAGGGCCTATTACGTCTGAAGCCTTCATGAATGTTGCGGTTAAATCATTTATTAATATTATTTCCATATATAATTTTGCTGTAACTGGATAAGAAAGACTGGTTTGTGCCTGTTTAGTGCCTTGTATAGCTAGGAGGCCTACTTTTGTGTTGGTACGTGCCGCCCTGCTTATGGTCATAACTTTTCGAGCCTTTCTTGTGTGCCTGATCATGCTCGGGAACGCGGCTGTGGTGCAGGCGCAGTTGCCGGCAGCCGATCGGGGGCCGTTGGTATTCGGGGCATATGGGCAAGGAGGCTTTATCATCGCGCACTCGCCGCGGGTAAAACACCTGGTCACGGCCCACCCCACAGGCTTTGAGCTAAATGTACAGCGCCAGCTGACTGGCCGCGCGCCGTGGCATGCTTGGTACCGCTACCCCAAAGTGGGCCTGGCCTTGGTGTATTATGATTACCACAACCCGCAGCTGGCGCAGTCTTACGCTGCCTCGCTGTACATGAATAAAGCCATTTGGCGCACCGAGCGACAGGAGCTGAACTTTCGATTGGGTACCGGCTTGGGCTACTTTCCGAAGCCTTTTGACTACGACACAAACCACAAGAACACTTTCGTTAGCTCGCGCCTGAACGCCACGCTGCAAATGCGTGCTGAGTACGATGTGGCCATTACGCCCAAGCTCGGCCTGCTAATGGCTGTAGCGCTGAATCACTATTCCAACGGGGCCACGGCCAAGCCCAACCTGGGGGTGAATATCCCTACGCTGGTGCTCGGGCTAAATTACCACCAGCAGCGCCAGCTAAAACCGTTGCTACCGAACCCTGACGACGAGCCCACGGACATCGGCAAGAACTTCCTTAACCTGAGCACCAGTGTCGGCTTCAAGGAGCGCAACGAATCGGACCGGCAGCGGTACTGGGTGAACTCAGTAACGGTGATGGGCGGCCGACGCGTCAACCGCAAAAGCAACCTGGTGGTGGGGCTGGAGGGCTTCTACGATCGGTCGCTACTGGCCGAGCAGCGCGACACGGCCCGCAATACCGACAACCTACCGGATGTGAAGAAAGCCGGTATCTTTTTCGGGCACGAACTGCTGTTTGGTCGACTGGCTTTCGGGGCGCACCTGGGCTTCTACCTCTACAATCCGTACAAGTCCAACAACTTCTATTACGAGCGACTGGCTCTGAAATACCACTTCACCGAGCGCCTGTTCGGCTCGCTCGATCTGAAAGTGCACCGCGGTTCGGCCGACGTAATCGAGTGGCGGGTAGGGGTGAAGCTGTAATTCTTCGGATGATCTACCAACGGCAACGCCGCCCCAATTTGGGGCGGCGTTGCCGTTGGTAGTCACGCTACCGGAATAAGTCGGGCTGCTATTCGGTTGGTGCGGCCGCTGGTTTTGGAGCAGTAGCGGTCTGGGCAGTAGCGCCAGTTGCTTTCTTCTGCTTGTGCGGCCGTTTCTTGCCGAAAGTACCAGCCGATAATTTGCCTTTGCGGGACTTCTTGTCTCCTTTACCCATAGTGAAGTAATCGTTTAGGGATGAATGAAAAGTGCCGACGACCAAATTAGTCGCTTCGAGCATTCAATTCAACCTACTGTACGCGTACCGTCTGGGCTAGTTGGCGGCACATGCGTTCCACCACGGCCGGGCCCTCGTAAATGAAGCCTGTGTAGAGCTGCACCAGCGAGGCGCCGGCCGCCAGCTTCTCCTGCGCATCTTCGGGCGTAAATATGCCGCCCACCCCGACGATGGGAAATGCGCCGGCTGAGTGCCGATGCAGGTAGCGGATAACCTCCGTAGCCCGCGCCCGCAGCGGAGTCCCGCTCAGCCCGCCCGCACCCATGTGCTCCACTTCCGGAGCTGGTGTACGGAGCCCGCCGCGTGCGATAGTCGTATTGGTGGCCACCACGCCGCTCAAGCCTGCTTCTTTGACAATGACGATGATGTCATCCAACTGCTCGTCCGTCAGGTCGGGCGCTATTTTGAGCAACAGCGGCCGGGCCGTGCGCTGGGCGTGATTAGCGCGTTGCACGGCCCGCAACAGGGCCAGCAATGGCTCACGCTCCTGCAGCTGCCGCAGCCCCGGCGTATTCGGCGACGATACGTTCACCACGAAGTAGTCCACCGTGTCGTGCAGGGCCTGCACGCAGGCCACGTAATCGGCGGCCGCTTGCTCGTTGGGCGTGTCTTTGTTCTTGCCGATGTTGCCGCCGATGATAATATCCGTCTGGCGCTTGCGCAGGCGCGCCGCGGCCGCGGCGGCACCGCCGTTGTTGAAGCCCATGCGGTTGATCAGGGCCTGATCGGTGGGCAAGCGAAACAGGCGCGGCGCGGCGTTGCCAGGCTGCGGCAGTGGCGTAACGGTGCCTATTTCCACGTGCCCAAACCCCAGGGCGGCTAGTTCATCTACCCGCAAAGCATCTTTATCAAACCCCGCCGCCAGCCCGATAGGGTTCTTGAATTTCAAGCCAAACACCTCCCGCTCCAGATTGGGATGCTCGTAGCTGAAACGGATGTTCAGCAGGTCCTTGACCAATGGTACTTTACCCGCTACGCCCAGCGCCCCAAAGGTGAAGTGGTGGGCCTGTTCGGGCGTAAGCTGAAACAGCAGCGGACGCAGAAGATGTTGGTACATAGTGGGTGTTATCAGTGCTTGACTACCAGTCGTCGGTGGTTAGCCGACAGCTGCCAGCCAACAACTGACAACCTCTAAATTACCCCGCCCAGCCTTCGCGGTCGAGGCTGCGGTACTGAATGGCCTCGGCCAGGTGTTCGATGCGAATTTCCTCGGTGCCCGCCAGATCAGCGATGGTGCGCGACACTTTCAGAATGCGGTCGTAGGCGCGTGCCGAAAGACCAAGGCGCTCCATCGCCGTTTTGAGCAAGGTGCGCCCGGCCGGGTTAATTTGGCAGATGTCCTTCACCATCTGCGAGGGCATCATGGCGTTGGAGTGGATGTCGGGGAAGTCTTTAAAGCGCTCGGCTTGCACTTGCCGGGCCTTGTCCACGCGCTCCTGAATATTAGCACTGCTTTCGGCGCGGCGCGTTTCGGTCATCTGATCGAAGGTAACCGGCGTCACTTCCACATGCAGATCAATGCGGTCGAGCAAAGGCCCGCTGACCTTGTTCAGGTAGCGCTGCACGATGCCGGGGCCGCACACGCAGTCCTTTTCGGGGTGATTATAGTAGCCGCACGGGCACGGGTTCATACTAGCTATGAGCATAAAGTTGGCCGGAAAATCAATGCTGACTTTGGCCCGCGAAATAGTCACGCGGCGCTCCTCCAGTGGCTGGCGCATGACTTCCAGCACAGTACGCTTAAACTCGGGCAGCTCGTCGAGAAATAGCACACCATTGTGGGCCAGCGAGATTTCGCCGGGCTGCGGGTTGCCACCACCACCCACCAGCGCCACGTCCGAAATGGTGTGGTGCGGGGAGCGGAAAGGCCGGGTGTTCAGCAGGGAGGAGTTGACGCCGAGCTTGCCAGCTACCGAGTGGATTTTGGTGGTTTCCAGCGCCTCGTGCATGCTCAGCGGCGGCAGGATGCTGGGCAGGCGCTTGGCCAACATGGTTTTGCCGGCGCCGGGCGGTCCGATCATGATGACATTGTGCCCACCGGCCGCAGCTATTTCCAAGGCGCGTTTGATATTTTCCTGGCCCTGCACGTCGGCAAAGTCGGCGGCGTACTGGTTGGCGGAGTGCTGAAAGACGTCGCGCGTATCCACCTTCAGCGGCTCGATGACGGTACGGCCCTCGAAAAAGTCGATGGCCTCCTGCATGGTCCCGACGGGAATCACGTCAAGGTTGTTGACGATGGCAGCTTCGGTGGCGTTCTGCTTCGGTAGCACAATGCCCTTGAAACCTTCCTTGCGGGCCTGAATGGCGATTGGCAGGACGCCTTTGATGGGCCGCAGCTCGCCATCCAGCGCCAACTCGCCCATGATGATGTAGTCGCTGAGCTTGTCGCCATTCATCTGCTGCGAGGCGTGCAGAATGCCCAGCGCGATGGGCAGATCGTAGGCCGAGCCCTCCTTGCGGATGTCGGCTGGGGCCATGTTTACCACCACCTTGGTGCGCGGCATATTGTAACCCCGCATGCGCATGGCAGCCTCAATGCGCTGCTGACTTTCCTTAATGGCATTGTCGGGCAGCCCGACAACGTAAAAGTTCATGCCCTGAGATACAACTACTTCAATCGTAATAGTGTAGGCGTTGACGCCCTGCACGGCGGAGCCGTAGGTTTTGGTAACCATCAGGATAATAAACTGCGGAATTCGTCGGCGAAGATAACGCTTTGGGGCCGCGCAGTTGTAGGGATTATGCGTGGTATTAGTCGTATTCGCCTAACTCTTCATCCGATAATAAGAAGGGTGAACTATCAGCATGCAGTCCCACTCCACTCAGGTATTTGCGGTAGAAGAAAAACCGCAGACTGCGAGTCAATTCAAAGACTATGTGCCGCTCTTCATGAAAAATATTACGCCACCAGCCACCACGAACCTCTTGCCCTGCAATGAGCACACTGAAGTTGCCATAGTCAGGAAGCTGCCTGATAGCAGCGCTTCCTGTAGCTAGCAAAGCTTGAGCCTGTTCGTCAACAGCTTGTTGATAAAGAAAATCAAGCTTGTGCATGACTACTTCGTCAGCTGCTCAATCAGCAGGATCAACGTGTGAATCACCTTTATGTGAATTTCCTGAATGCGGTCGGCGTAGCCGGAATGCGGGGCGCGAATTTCCACATCGGCCAGGCCAGCTAGCGGGCCGCCGTCTTTGCCGGTGAGGGCTACTACGGTCATGCCGGCGGCTTTGGCAGCTTCGGCGGCGCGTAATACGTTGGGCGAGTGGCCGCTGGTGCTTATGGCCAGCAGCACGTCGCCGGGACGGCCGAGGGCCTGCACGTAGCGGCTGAACACGTACTCGTAGCCGTAGTCATTGGCTACGCAGCTCATGTGCGAGGCTTCGGTGAGGGCAATGGCAGCCAGGGCTGGGCGGTCCTGGCGGTAGCGGCCCGAGAGTTCTTCGGCGAAGTGCTGGGCGTCGCACAAAGAGCCGCCGTTGCCGCAGCTCAGGAGCTTGCCGCCGCCCCGGAGGCTATCAGCCATGAGGCGGGCGGCCTGCTCGATGCGGGCAAGGTTTTGGGGCTCGGCCAGAAAACGGTCGAGAACGGTGCGGGCTTCCGTGAGTTCGGCCCGGATGAGGTCGGTGAGGGTATCTGCCACGCGGCAAAGTTACACGGCCGGCCGGTCGTTCGGGTACTGCTGGGGCGTGTTGGGGTGTACTACCGTGGGCGGAATGGCGCTGGGCGGCAAGTCGGCCGCGGAGGGTGGCGGCACGGCCGTGCGCGGCGCATCTTCATCGGCCATGGGTCGGGGAGGAGCGGTGGAGTAAGCCGGGTCGGCATCGGCTACCACGGGCGGGCGCGTAGCGGTAGTGCGGGCAATGGTATTGGGAGCGGGTTGGGGCACCACAGGGGCGGTGGTAGCCACCATGGGTTCGGGGCGTGGCACGGTGGTACCGCCGATGCGGGCATCCCGGTCGCGCTGATCCATTTGGTAGTCGTAGAGCTTGGCTTTCAGCTCATTGATTTTGCCTTCGTAACGGGAGGCGTCGCGACGTAGGGCCACGGTATAAGCGTTTTCGGTAAGCAGCTGAAGCAGGAGCAAGCCGGCGCCGATCAACGACCACGTAAACCAGAAATCAGCGGGGCTGCTGTTAAACATGCTCATCATGGCGTCGCGGGCGCCGCCGGTCACCACAAAGAGTATGGTGAGCAGCAAGTAAATCATCACCAGCACAGTGACTATTCGACGGAGGGCTAACATGGCGAAGGAGGGTTAGGGGAGAGGCGTCGCCCGAATGGTTACGCCGCGGAAATATATCCCTTTACGCATGGTGGCCCGAAGAAGTGGCGCCTAGTAGGGCTTGGTGTAGCGCTGCAAGGCTGGTGGCCGCCTGCGGAGCTGCCGGTGTCACTTGGCGGAACAGTCCAAAATGATGGCTTGACGGAGCCCGTGCAGTACCATTGGGCTTCGCACGACTGCCGGGATGCGCACTAACTACGCTAGTGCCGGGTTGCCTTGCATGCGACTTAGGCGGGCGTAGAGGCCATTTGGCTGGTTCAGCAGCTCATCGTGGGTGCCGCGCTCCACAATGCGGCCCTGCTGCAGCACCACAATTTCATCGGCGTGCTGCACGGTGCTGAGACGGTGGGCAATGACGATGGAGGTCCGGTTCTCCATCAGGCGCGTCAGCGCTTCCTGGACCAGCTTTTCGCTTTCGGTATCGAGGGCAGAGGTGGCTTCGTCGAGGATGAGGATGGGCGGGTTGCGCAGGATGGCACGGGCGATGCTCAGGCGCTGGCGCTGCCCGCCTGAAAGGCGCGTGCCCCGGTCCCCAATGACGGTATTGTAGCCCTCGGGCGACGCTACGATGAACTCGTGGGCATTGGCAATTTTGGCGGCCTCGATTACCTCCTGCTCCGTGGCGTCCTGCTTGTTGAAGCGGATGTTGTTGAAAATGGTGTCGTTGAACAGAATGCTTTCCTGCGTGACAATGCCCATCTGGTCGCGTACGGAATGCAGCGTACAGTCGCGCAGGTCCACGCCATCGATGAGGATCTGGCCAGCGGTGGGGTCGTAAAAGCGCGGCACGAGGTCAGCCAGGGTGCTTTTGCCGCCACCGGAGGGACCCACCAAGGCAATGGTTTTGCCCTTGCGAATACGCAAGTTGATGTCTTGCAATACCGTTCGTTCGCCGTAGCCAAAGGATACATCACGGAACTCCACCTCACCTGCAAACGGGGGTAGTACCCGGGCGCCAGGCTTGTCCTGGATGGTAGGCTCGGTATCGATAATTGACAGTACCCGCTCCCCGGCTACCAGGCCGCGCTGAATGTTGCTGAAAGCCGAGGACAGCGCCTTGGCTGGCACCAGCACCTGCGAAAAGAGCACGATGTAGGTAATAAAGTTGGCGGCCGTCAGATCGGATTCGCCGCCGAGCACCAGCGTGCCGCCGAAGTAGAGCAGTGCCGCCACCACCGACACACCCGAAAACTCCGAGAAAGGCGAAGCCAGGTCGCGGGTATTGTCGATGCTGCGCTGGGTGCGGGCGTACTGCTCGTTCTGGTCGTGAAACTTGCCGAGGATGTACGGCTCGGCGTTGAACGCTTTGATAACGCGCACGCCGCCCAGCGTTTCATCAATCACCGACAGCATGGAGCCCAGTGTCTTTTGACTTTGCTGGGCCTGCCGGCGCAGTCGCTTGGAAATCCCGGCAATCAGCCCGCCCGAAATCGGCAGCAGAATGAGCGTAAACAAGGTCAGCTTCACCGACATGAAGAACAGCACCGCGAAGAAGCTGATGATGGCCAGCGGCTCCCGGATAACGGCCGTGAGTGAGTTGACGACTGAAGTTTCTACTTCCTGCACGTCGTTGGTAAAGCGCGACATCAGGTCACCTTTCTGCGAGGAGGTAAAGTAGCCCAGCTGCAACTGCGTCACGCGCTGGTAGAGAGCGGCGCGCAGGTTGCGAATCACGCGGGCGCGCACTTTGGCCAGCAGGCGCAAGCCGAGGTAGCGGAAGACATTGCTTAGAAATACCGACGCAATCAGCAGCATACACACCCACGCCAGGGCGCCGAGCTTGCCTTGCGTTTCGACTACTTCGCGGAAGTGGTACTTGAATGTGTCGGTGACGAATGACAAAGAGGGCGTAAAGGCCGGGGGCGTGGCCGGCACCTCGACCAGCATCTTGCCGGTGGTGTCGAACAGGATATTGAGCAGCGGAATCAGCATGCCGAAGTTGGCAATACCGAAAAAGATGCCCAGCACAGTGAAGAGGATGTACTGGGGTAGGAAATCGGCGTACGGCCGAGCAAAACGCAGAATGCGGAGGTAAGTCTTCATCGGAACCACAAAGGTAACCGGCATTTACCGGGTGCGCAGGCAGCCCGGAGGCTGCGAGCAACCGAGTCGGCTTAAGCAGCGGACGCAAAAGGCCAGCATTTTACCTTAAATGTGTCTAACCCGAGGAACACGAAGAATGCAGTGGGCTTTCCGGCGCCGTGGCACTGCTAGCGGCGAGCTGCACATGCCAGAACAACATTGGTCTTGTGCCAAAAAGAATGGAGCCACGACTTGGGAGTCGTGGCTCCACGCCATTCAATCGCTACTAAAGCATGACAACGTCGATTAAAACTCGTGTAGACGCTGAGCTGCGTTCCAACGCAACGATACCGATGGGATGGCCGCGCGACCGTACAGGTTGGAGTCGCGGACGATAAGCTTGGCGTCGAACCACAGGTTGTGGCGGGCCTGCCAGGTGGCGGTGAAGTCGCCGTGGAGCAGCTCGTGGCGTAGGCCGCTGCCCACGCTGAAGCCGAAGTCCTGCGGGCGGGTGTTGTAGGACTGCAGCACATTGCCACCGTAGTTGATTACGCGCGGCGGATTGCTAAGCGGATCAACAAGGTCGAGACCCTGTACCGCGTAAAAAGCCTTGCCGACTAAGGTGAGGCGGGGTAAAGGCTGATACGCCAGCTGGCCAAAGATTTCGCGCACGTTGGCGCCCATCGGGTGCGCCAAGGGCTGACCGTAGTGCTGGTAATTGCGGTACTGATCGACGTGCTGGTACGTAAACGGACGGATGTAATTGAATTCTACCTGCAGGTCCAGATTGCGTAGGCCGGCTACGTCAATGTACTTGCCGCCAAGCTGGATAGCTTGTTTATTGGCCCACCAGCCGTTGCCTTCGCGCACGCGGCTGAGCAGGAATTCATCGAGCACCAGCTGGCCGTACACCTGACCGCGGCGCAGGATATTCCACTTGAAATCAGCACCAAGTAGCGCGTTGTCGTTGGAGCCGACGGCCTGTTCCACGGCACGGTAGAAAATCAACGGATTCAGGTATTGCAGCTCAAACCGTCCCTTGCCCCGGCCAAACATTACCGACTCGAACACGCCCACATTCAACGAAGGCGTGATGTCCACGCTCAGGTGGTGCAACGCCATGTACTTCTTTTGGAAGATGGTGTCGCGGTTTTCCCGCTGCGTGGTCATCTCCGCAAAGACGTTCTGGTAATTCAGCTTCCAGATACGCGTGTTCAGCTTCAGGAAAAAGTACGGCGCCGAGAAATCTGAGAGAATCAGCGAGCGGTAGCCGTTGCCGATGAAGTTACGGTCGTGGCCC
Source organism: Hymenobacter sp. FMD4 (assembly GCF_058932745.1). NCBI lineage: Bacteria > Pseudomonadati > Bacteroidota > Cytophagia > Cytophagales > Hymenobacteraceae > Hymenobacter > Hymenobacter sp. FMD4. The sequence goes on from NZ_JBZYWH010000022.1 coordinate 13,515, forward strand.
AGCTGCACGTTGATGTGCTTGGTAGCAGCGTAGGTGATATAGCCCCGGGCCGTAATGAAGTCGTACTGATCCTGCTTGTTTTTGAAGAACTTCCAATAGCCCTCGTGCGGCACCGCGTTGTCACGCTGGGTGCGCACCTGCACATATTCCGGGACGGCTGTTTGGGTTTCGGCGATGGAGGTGTAGAACCCCAGGCGCTTGTCGATGCTGCCCTCTACCTGCACGCCGCGGGTATTCACGAAGCGCAACCCTTCGCTGTCGGTGTCGCGACCAACTTGAAAGTGAATGACCGGATTCACGCGGAGCGTGAAGTCCGGTGTTTGCACGGTGAAGAGGTCGGCCGGATTGCGGTAAAAGCGCTTCAGCAGCGGCCGCTGGCCTACGTTCTGCGCTTGCAGGGCCGGGTCGGTGATGTAGGGCCAGTTGTCGCGCTGAAGGTAGCGTAGGTTGAAGCGGTCGGCCCGAGAGAGGGGCTGCGGCAGGGCGGCAGTGTCCTGGGCCGCCCGCTCAGCCAGGCGCGCCACGGCGGCGCGGTTGAACGGCCGGGTGGACGTATGCACGTCGCCTAGCGTATCGATGCCGTACTTAATGGTGTAGCGGTCGATGATGCGGTACACGTCCTGATCGAGGGGTACGTATACGGGGGCCTGCAGCGGCGTTTCCTGCTCCGTTACATCGATGCGAGAGGCGGCCGGCGCAACAGGGGGCGTGGTTTCTACAGTCCCCGGCTGTGCCACGGGCGGCAGCGGGGCAGGCGTCCGAACGGAGTCAGGCACTTGCTGAGCAAAGGTGGGGACAGCCGGCAATAGCGCCAGCCAGAGCCAAAAGAAGCGTTGATTCATATCGTTGAGGTAGGCCGCTAGCATACGCACGCCGCTCCGGCGAAGCTACAACTCCGCATGGAAATCGTACGGGGCAAGGCTAACCCGCGGGCAGTTCCTAGATTTGTTTTCCGCAACCTGCCCCTGCCATGAGCGCCCAACCTACCATCGTGCTGCTGCACGGCTTCGCCGAAAGCCGTGAAATCTGGACCAGCTTCACCCGTGACTTTCCCGACGAATACCGCCTCATCACGCCCAATCTGCTCGGTTTCGGTACTAATATCCACGACGTGCGCGACTTCTCTATGGAAGCTCAGGCCCGATACCTGGCGGAGTACCTGCGCCAGCGCAACGTGGAACGGGCCTTGCTGGTGTGCCACAGCATGGGGGGCTATGCGGCCCTGGCCTTTGCGGAGCGCTACCCCAACATGGTGGCCGGGCTGTGCCTGTTCCACTCCACGGCTCTGCCCGATGCGGAAGAAAAGAAAGCCAACCGCGACAAGAACATCGACTTCATCCGCCGCCACGGGGTGGAAAGGTTTATGGATTCCTTCGTCCGGCCGCTGTTTGCACCCTCCAACCGCGAAACGCTGATCGACGAGCGGTGCTTTCTGGAAGATATCGGTAAGGCCACGCCCGAAGCCAGCATCATCGGCTCCTTGCAGGCCATGAAAAACCGCCCCGACCGTACCCACGTGCTGCGCGAGGCGCGCTACCCGGTGCAGTTCATCATCGGCAAGGCTGACGTGGCCGTGACGGTGGAAAGCCTGTTGCCTCAGATTAGTTTGCCCACCGAAAGCCACGTGCTCATTCTGGATGAGGTAGGGCACGTCGGCTATTTCGAGCAGCCCGATATTACGCGCAGGGCCGTGCTGGATTTCGCCGGGCGGGTGTTTGAACGGGAGCAGGATTAGCACGGCGGCGCGGGGCATTCGTGCGTATGAGCTGGTTATGGATCGACCCCGTCCCGCTCTGCTCTTCGTGCACGGCTACCTGGAAAGCTGCGAAATCTGGACCGAATTCGTGCAGCCATTGTCGGCTAGCTACCAAGTGCTGTGTCCTAATCTGCCTGGCTATGGCCCCGAGGCTGTCCCCGTCGAAGACTATTCCTTGGAAGCGGCCGCTGACTTTCTGCGCCAGCAGCTTACCGACGCTGGCATAGGCCAAGTCCTGCTCGTGGGTCATAGCATGGGCGGCTACGTAGCGTTGGCTTTCGCCGAAAAGTATCCCGCACTGGTGGCGGGTTTGTGCTTGTTTCACTCCTCCTCCTTGCCCGATACCGACGACGACCGGGCGCGGCGCGAACGAAACCGAGCTTTCATCGAGGAACACGGCGTCAAGGCTTTCGCCGATGAGTTTCTGAAGCCGCAGCTGGCAGCAGAGCACCGCGAGTCGATGGAGCACCACGTAGAATTGCTCAAAACCATTGCCGCTGGCGTATCACGGGCAACGGCGTTGGGAAGCCTCGAGGCCATGGCTCAGCGCCCCGACCGCCGCGACGTACTGGAAAAAGCCACATTCCCGGTGCTGTTCATCGCCGGCAAAGATGACCGCGCCGTGCCTCCCGAGAAAACGCACGAGGAAAGCCTGCTGCCCGATCATAGCATGGTGCTCTGGCTAGCCAACGTCGGGCACCTCGGTTTTGTGGAGCGCCCCGACGCTACCCGTCGGGCTGTGGAAGGCTTCGCTGAATTGGTATACAAGCAGTAATGCCCCGGCTCGTGATGAGCCGGGGCATTACTGCTTAGGTAGATATCAAAAGCCGAGTATAGCTTACTGGATAGTACCCGTGCGTAGCTATGCGGCTTTAGCTGATGGAGCAGGAGCAGACCGCGCCTACAGCCGAGAAGCGGCTGCGGAGGTCTATTTCAGCAATCCAGCCTTCAGCATGTACTCCGCAATTTGCACCGCATTGGTCGCGGCGCCCTTGCGCAGGTTGTCGGCCACTACCCACATATTCAGCGTGTTCGGCTGCGATTCGTCGCGGCGCAAACGGCCCACAAGTACGGCGTCTTTGCCGTGGGCGTCTTTGGGCATGGGGTAGCGGTTGTTGGCCGGGTCGTCGACTACCTCCACGCCTTCCGTCTGCTCCAGCAGGCGGCGTACTTCAGCCAAGTCAAAGTCCTTGGCAAATTCCACGTTGATCGACTCGGAGTGGCCGCCCATTACCGGGATGCGCACCGTGGTGGCCGTGACGCGGATGGTGTCGTCGCCCATGATTTTCTTGGTCTCCTTCACCATCTTCATCTCCTCCTTGGTGTAGCCGTTGTCCTCGAACACGTCGATGTGCGGCAGCACGTTCAGGTCGATGCGGTGCGGATACGCCTGCGAGGTTACCTCGCCGCCGGCGCGTTCCTGCATGAGTTGGTCCACAGCTTTTTTACCAGTGCCGGTCACGCTCTGGTAGGTGCTTACCACCACGCGCTCAACTTTGTACGCTTCGTGCAGCTTGCTCAGCGCTACCACCATTTGAATAGTGGAGCAGTTGGGATTGGCAATGATTTTATCTTCCGGCGTAAGCACGTGGGCATTTACCTCGGGCACTACCAGCTTCTTGGTAGGGTCCATGCGCCAAGCCGAGGAGTTATCGATAACGACGGTGCCTACTTCGGCGAAACGCGGCGCCAATTCTTTCGATACCGAGCCGCCGGCCGAGAAAATGGCCACTGCCGGCCGTGCCGCAATGGCATCGTCCATGCTCACCACTTGGAAGGGCTGGCCTTTGAAATGGATAATCTGGCCTACCGATTTCTCGGAGGCTACGGGCAGTAACTCGGTGACGGGGAAGTTGCGCTCTTCGAGCACTTTAAGCATCTCGCCACCTACCAAACCGGTGGCGCCTACGACGGCTACTTTCATCTTCAGAATCAACAAAATGACGCTTTAAATAAAGCGGTGCGCAAAAGTCGGGAAAAGGCAGCTAATTTTCGGGGAATATCCATTTCTGAGCCCGATGCTGCAACGGCTACTCTGCGTGTTTGCGCTGATGCTGACGACCTTACCGGTCGCGGCCCAGCTGAACGAAACCTTCGCCGATGGCGACTTCACCCAAAACCCCGCCTGGTCCGGCGACGTGGCTTCGTTTCAGGTCACCAGCCAGCAGCTGCAGAGCAATGGACCAGCCGTGACGGGTACCCAGATTCAGCTTGTGACGCCCATGCAGGCCAGTACGGGCACCACTTGGGAGTTTTGGGCCAATGTGCGCTTGGCTACATCAAGCAGCAACCTCGCCGACGTGTGGCTGATGTCGGAGCAGGCCGATCTGAAGGCTACCGGCAACCGCGGCTACTTCGTGCGCATCGGCGGCACGCCCGATGAGGTGAGCCTGTTCCGCAAAGACGCCACCGGCAGCCCGGTGTACGTGGTGAACGGCCAGGATGGCACCATCGGTTCCTCCTCCAACAACCCCGTACGCGTGCGCGTGACACGCAGCCTCGCCAACGTCTGGACCCTGGAGCGCGACCTGATCGGCGGCACCACCTTCGTCAGCGAAGGCACTGGCACCGACGACACGTACCAGCGCAGCCAGTTTATGGGTGTGTTGCTGCTGTACTCGTCGGCCAACGGTCGCAATTTTCTCTTCGATGATTTCCGGGTAACCGACACCACGCCCCCGCAGCTCACGCGCGCCACGCCCGCAGCGGCCAACATTCTGGACGTGCAGTTCAACGAGCCGGTAGCCGCTACCGTGGCAGCCAGTTCGTTCCGGCTCGGCAGTGGTGCCGTGCCGATCAACGCGCTACGCGACGCCACCGATGCCAGTCTCGTGCACCTGACCTTTGCCAGCAACCTGGCCATGGGTACAGGTACCGTAGAAGCCCGCAGCGTGGCCGATCTATACGGCAATGTGGCGGCCGGACCACTGAGCGCAACGTTCAATTACAGCGGCACGGCCGTAATGCCCGGATTCAATCAGCTGCTTATTACCGAAATATTCGCCGATGAAACGCCGCAGGTTGGACTGCCGGCCTCCGAGTTTATCGAGATTCATAATCCTTCGGCTACTACCGCCATTGACCTGGGCGGCGTGCGTCTGCTCAAGCCCGGTAGCAGCTCGTCGGCGGTATTTGGCGCTGGCACGGTGCTGCTGCCCGGTGAGTACGCCGTGGTCTGCGCCGCTACGCGCGTGACGCAGTTTGCAGCTTACCCCAAAGTGTTCGGGCTGAGCAACTTCCCGGCCCTGACCAACGGCGGCGACCAACTGCTGCTGCGCGCCCGCGACGGCCGCACCGTTTTTGAAGTGCGCTACACCGACAGCTGGTACCGCGACAACCGCAAGAAAGAAGGCGGCTGGACGCTGGAAATGGTGGACACCGCCAATCCTTGTGGCGGCATGGAAAACTGGACCGCTAGCACCGACGCCAGCGGCGGCACCCCCGGCCGGTCAAACTCGGTGCAGGCCGCCAATGCCGACCGCACGCCGCCGCAGTTGCTGCGCGCCGTGGCTCTTACGCCCTCGATTATTCGCTTGACGTTTTCGGAGAAACTCGACAGCGTGCTGACATCCAACGCTACCCTGTACAGCCTGCAGCCCGCCGTGGCGGTGCAGCGGGTGGCGGCGGTGCCCTTTGATTTTCGCACCGTGGAGCTGACCCTAGCAGCACCCATCGTGGCCAATCAGCCCTACACCGTGACCGTGCAGCGCGCTACTGACTGCGCCGGCAATGCCGTCGGGCCCATGACTTCCGCCACGCTGGCCCTGCCGGTACCGGCGGCCGAAGGCGATGTGGTCATCAACGAAGTGCTTTTCAACCCGCGCACCAATGCCTACGATTTCGTGGAGTTGCTGAACCGCTCCAGCAAATACATCAGCCTACAAGGCTGGAAGATCGGGCGGGAAAAAGCGGACGGCACCACCGAAGCTTACGACATCAGCGCCGAGCCTTACGTGCTGGCGCCGGGCCAGCTGGCAGTACTCACCGAGCGCCCCGACGTGGTGCAGAGCCAGTACCCCACCAGCCACGACGCAGCCGCCTTCTTGCCAAGTGTGCGCTTGCCCACGTACCCCGATGATGCGGGCATTGTGGTGGTGCACAACGAGCAAAACGTGCTGATTGACCGATTTGCTTACGACGAGAAGATGCACTTGGCCCTGCTCGAGACGCGTGATGGGGTATCCTTGGAACGTATTCGGCCCGAGGGCCCGGCTACGGCGACCAATTTCCACTCGGCCGCCGGCAGTGTGGGCTATGCCACGCCCGGCCAGCGCAACTCACAGCACCGCGCTGAGCCTGGCGGGGACAAGCAGTTTACCGTCGATCCGGAGGTATTCTCACCCGACGACGATGGACAGAACGATTTCACCACGCTTAGCTACCGTCTCGACGAGGCCGGCTACGCGGGCAGCGTAATTATTTACGACGCGCAAGGGCGCTTGGTGCGCCGCCTGGTGCGCAACGAAACCTTGGCTACCACCGGCTTCTTCCGCTGGGACGGCCTGACTGATGCCGGCCGGAAAGCTGGGGTGGGATATTACGTGATGCTCATCGAGCTGTACAAGCCCAACGGCGGGGCCAAGCGTGAGTACAAAAAGACAGTGGTGCTAGGCGCCCGGTTATAAGCCTGGTAGTGATGTTAAGGCGAGGGTCTCAGTGCTTTGAAGCCTAGAATTTAGATAAGCAACCGCATTAAACTCTGGGGCGCAGGGAGCATCCAAGCAGCCATACCAAATGCTCTCGCTGTGCTCCTCGCCCCCAATCAGTTACACGTGCAGTACCTGCTCTGGCGAGCAGGCTTTGGGCCACGGCCGCAGGATGCCGTGGCCGCTGCACCCCGCAAAGTGCTAAAACAGCTTCTGCTGAATTCGGAGCATTTTGAGCCGCTACAAGTGCCCGCGCTGCCAAGCAGCGGAGCGGGGGAATTGCCGCCTGCCTCCGCACCGCAACAAACCCCAGAGCAGATGGCAGCCAGGGCCAAGCCGGGGCAGCTGACCGCCGAGCAGCGCAAGGAGCAAAATCGGCAGATCCGCGAGGCTTTCTATGCCCTGAACACGGGGTGGCTTGAGCGCATGGCCACTTCGTCGGCGCAGCTTCGCGAAAAGCTGACCTTCTTCTGGCATGGCCACTTTGCCTGCCGGGTGCGCCAGCCTGCCGCCGCCCTTAGCCTGCACAACACCATCCGGCGCCTCGCGCTGGGCAAATTTTCCGATCTGCTGCTGGCCGTGGCTAAAGAGCCCGCCATGCTGCAGTTTCTCAACAACCAACAAAACCGCAAGCAGCGACCCAACGAAAACTTCGCCCGCGAAGTGATGGAGCTGTTTACCATCGGTCTCGGGCAGTACTCAGAACAGGATGTAAAGGAAGCTGCGCGGGCTTTTACCGGCTGGGGCTACGATGCGCAGGGGCAGTTTGTATTCCGTGAGCGGCAGCATGATGAGGGGCCCAAGACCTTCATGGGGAAAACGGGCAACTTCGGCGGCGAGGATATTCTGCGCCTCCTGCTGGAGCGTCGCGAGACGGCCACCTTTCTCACTACCAAGCTGTACCGCTTCTTCGTGCACGAGCAGCCCGAGCCAAGTCACATTCAGCCGCTGGCCGAGGCCTTTTACCGCTCCGGCTACGACGTGCAGGACCTGCTGGAACGCCTGTTTTCGGCCGAGTGGTTTTACGCGGCCGCCGTTATCGGAACCCGCGTTAAGTCACCCATTGAACTGCTGGTGGGTCTGCGCCGTCAAACCGGCTTGTGGCCGACCGATGGACAGCGGTTAGTTTTCTGGCAGAAAGCGTTGGGCCAGACCTTGTTTCAGCCGCCCAACGTGGCCGGTTGGCCGGGCGGCCGCAACTGGATTGACTCTTCCTCTTTATTGCTGCGGTTGCAGCTGCCCCAGGTGCTGCTGAAGCAGGCCGAAGTGAGCGTTGCTTTGAAAGACGATGACAATGACCTGAATCCGCAGGCACCGCAGACGGAGCGCGTGCTGCGTAGCCGCGGAATGCAGGAGGCGCCAGCAAACCTGGGAGTAATAACCCGCTTAATAGCGAAAATGCCGCTTGGCCAGCAACCGCAGACGTTGGCTGGCTTTCTGCTCCAAACGCCCCTTCGTCTCGAAAACCTTGCACTTGTGCAGCAGGCCGCTGCCGGTGCTGCCCCGGGGCAACAAGTGCCGCGCCAGCTCGGGGTGCTGCTTTCTCTGCCCGAATACCAGCTGATGTAATGCCGTCACTGCCAAGCGCACTGTTGCCAAACCAGCCCATGACCACTCGCCGCCGTTTTCTCCAGACCTCCGCGCTGGCCAGCACCTTGCTCTTTGTGCCGCGCTTTCTGCACAAGCTCGACGCCCAAGGGCTGCCAAGTCTGCGCAATGGTAACGGTCGCCGTTTGGTGGTGGTGCAGTTGGGGGGCGGAAATGATGGCCTGAATACCGTAGTGCCTTTCCGCAATGATCTGTACTACCAAGCGCGGCCTACGCTGGCCTTACGCGAGCAAAGCGGGTTGCTGATGCTGGAAAAAGATATGGCCCTGAATCCGGTCATGACGTCGCTCAAAGGCCACTACGACCAAGGCCGCCTTGCTGTGCTCAACAGTGTGGGCTACCCCAACCCCGACCGCTCCCACTTCCGCTCCATGGACATCTGGCACACCGCTTCGGCCGCCGATGAGTACTTGAGCAGCGGCTGGCTGGGGCGCTATCTTGATGCTACTTGCCAGGGGCAATTGGCTGCGCACATGGGCATCGAAGTCGACGATACACTCAGCTTGGCGATGAAAGGGCAACGAAGGAAAGGGTTGGCACTCAAAAATCCGCAGAAGCTGCTGCAGGCCACCCGCAATCCTTTGCTGGCCAGTTTGGGGAAGGAGCGAGTCACCACCGGCCTGCAGGAGCTGGATTACCTGTACAAGACGCTGGCCGAAACCGCTTCCTCGGCTGACTACCTGGCGGAGAAGACCAAGGTCTACCAATCAAAGGTGACGTATCCGAATTCGGAATTCGCCAAAAGCTTGAAGACCACCGCCGAGCTAATCAATTCTGGGCTCGAAACGCGCGTTTACTATACTTCTCTTACCGGTTTTGATACGCATGCGCGGCAGGTAGCGCAGCAAAACCGGCTGTTAGGGGAGCTGTCGGAGGGGCTGGGGGCTTTCATGGATGATCTGCAGCGGCACCACAACCTCGATACCACGCTGATCTTGGTATTCTCGGAGTTTGGCCGACGCGTGGCCCAAAATGCCAGCAACGGCACCGACCATGGCACGGCCAATAACGTGATGCTCCTGGGCGGTTCGCTGCGCCAACCCGGTGTAGCCAATGCAGCCCCCGATCTGGCAGATTTGGACAACGGAGATTTGCGCCACCAAATCGACTTCCGAAGCGTCTACGCAAGCATCTTGCAGGACTGGTTACAAGTTGGCAACCAAGATGTTGTGGCTACTAGCGTAAAGCCCTTAGAAGGACTGTTATAAATACTTAAAATACAAGCTCGGCAGTATCCATTTGATTATCAGGGCGTAATAAGGGGCAAGTTCAGTGTTTCACTAAGCACTTACCAACATGAAAGTATTATCGCCTTCTGCGCACAGCGTTTTAGACTACATCACCGTCATCTTCTTTGGCCTAGCGCCCATGCTCTTTGATTTGCAGCACCCGTACTCCACGGCCGCGTGGGTAATGGCTGGTGGTTATCTGCTTATCACCTTAATGACCGATACGCCCCTGGGACTGTTTCGTGTAATTCCCTTTAAGATGCACGGAGCGATGGAATTGGTGGCTGGTATTGCCTTTTTGGCGCTGCCGTTCGTGTTCGGGTTCAATGATTCTGCTCCGAACGCCCGTAACTTCTTCATCATCGCCGGTGTGCTCAACTTGGGTGCCTGGTTGATTACCGACTGGCAAGGCCACACCCGCAGCATGCTGACGGATGCAGGCGAGCGTCGCCACTAATCACGAATTGATTCGGTAAAAAGGCCGGGTGCTAGCAGCACCCGGCCTTTTTTGTTGCCATAAAGTTTAGCGCCTTACTGTAAAGCCCGTGTAGAAATGCTGGCCTGTTTCGCGCTCCAGGCCGTAGCGTAGGCCCGCATCCACAAGAAAATTCTTCGTGATGCGGTAGATAAAAGCGCCGTTGACGGAGCTGCGGCGGCCTGGCTGCAGTGTGCTCCAACTGGTGTAAGCCTCCAGCAGCACCCCCAGGTCCTCGGTTATCTCATAATCCACTGCTACCGAGGGTATCAGGCGTAGAAAATGGGCCTGACTTTCCCGGTCGTAGTTGACGGCCGATTCCACTTGCGCCTCCAAGTTCCAGCGTTTGGACAGGTTATAGTCGACGGGTAAGATGAGGCCGCCTTCCACACCGCCTTCGCCAACCATGCCACCAGTGGGCAGGCGCACGTAGCCGACAACGGCCGTGGCTATCTTCTGTTCCGTATCGTTGCCCACAAAGTTGCGCTTTACGCGCAGGGTCACATCGCCTACGCCACGGGTGCGTTCCCAGTCCGGTTCACCGATGGCGCGTCGCTTCCGGACGGCATACAGTGGCATTTCCACCTGAACATCGGTGCGGCGGCTCACGCCCATTTTGGCCATCAGGAAGGCCGCGTGCCAGCCGCGTTCCTGCTCGCCTTCCTTGCGCTGGTTGATCAGGCGTAAGGCATCGACTTCCAGCTGGAAGTGGCCTGCATCAACGGTAAATGGACTTTCTGTGACACCCGGGCGGTCGGCGCGTAGCTCGCGCAGTTGGTCGCGCGGCACTGGTCGGAACAAGGTGTAGCGCGCAGAATCGTAGGGAGAACCACCACCGGCCTGGGCCTGGGCTAGCACCGGGGCACCGAGTAAGCAAAGAAGCCAGTAGGGAAGGTTCATGGCCGAAGGCGAGAGGAGTTGTCACCCTATACGGCGTTGGGCTCCGGCCAAGCATGCAGCCAGCTTAATTTTGTGTTTCCTGCGTTGGCGGCAGTAGTTGAGCTGATAGCGAAACCGAAAATTGAGGTTTATTCAACAGGTGAAAAGCGGCTTTTTACTGGCTGCGATGTTGGGAACACGCTAACCTGCTTAATGTACTGCCGACGTAGCAGCCAGTGCATTCAGGCCTATCAGCAACTCGGGAGCCTTGAGCAGCCCGGGCCACCGGGCACGTATCTGCAACTGCTCGTCCAGCAGCACAGTGGTGGGGTAGGCTACTTGGCCCCGTTCGTCGCGGGCCAGCAGCAAGGCCAACTCGTGCACGCCGGTACCGGGGCCGGTAGCGAGGAAGCCGTATGTGCGGCCACCCAACCGCACCGACTCGCGGCTTTCGGCGTTCAGCGCCACGGCGTAAAAGCGGCGGTTCAGGCGGTCGGCTACGGCCGCGTCGCGGAAGGTGGTCAGGTCCTGCAACTGGCAGTAGCGGCAGGCGGGCGTGTATACTTTTACCAGAACGGGCCGGGGCCGCACGCGCAAACTATCGGCTAGGGCCTGTGGCGCGAGCCAGCGCACAGCGGCCGAGCGTCGCGGCGGCTGGGCACTGCTCAGCACAAGCAGAAGCGAAGGCAGCAGGAGTAGAAGTCGCACGGGTAGCATCGGCTAAGCTGATTAAGGCTTGCGGTTCAGGATATAGCGCAGGCCCAGAAACCCCCGAATGCCTTGGTTAGAGGCGTACACGTAGGTAGGGTCGAAGGTGAGGGCATGGGGGTTGTTGGCCGTGGGCACGGCCTGGCCGGCAGCATCAAACTGTACCTGCTTGTCGAACGGGTCGAAGGCGCGGGCGATGGAAGCGCGGTCGGGGCGGAAGTTTAGCAGGTTTTTCACGCCGCCGTACAGTTCCAGCTTGTCGCCGAGGCGCTTGGTGGCTTGGATGTTCTGGATGCTGAACGTGGGCGAGTAGGCTGGCCGCGGATCGAGCGGACCCAGCAGCGGCAGCTTCATGGGGCCGTACACGTTGCCGGTGTAATCCAGGGTTAGGCCGGCTTGGCGGAAAGTGTAGCTAAGCGCAAACGTGCCGGAGACCCGCTCGGTGAGCAGCTGGCGCCGCCGTTCGGGCTGGTTTTCGGCGTTGTCCTGGACTTGGTACACATCCAGCAGCGTCAGGCCCAGAATGGCCTTCAGCGGAAAGCTGAAGGTGAGGTCGGTATTCACCGTCAGGCCCCGCGACACGGCGTGGCCGCTCAGGTTGTCGTAGATAAGCAGGTTGGGGTCGGACTCGTAATCCGGCGTGATTTTGTTGGTGAAATAGGTGTAGAAGGCACTAGCATCGAAGCCGAGCAGGCCTTGGCCGATGGGCAGCACACGCTGGTAGTTCAGGTTCACGTTGTAGCTCTGCTCGGGGCGCAGCGCCTGCCGAATAATGACGGTGCGGGCGCCAGTGAGGGCGGCGTGGTCTTCCGTAAACACGTTCACCACGCGGTAGCCATTGCCGGCGCTTAGCCGGAAGGTCTGGCTGGCATCGGGCGCGTACTTGTAATTGAGGCGCGGCGTCAGGATGCTGCCGTGGTAGGAATTATAATCGTAGCGCAGGCCCAGCAGCAACGTATGCCGGTCGTTGAAGCGCAGCTCGTCTTGCACAAACGCGCCCGGCAGCACGATGCGTGAAGGCGCATTGCGCGGGCGCAGCGTATCCCCTGAAGCCGTAGCGGGCGTGTTGTCGTCATAGTAAGTATAGCGCAAGGCGCTGCCCAGCAGCAGCTGGTGCCGGCCCAGCGTGCGGGTGGTAGTCAGCTGACCGAAGCCGATGTGCTGCTGCGCTTTGTACACTGTGGTGCCGTACACCGAGTTCTGCTGGTGCGTGTTCAAGGAGGTACTCACCATCACCTGCTGACCACGGATGGGCAGCTGATACGCCCCGATCAACTCGGCCCGGTTAGTATAGATTGACTCCCCGTAGATGCTGTCGCCGCCGCGGAACTCGGGGCGCCAGTTTACCTGCCCGCCCCAGCGGTCCTCATACAGGTAGCGGGCTGCCAAAGAGGCTACGCGGCTTTCGGGCCGTTCCAGCGTCAGCTTGTCAAACACTGAAATGCGCTTGGCCAGGGTCATGTCGGTGAATCCGTCGCCGTTGTTATCGCGTGGCGAGTCGTACAAGAAGCCGTTGACGCCCAGCAACGAGGTAAGCTTGCCGGTTCGGGCTTTGGCGCTGAGGTCTACGTTGACTTCGCCCCAGCTGGTGGTAAAGGCATCAGCCGTTACATCGGTGGCCTTGGCGGGGTTGCGGGTAATGATGTTGATGAGGCCGCCCACCGCTTCGGAACCGTAAAGCGTGGAGGCCGGCCCCTTCACGATTTCAATCCGCTCCACGAGGCTGTTGGGAATGCCTGTGAGGCCGTACACGGTGGATAGGCCGCTCACGATGGGCATGCCATCGAGCAGCACCATGGTGTAAGGGCCTTCCAGCCCGTTGATGTGGATGTCGCCGGTGTTGCACACGTTGCAGTTCAGCTGCGGCCGCACGCCATTTACCGTCTGTAGGGCCTCAAATACTGAGGGAGTAGGATTCTTCTTAAAGTAGGTCGGATTGTACACCTCCACTGGCACCGCCGATTCCAGCCGCGTTACCGGCTGCATAGTACCCGATACCACCACCTCGCCTAACTCTTGCCCGGTTTTAAGCGTGAGCGTGACCGTGGTAGTTTGGTCTGCAATGGTCGTTAGGGCGCGTTCGGTGGGCTGGTATCCCACTGCCGAAGCCACCAACACTACCGACCCGGCAGGTACTTCGCGCAGTACAAACTCGCCGGCTTCACCAGCCGTATTGCCTAACGTAGTACCCTTTATAGCCACGCTGGCAAACGGAACACCCCGGCCGTCATGGTCACGAACTGTACCACGCAGGGTGGCAGTCTGCGCCTGAGCAGCGAATGATAGGAGCGTAATAAGCAAGAAGTATAGGCTGGTTTTCATTGGTAGGTGCGAGCGGAGTTTGGGTCGGCTACGAAAAATATTTAGATGAGTCTAAAAGCTCGACCGTAAAAAAGGTGAGTCCGCGCATTCCGCAGCCTCACCCACATGATTATCCGAAGAAGGTCTGAAAAAGCAGATACAGGTTGAGCACCATAATGATGCCCGACACAATCCACGCCACGGTCTTTATCAGCGGACGGTTTACAAATACGCCCATCTTGGCTTTGCTGCTCGTGAACAGCACCAACGGCACCACCGCGAAGCTGAGCTGCAGTGACAAAATCACTTGACTCAGCACCAGCAGCTCGCCGGTTCCTTTCTCTCCGTAAAGCAAAGTCACGATCAGGGCTGGAACCACGGCAATGCTGCGCGTAATAATGCGCCGCAGCCAAGGTTTGAGCTTGATGTTCAGGAAGCCTTCCATTACTATCTGGCCGGCCAACGTGCCCGTGAGGGTGGAGTTTTGGCCCGCGGCTAGCAGCGCCACCGCAAACAGCACACTGGCTGCGCCGGCACCCAGCACCGGTGTAAGCAGGCGGTGGGCGTCGTTGATGTCGGCTACGCTCCGGTAGGCAGGATTGGGGTGGAAGGCCGCAGCAGCCGTTACCAAAATGGCGGCATTCACGAAAAAGGCGAGGAACAAGGCCACCGTCGAGTCGATGGTCGAGAACTTGATAGCCATGCGCTTGCCCTCTTCATCCTGCTCAAAAGCGCGCGTCTGTACGATGCTGGAATGCAGGTAAAGGTTGTGGGGCATCACGGTAGCTCCCAGGATGCCAATGGCTATGTAGAGCATTTGCGGGTTCGTCACCACTTCTTTCTGTGGAACCAGCCCGGCTAGGATTCCAAAGTAATCTGGGTTGGAAACGATGATTTCGTAAAGGAAGCAGCCGAAAATGACCACAATCAACCCCGCCACGATTGACTCGATAACCCGGAAGCCCCGGCTTTGAAAAGCCAGTACCACTAGCACATCCAAAATGGTAAGCACTACGCCCCAAGCCAGCGGCAGGCCGAACAGCAAATTCAACGCAATGGCCGAGCCGATAACTTCGGCTAGGTCACAGGCCGCAATAGCTATTTCGCAGAGCACCCACAGCGCCATGCCCACCGGTCGGGAGTAGTGGTCACGACAGGCCTGCGCTAGGTCGCGGCCGGTTACTATGCCAAGCTTGGCCGCCAGGTGCTGCAGTAGCATGGCAAACAAGTTGGATATCAAAATAACGGAAAGCAGTGTGTAGCCATAACGGGCCCCGCCAGCAATGTCGGTGGCCCAGTTTCCAGGGTCCATATAACCCACTGCTACCATGAGACCAGGGCCCCAAAAAGCCAGCATCTTACGCCAGAAGGAAGCGCTGCGGTGCGGTACCCGGATAGAAGCATATACCTCGCTGAGCGACGGCGCGTGGCGAGGCTTGCGCCAGCCCGGATCAGCTGCCGGAGTAGCGTTTACCACGGGCGGCGTTTCGGGCGGAGTATTTACAGTAAGCATTTATATAGGCTGGGAATCTTTTAACAAAGGAAAACAATTTTTAGACGAGCCTAAAAGTTTTTTTAAGCTGACTTAAATACTGTTAACCCGTGAAAAAGTTGCGACTTCGTGCGGCTAGCCCGCGTTTGAGGTGGAAGTTTGTGCCCCTCTCATCTCCAAACCCATGATGCTTGCCCTCAAGCGCAACCGGTACGGCCTGCTTTCTTTAGTTGTAAGCGTCGTGTTGGTGCTTACGAAATTTTACGCCTGGGGGCTGACGCATTCCCAAGCGGCCCTGACCGACGCGCTCGAATCCATCATCAATGTATTTACCAGCGGGTTTGCGCTGTATAGCATTTACCTCTCCGGCTTACCCAAAGACCAGAACCACCCGTACGGCCACGGCAAGATTGAATACTTGTCGGTTGGCTTTGAAGGGGCGCTGATCCTTGGGGCCGGCGTATACGTGTTTTCGAGTGCCATTCAGGCTTTGCTTCACCCGCACACGGTGCAGCAATTGGACTGGGGCGTACTACTGCTCGGCGGTACTGCTGTCGTAAATCTGTTGGTGGGTTTTGTGCTAGTGCGGCAAGGGCACAAGCTGCACTCGCCTGCTCTCGTGGGCGACGGTCAGCATCTGTATCTGGATGCCGTAAGTACGCTTGTGTCGTGCGCGGCGCTGGGCCTGGTGTACTTTACCGGGTTGGTTATTTTCGATACCGCGGCTGCGCTGCTATTGGGCGTGGTCATCGTGGTGAACGGTTACCGCATGGTACGCCGCTCGGTGTCGGGGCTGATGGATGAGTCGGATGTAGAAACGGTAAAGCGCGTCATAGAGGAACTGCAGCAGCACCGGCAGCCGGCGTGGATTGATGTGCACAACCTCCGCATCGTGCGGTACGGGGCGAACCTGCACATCGACTGCCACGTGACCATTCCCTATTACTTCAGCCTAGAAGAGGCACATACCGAGGTAAACCGGATGGAGGCCCTCATTGCCAGCCGTTTTGAAGTGGAGGTGGAAATGTTTGTCCATGCCGATCCATGCACGTTCAGCGCCTGCCCGCACTGCTCCATGCCCGACTGCCCGGTGCGTCAGCACGCCTTCGCCCGGCTAGTGCCGTGGACCATGGATAACGTGGTCAAAAACGAGCGGCACCAGCTTGAGCATTAGAGACGCTAGCCGCAGAGGCGGTTGGATGAGACCAACTTCTTCATCCCGGTCAGTCTACTAGCTTATGGGCAAGAGCAAGGGCAACAAAAAAGGCGCTGCGGAGAGCAGCGCCTTTTTCATGAAGCGGTAAGCAAGCTTAGCGGACAATTTCTACCCAGCCTTTGCGCTTGCTGCCATCCGTCAGCGTAATCTGGTAGTAGTACACGCCGTCGGGCTGGCCTTTGCCGTCCCAGTTGTTTTGGTAGTCGGCCCATTCAGCCACCTTGCGGCCCCAGCGGTTGTAAATCTCCAAGCGACGAGCAGCTTGATTGAGGTCCTTGATGACAAAGAAGTCGTTGCGGCCGTCGCCGTTGGGCGTAAACACGTTTGGAACCTGGGGCACCACACGGATAACAAACGAAGCCGTATCGGTGCAGACGCCCTGGCGGAAACCGCTCGGAGCAATTTCTACGGAGTAACGAGTGGTCTTTGTGGGCGAAACTGTGATGGCCTCTGTTGTCGACTGGGCAGCACTCAGGCCACTAACGTCAGCGGGCGTGCTGGCGCGCCAGCTGTAACGGTAAGTCACCGGCGAGTTGCCGATAACAGCCGGGCGGTTCGGGCGAGCCGTCAGCGAAATAGCATCGCCTTTGGTGATCAGGGAGTCGCGACGGAAAGCCGTGCCACGTGTGGGGTTCGTGCCCGTGATGGCCACGTCGGCTACACTGCGGCGTACTACCCGAATAACAATGATGCGGTTCTGTACAGCTTTGATCGGGCAGGCATCGTCTTCAATCCGAACCGGGATGCGGTACACGTGGCCTACCTGGCTGGGGTCGGGGCGCAGACGCACGCGGCCGATAGGTGCATTGCTGCCGTTGGACTGCATCATGAAGGGCCGAACTGTCTGGTTAGCCAGGTCGGTGTACAGGTCGAGGTAATCCGGGTTGGAAGGCTCGCTGAAGGTTACCGTCAGGTTGTCGCCGGGGTTTGGGTCGCGGAAGTTTACGTTTACCTCGGTGTATTCACAGGCCTGGGCCGTGATGAGCGTAGAGTCGGTGTTGGTAACTACCGTGTTGTTGCCAACTACCACTGGCTGAGCTACCGGAGCGGTTGGTACAATGTTGCCGCCGCAGTCAATGATTACCACCAGCATGTCGCGGCGCACCGAGCCGATTTTGTAGTAACGGCCGTTGATGAGGCGGTACTCGGTTACTTTACCAACTACAGCATACTTGTTTTTGGCCAGGTTGGCTCCGTCGTAGAACCCGGGCGTGAACGTGAAGCTGCCGAGTTGGGCGTTGAAGTTGAAGTAAGGCGTGGCCGTCTTTACCGGGCAGTTGCCGGTGAAGTTGAAGGACGAAATCGGGAAGATGGGCGAGTAAGTCTGGGTACCACCGGGCAGCGTAACCACGCAGGGATTGGTAGGAGAGTTGCTGGGGTCCAGAATTACGCCACCCGTAGTAGTCAGGGAGCTATAAGCGGAAGGCTGGTTGCAGCCATCGAGCGGACGGTCCAGCGAGTATACCAGCGAGTCACCATCGGGCTCAAAGGTCGAGAAGGTGAGGGTAGTGCGCTGGCCCACGCAAACAAACGGAATCGGAATATCCTGCAGCTGGTACTGGGGCGAGGTGTTTTGTACCACCTGAGTAGAGCCTCCGTTGAGTGCCAACTGGTTGTTGAGCGTAGCTTCAAAGCGCAGGTCCGTGTTGCCGGGGATGTTCGACAGCGAGGGACGAGCATTGATCTGTACGCTCAGCGTCCACTCCGGCGCCGGCGGCAGCGTTACCTCCGCCGTGTAAAGGGCAGTTTCGTAATTGGTACGGCCGCTGGAAGAGCATTGGCTGGGGCCGCCGGGTACGTTGGCACAGTACGGGCTGCCGGGCGTGAGCGTACCACGGTTGAGCGTAGCGGTGAAGTTGCGGGAGTCGTTGCTATTGCACGAGGTGGAGGGTGAACCCACACGGCAATTCAGCGTCAGGGAAGTCTCGGCCGCAATACCGCCGCAGTCGCGGAAGTAACGCGCCGTTACGCGGTAACGGTTGTTACCAAGGGCTTCGTAGGTCAACTGTCCGCCTTGGGCGTGCGAGGCAAACGCGTGCTGCATGCCTGTTAGGTACAGACAGAAGGTGGATAACAGCAAGAGAGAAGCGCGTAAGAGTTGCTTCATGAACGATGGTTTTGGATGGAAAACAAGGGACCTGGGTGGGTGACCGATTTTGCTGCGGTAAGATAATGAGATTTATCCCTTACAACGCAAGCAAGCTGAGCAATTCATTGGATTGTACTTAGCAAATATTTTGCCGGCTTTATTTATACTTTAATCTGGTTGAAAAAAAGTTTCAATTCCACACAATAATATTTTTATATCCAGCAGATGAGCTTAGTTTTAGCAGTCAGTAGTCGTTGGATTCAAGCAGGCTACAGTTGTTTTCCACCCTTCCTAAACCCTCTTACATGCACAAACCTTTACGTATGTGGCCTACGCCGTCACCCCGGCATAGTCTGCGTTCGTGGTGGCTAACCATGGCCTTATGGTTAGCTGCTGCCAGCGCATGGGCTCAAACGGTAACTATCGGCTCCACCACGGTGCCCGTAGTAGCGCCGGCTACCAGTTCCTACCTGTATGGCCCAATCTACCGCTCCTCGGCTACTTCCACCTTCAACTACTCGCGCTACGCACACCTTTACACGGCGGCAGAGCTGAACATACCGACGGGTGCAGTTATCACCCAACTGGAGTGGCTGAAATCGGATGCTGGTGAACTGACCGGCAACAACACTTTCACGGTGTGGTTGAACAATACCGCGCAGACCTCGCTAGGCACCACCCAACCTTGGGGCACGCTGAACACCGGCACTACGCAGGTCTACACCTCCACTACGCAGCAGGTAACCGGAGCAGCTGGTACCTATTTTTCGGTGGCGCTGCAGCAGCCGTTTACGTACACCGGAGGCAGCCTGCTGATTCTGGCCGACCATGAGAAGCAGGGTACCGCTACGGGTGTCATCAACTTTGTGACCAACCCCGCCACGGATCTGGGCCTAGGGTACGCCAATAGCTCGGCTCTCACCAACACGACCAACCTGACGGCTGCTTCGTACGGTAACCGTCGGCCGACGGTGCGGATTTCTTATACGCCTGGCTCAGCTTGCACCGCGCCTCCCACAGCGGGCACTACCGTTGCTACTACTACTAGTGTATGCGGCGGCTCCACAGTTGGGTTGTCATTGCAGGGTGCTTCGTTCGGCACGGGCATGACCTATCAGTGGCAGAGCTCGACCAACGGCACCACTTACACCAACATCACCGGCGCTACCAACGCCAACTACACGACGCCGGTGCTAACGGCTTCGACTTACTTCCGGGCCGTACTGACCTGCTCGGGCCAATCGGCTAACTCCACGCCGGTGCAGGTGACGGTGAATGCGCCTACCTACGCAACTCTGCCCGTAACCCAGACCTTCGATGCGGCCTGGATTGACGTTTGCAACACCCGCGACGCCCCTAGCAACAGCTGGCGCACCACGCCTTCGTCGGGCAACAACTCGTGGCGCCGCAACGACGACGGTACGGCTGCTGGCTGGACCTCGACTTCGGGTGCATACACGCCGGCCTTCAGCCAAGGCACCAACTCGGCCCGCTTCCACACCTATAATAGCTCCTCCGGGACGGTAGGAACGCTGGATCTTTACGTGAACCTGAGCCAGACCGGCAACAAAGTGCTGTCATTTGACTACATCAACACCACCGGCACCGACTCGTTGACAATACACCTTTCGACGGACGGTGGCCAGACCTTCGGTCCGGCCTTGCTGCGCCTCAACCAAGCTGCTGCCTGGACGCCACGGAACGTTTCGTTGACTTCGACCTCGTCGACGGCTGTTATTCGCTTTCGGGCGCGCTCCGATTTCGGTACTACCGATATCGGCCTCGATAACGTAGCGCTGGATGTGCTGAGTGGTGTGCCGAACTGCGCCACCAACCTATCGCCTGCCAATAACGCAACCGGCGTATTGCGCCCCGTAACCATTAACTGGAGCAGCGGCGGCGGTGTCGCCACGGGCTACGACGTGTACTTTGGTACGAGTGCGACTACCATGACCTTGGTAAGCAGCAACCAAACGGGCACAAGCTACGTGCCCACGATGAGCCTGGCAGGTAATACGGACTACTACTATCAAGTAGTACCGCGCAACGCGAACGGTCCGGCCACCGGCTGCGCCGTGAACAAATTCACGACCAGCAACACCTTTACGTACTGCAACACTAACCTGGGTTCGTCCTGCGGTTCCGGCAATGCCAACATTTCGGGCGTAGCCATTGCCAACACTGCGCTGAATAACCCCAATACAAGCTGCAACGTGGTAAACGGCGGTGCTTACACCGCTTGGCCCGCTAGCGGCAGCACCACCGCCGTGCTGAACCCAGGTGTGACTTACCAGGTGAGCGTAACTACCCCGGAAGCCGCCATTATCTCGGTGTGGTTTGACTTCAATCAGAACGGCACCTTTGAGGCTTCAGAGTGGACGCAAGTAGCCACTGCTTCAACGGCCAACCAGCCTTCGACGGTATCAATCACCATCCCAACCGGCGCGGCCGTGGGGCAGACTGGTATGCGCGTGCGCAGCCGCCTGAGTGGCAATCCCAACGCAGCTAGTGACGCCTGCGCCAACATGGCTACCGGCGAAACAGAGGACTATATTGTGAGCATTGCGCCTGCTGCTCCGTGCACAGCACCGCCCACGGCCGGGGCCGCTACTGCTAGCACCACCAGCATCTGCGCGCCCACAGCCGTTACGCTGGGTTTGCAAGGCGCTTCGTTCGGTACGGGCATGACCTATCAGTGGCAGAGCTCAACCAACGGCACCACTTACACCGACATCACCGGCGCTACGAACTCTACGTACACCACGGCTCCGGTGACGGCTACGACTTCCTTCCGCGCGGTGCTGACGTGCTCGGGCCAGTCAGCTAACTCCACGCCGGTGCAGGTAACGCTGAACGCTCCGGCCTACGCTACGCTGCCCGTAATCGAAGGCTTCGACAACACTTGGGTAGACGCCTGCACCACGCGCGACGTACCTTCGAACAGCTGGCGCAGCACGCCCGCATCGACCGATGCAGACGCTTCGTGGCGTCGCAACGATGACGGTGCTGGCTTCTGGACCAGCCCGACGTTCGGCGCTTATACGCCCGCCAGCAGCCAAGGCACCAACTCCGCTCGCTTCCACAGCTCGTATGGCACCTCGGGTACCGTAGGCACGTTAGATCTGTACGTGAACTTGAGCCAGGCCGGCAATAAGCGTCTGACCTTTGACTTCCTCAATACTTCGGGCACCGATTCGCTGACGGTGCACCTGTCGACGGACGGTGGCCAAACCTTCGGCCCGGCCCTGCTACGCTTTAATCAAGCTGCTAGCTGGACTAACCAGGCGCTGCCGCTGACCTCAACATCGGCCACGGCTGTTATCCGTTTCCGGGGTCGTTCGGACTTCGGTTCTACTGACATCGGTTTGGACAACGTGCGCGTGGAGTCGGCTACGGGCTGCCTCTCGCCAGCTGGCCTCACGGTCACCAACATTACCTCTACTTCGGCTGTGCTGAACTGGGTAGCTGGCGGCACGGGCACTTACACGGTGGAGTACGGTCCCATCGGCTTTACCCAGGGTCAAGGCACGTCGGTACCGAATATCACGGGCACTACCTACTCCGTAACCGGCCTGACGCCAGGTACGCCTTACCAGTTCTACGTAACGCAAAACTGCGGCACTGCCAATTCCGCGGCAGGTGGCCCGGTAGTGTTCAATACGCAGATTACCAACGATGACCCGGCTGGTGCCATTATGCTCACGGTAGGTACGACCTGCTCGCCGCTAGCTGCTACAAACGTAGGGGCCACTACGACCACCGCCAACGGCTACGCTAACCCCGGTACGTCACCGAATAACTGCGGTACCGGCACCACGCCAAAGGACGTATGGTTCCGATTCACCACTGCCGCTACTGGTCCCACCAGCACGGCCGTGCGCGTGAGCGTAACCGGGGTGCCAGCTAGCCAGCTGCGCGCCTTCTCGTCGGCAAGCGGCGCCAGCGGACCGTTTACGCAGATTGGCTGCGCTGCCACCAGCAGCTCAGTAGCAGCTCCGAACCTCGACCTGCAGAACCTGACGCCCTCTACGACCTACTACGTACGGGTATCAGGCTACAGTGCTACCGATGCGCAGGGACCGTTCACCATCTGCGCTTCGCTGCTCCCGAATTGCCCGGCACCGCTGACACCGGCAGCTCCGGTAGTCACCAGCACCACGGCTTCCTTGTCGTGGGGCGGTACTCAGTCCGCGGGCTCCACTTATATAGTAGAGTACGGGCCGCAAGGCTTTACCCAAGGCCAGGGCACCACGGTATCGGGTATCACCAGCCAAAGCACCACGCTCAGCGCGCTGACGCCCGATCGGGAGTACTGCTTCTACGTGCGGCAGGACTGCGGCGCTACCAACGGTCAAAGCGCTTGGGCAGGCCCATTCTGCTTCCGGACCGGCCTCGCAGCTGCTACCAACGACGAACCTTGCACGGCTACGCCGTTGACCTTCAACAGCGCAGGCAGTATGGTGGTAACCTCGGGCACGACCCTGGGCGCTACTACCACTACCGTAGGGGGTATTGCCGGGCTCTTGCCGGCCTGCTCACCTGCACTGGCGCCGAAGGATGTATGGTTCCGGGTGACGCTGCCCGCAGGGCAAACCACCTTGGCCTTCAACGTGAATGGCACGACGGCCGGCATGGTACGCCTGTACACAGCTAGCAACTGCACCACAGGCTTTGCCATGGTAGCTTGCCAAGCCGCTACAGGTACCGGTCAGGCAATGGGCCGCGTGTCGTTCGGCAGCCTCACGGCTGGCACCACCTACTACATGGCCGTTTCGGGCTACAACTCGAACGACCCGCAGGGAGCCTTCACCATCGGTGATGTGACTTCGGTACGTGGCGAGCTAGCCGGCGGTCAAGTAACAGTGTTCCCGAACCCGGTGAACGACGGCTCGTTGCTGAACGTGCGCGTAAGCGGCGCCAAAGCTGCTGGCAGCGTACAGTGCGAAGTGCTGAACGCTCTGGGCCAGGTGGTGCTGAAGCAGACCGCCCACCTACGCAACGGCGTGCTGAGCGAAACGCTGAAAACCAATGGGCTGGCTACCGGCCTCTATCAAGTGCGTCTCACCATCGGCAACGAAACGGTGGTGCGCAAG
The DNA here is from genome assembly GCF_058932745.1 of Hymenobacter sp. FMD4. Taxonomy (NCBI): domain Bacteria; kingdom Pseudomonadati; phylum Bacteroidota; class Cytophagia; order Cytophagales; family Hymenobacteraceae; genus Hymenobacter; species Hymenobacter sp. FMD4. The sequence continues at coordinate 37,007 of NZ_JBZYWH010000022.1, forward strand.
GTGGTAGTGGAGTAAAGATTCCAGGCTCATCAATAAAGACAGCAACGCAGCAGCGTTGCTGTCTTTTTTTTTGCTTCTTGGGATTTGAAACCATCCATTTTTCTCTCCTCACCTTCACCCATTATCCTATGGTAAAATCTTTACGCGTTTGGCAGTCATGGAAAGCTTGGCGCCGAGCCGCTCTGCTGGGAGTGGCAATGGCGCTTGGCCTTAGTACAGCACAAGCTCAAGTAGACACCTACACGTTTGCAGCGACGCAGGGTACGTACACACCCGTAACCGGCGGTACTGCTGTCGCCTCCATTCAGGTGGACGACGCCTTGTCGGCTAGCCTGCCCATCGGCTTCACATTTACCTACGACGGGGTATCGTTTACCCAGGTGAAGGCCTCTTCAAACGGCTGGCTTACGTTTAATGCTACTGCAAGCTCGAGCGACCTAAGCAACAATCTTAGTACCGGTGCCGCTAGTATTCGGCCTTTGGTGGCTCCGCTGTGGGACGATCTGCACGGCGGTGCGGGCACGGCTAGCTATGCAACCACAGGCACAGCCCCAAACCGGGTGTTTACAATGGAATGGCGGAACTGGCGCTGGCGCTATACGGCTGCCAGTCCAAACATTTCCTTTCAGGTGAAGCTCTACGAGGGTACCAACCGCGTTGAGTTCGTTTACCAGCAGGAGACTGGAGCGTTGGATACGCCTTCAGCTTCCATTGGCTTGGCGGGTGTGGGCACCGGCTCGGGCTCGTTCCTGTCGTTGAGCAGCGCTACAGCAACTCCCACCACCAGCTCAACCACTGAAACCAACAATATCAGCACCAAGCCTGCCACGGGTCAGGTTTATGGTTTCACGCCCGCACCCGTTACGGGTTGCCCGGCGCCGCGTACGCTGGCGGTTACTGCCCTTAGCAGCACGGGTGCTACGCTCTCCTGGGCCGCTAGCGGCGGTGGAACATTTACCGTAGAATATGGACCCACGGGCTTTACGCCTGGTTCGGGCACAGTACGCACGGGCCTTACGGCTACCAATGTGGTGCTGACGGGCCTTACGCCTAACACTGGCTACCAGTTCTACGTGACGCAGAACTGCGGCGGTACGACCGGCAATAGCCCCCGCACGGGCCCCGCCAGCTTCACTACCAATCTGCCGCCTCCTACCAACAACGACTGCGCCTCCGCCCAGACGCTGCAGGTAGCCACTGGCAATGCCTGTACCACCCGCACCCGCTTTAACCTGACCGGCGCATCTTCGTCGACTGGGGCCCCTACTCCCAGCTGCGCCAGCTACTCGGGTGGTGATGTATGGTTCCAAATAACGGTGCCCGCCAACGGCTCTTTGGTATTTGAAACTGACTCTGTGGGTGGAGCTCCCACCATCGACACGGGAATGGAAATCTACTCGGGAACCTGTGCCAATCTCACGGCCATTGAGTGCGACGACGACGACGGCAACCTCAACTACTCCTCGATCAGCCGCACGGGCCTGACGCCCGGCAGCACGGTGTACATTCGCGTGTGGGTGTATGGCAATGCCACCCCCACCGGTGTCGCCAACATCTGCGTGCGTTCCTTTACGCCTCCCGGCGCCTGCGCTACGCCCACTGTACCAGCAGCTGGCAGCGTAACGGCCAATGGCGCTGTATTGACTTGGGCTGGCACGCTGGCCGCGGGCGAAACCTACAGCGTAACGTACGGCCCGCGTGGTTTCACCCCGAGCCAGGGTACGACCATAAACAACCTCACTACGCCCACAACGACCCTGACCACCCTGCAGCCGAACACGGAGTACTGCTTCTACGTGACTAAAAATTGCGGCTCGCAAGTTGGCGTCAGCAACACTTCGGTAGAAGCCTGCTTCCGTACGGCCATTGCTATTCCGAATAACGACGAGCCCTGCGGCGCTGTGGCACTAGCGGCTAACAGCACCGGCCAGGTAACGGCCGTATCCGGTACTAACTCAGGCGCTACCACTAGCACCGTAGGCGGTTTAAGCGGTATGTTGCCGGCTTGCACGCCCGCGCTGGCGCCTAAAGACGTATGGTACCGCGTGACGCTGCCCACCGGCGTTACGTCGCTTGACGTAAACATCACCGGCTCGGCGGCTGGTATGCTCCGCCTGTTCACGGCCAGCAACTGCACCACGGGCTTTGCCATGGTGGCTTGCCGCGCTTCTACTGGTTCCAACGTGAGCGTAGGACGCCAGCAGTTCGCGGGTCTGACGGCTGGTACCACCTACTACATGGCCGTTTCGGGCTACAACTCGGGAGATACCCAAGGTGCCTTCACGCTGGGCACCATCACTTCCAGCCGCAACGCGCTGGCTGCCGGTGAGCTGGGCGTGTTCCCGAATCCCGTGCACGGTAGCGAGCTGACGGTGCGTCTTACCGGTGTCGGAAGTGCCTCGGCTGCCCAGGTACAGCTGCTCAACGCGCTGGGTCAGGTAGTGCTTGAAAAGCAGGTAAACGTGCGCAACGGTGCTGCCGAGCAGCAGCTTGCCACGCAAGGTCTTAGCCACGGCCTCTACACCCTGCGGGTGGTGATCGAGGGCAATGCCTTGACGCGCAAAGTGATGGTCAACTAATCAGGTTGCCTCATCCGCAATAAAAAAGCGGCGTCTCAACTGAGACGCCGCTTTTTTATTGCGGATGAGGTCCTGGGTTTACTGCCGTAGGAGCCGGCCCAGCAGTTCCTGGCCATCGGGCTGACGTACGCGCAATAGGTACAAGCCCGCGGCGGTAGCGGGCACCGTTATTGCGCGCTGCCCCGCCGCCAGTTGGCCCTGCCACACCTCGCGGCCCTGCAGATCGGTAAGCGTGACGGCGGCTGTGGTAGTTAGGGCTGGCAGTTGTACCGTGGCGGGGGCGCCGGCGGCTACGGGGTTGGGGTACAAGGCCAGGCTGGCGCTGCTGCGGTTGCGAGCGGCAGTGGGGGAGAAGGCGCGGTTTTCAAGCACCAGAATGCGGTCGTCGTTGGCAGCTGGATTACCGCGGCCGTCGCGGTTGGAAGTGGCCACGTACACGCGGCCCTGCGGCGAGACGCAAATGGCCCGCAGGCGTCCGTAAGTACCGCTCCACAAGTCGGCTTGCTGCTGTACTTGCAGGCCATCAGTAGAAAGCATGAGAGACTTAAGCAAGCCCGTGCGCAAGGTTACCATCAACAGCGCATTGCGCCATTCCGGAATGGCCGGGTGGTCGTAGTAGGTGAGGCCTGCCACGGCCAGCGTGGGCGTCCAGGCCGCCAGCGGCTCACGCACGTTGTTAGCTTGGCAGAAGGTTTGTTCGGCCGGCAGGTTGCAGAAGCCTTCCACCGTGGGCCAGCCGTAGTTGCGGCCAGCTTCGATGAGGTTCAACTCGTCGTCGTTGCCGGGGCCATGCTCCGAGCTGTAAATGCGGCCTGAGGGTGCCCGTACCAAGCCCTGCGGATTGCGGTGGCCCAGCGAGTATACCAGTGAGCCGGGCGTAGGATTATTAGCGGGAGCACTGCCATCTTGGTTGAGCCGCAGGATTTTGCCCGTAAGGCTCTGCGGATTCTGAGCCGACGAGAGATTTTGTGCGTCGCCGGTGGTCATGAGCAAGGTGTTGTCGGGTAGCAGCAGCAGGCGCGAGCCGCTGTGCGTGGTCTGGGCCGGAATGTCGCCCAGAATGACCTGTGGGTTCGTCAGCGTGTTTCCGCCGAGTGCGTACTGGTACCGCACCAGCTTTTCCCTAAGCTGCCCGTTGGCGGTGTAGTTGTACACCACAAACACATTGTACTGATTGCTCGCCCCGGCAGGCGCTAGCACCATGCCCAGCAGGCCGCTTTCACCGGTTTCCGTCACGTCCGAAATCGTCGCCAGCACCGTGGCTTGTCCGGTATTCGGATCAATGCGACTGATGCGTCCGCCTCGTTCGGTCACGTACAGCCGGTTGTCGGGCCCCCACAGCACTTCCCAGGGAGTGTCGAGCCCGGTAGTCAGCGTAGAAATCGACAACGTCGTGTTACCGACCTGATAAGTGCTTGGTTGGGCACTGAGGTGGGTCGGGCTTAAAGCCAGCGCAGTACAAATAAGTAAAACGAGTGCGGCAAAACGTTTCATAGACCAAGCTTTAACGGGTTGATGATCAGATAATCCAAAGCTTCTATTGCATAACGGTTTTGTGAGCTACTTGGATTGACGTTATTTCCGATCTTTCCCCTGGCACTAGCTGCCGATTCTCTTGTTGTTACGTTCATGAAACGATACGCTCTTTACTTGGTGGGTGGCCTAGCGTGCTTCGGCGCGGGCGCCCTCACCACGCACACCGCCGAAACTCCTGCCCCCGTTACCGTGCCCATGCTGCGCGCCGCGCAGGAACTGCTGGGCCTGCGCTTCTCCGATGCCCAACTCGACTCGGCCCGCCGCGAGGTAAGCGAATCGCGCGCCAGCTACGAGGCATTGCGCAAGCTGAATATGCCCAACAGTGTTGCACCTACGATGGTCTTTGACCCAGTGCCGCTGCGCTTGCGGACCGTCGACGCACAGAAGGCGCGCGTGGACCGGGGTAAACTGCCCAAAATGGCCAAAGTGACGGTGCCCGCCAACCGCGACGACCTGGCCTTTTACTCCGTGCGGCAGCTAGGCGAACTGCTGCGCACCAAGCAGATTAGCTCCGAAGAGCTGACTCAGTTCTTTCTGGCTCGCCTTAAAAAATACGACCCCAAGCTGCTGTGCGTAACCTCGCTTACCGAGGAGCTGGCCCTCAAGCAGGCCCGCGAAGCCGACGCCGAAATCAAGGCCGGGCGCTACCGCGGGCCGCTGCACGGCGTGCCGTTCGGGGTAAAAGACTTGTTCAGCACCAAGGGTTACAAAACGACCTGGGGCTCGGTGCCTTATAAGGATCAGGTCTTGGACGAAGACGCCGCCGTGGTGGAGCGCCTGCGCAACGCGGGCGGCGTGCTGGTGGCCAAGTTTACCTTGGGCGAGCTAGCCATGGGCGACGTGTGGTACGGCGGCATGACGCGCAGCCCATGGGACCTTAAGCAGGGCAGCAGCGGCTCCTCGGCCGGTTCGGCATCGGCGGTAGCGGCGGGCCTGGTGCCTTACGCCATCGGTACCGAGACGCTGGGCTCCATCGTGAGCCCCAGCACCGCCTGCGGCACCACCGGCCTGCGCCCGACCTACGGGCGCATAAGCCGGGCCGGCGCCATGGCCCTGAGCTGGAGCATGGACAAAGCCGGTCCCATCACCCGCTCGGCCGAGGATTGCGCGGTGGTATTCGCCGCTTTGGAAGGCCTCGACCCCCGCGACGCCGCGACGCTCACAGTACCGGGCTCCGTGCCTGCCTTCCGTTACGCTTTCGATACCGACCTGAAGCAGCTCCGCGTAGGCTACGTCAAGGCCGACTTCGACCGCAATTACCCCACCAAAGCCAACGATCAGGCGGTGCTGGATGCCCTGCGCAAGCTTGGGGTGCAACTGGTAGAGCTGGGGTTGCCCAAGCTGCCTGCGGGCGACATGACCTTCTTGCTGACCGCCGAGGGCGCCGCTGCCTTCGACGACCTGACGCGCTCGGGCCGCGATGCGCAGATGGTGAAGCAGGACCGCAACGCTTGGCCCAGCCTGTTCCGCGCCTCGCGCTTTGTACCGGCGGTGGAATACATCCAAGCCCAGCGGGCCCGCCGCCTACTTATCGAAGACCTCGATGCACGCATCAAAAACCTGGACGCCTACATCGCGCCGTCGTTCAGCAGCAACTTGGTCATCACCAACCTGACTGGCCACCCAGCCGTGGTGGTTCCCAACGGCTTCCGTCCCAATGGGCTGCCGAGCACCATCACCTTTACCGGCCAGCTGTACCAGGAAGGCAAGCTGTTGGCTTTGGCCAAAGCTTTCCAGGACGCTACGGAGCATGACGAAAAGCACCCGCCGCTAAATTTCTAACCTGTGCGTGACCAAACCGCATCCGTTTCGGAAGCGTTGGCGGCCCGCTGGCAGCGCAAGGTAGCGCCATTGCTGCCGGGGGCTGCCAGCGCAGCTGCGTTCGACTACCTCCGAAAAGCCTACTCCGGCTCCGATCGACATTACCACGCGCTGCCGCACCTCGCCACCATGTTTGGCGTGCTCGATACCCATCCTGAGCATGCGCCCGATTCGGCGGTAGTCGAGCTGGCCATCTGGTTTCACGATATAGTGTACAATCCACTCCGCCACGACAACGAGGCGCGCAGCGCCGAAGCCGCGCGTCGGCACCTGCAGGGCAGCCAGCTGACGGCCGAGCAGCTGGCCCGCGTCGACTACCTCATCCGCCGTACGCAGCACCACGCTGCCACCGAGTCCGAAGACGCCCAAGACACGGCCCTACTGCTTGATGCCGACCTCTGGATTCTCGGTGCTGAACCCGCCGCGTATGCCGAATACGCCCACCAAGTGCGCCAGGAGTACCGGATGGTGCCCGAGCTGCTTTACCGCCCCGGCCGGGCCAAAGTTCTGCGTCAGCTGCTTGATTCGCCTTTGTACCGCACGCCTTACGCTCGTGAGCAGAGGGAAGTTGCTGCCCGGCGTAACCTGCAGGCCGAGCTGCAGGTGTGGGAGAGTGGGGCGAAGCTGAAAGAGCTGACAGTCGGCTAATCGGCTTGCCGTTGGCCGCTACGCCAATCCCGCGCCACGAACTATATCGGTTAGCGTGGCCATTTCTGCCGGACAGCCGAATCTTCGCTTCGGCACCTTGCAACGCCTACCTTGGCGCTTTGTCTTTGGCAGGCGTGGTTTGCGCCTTTTCCCAGAATACCCTTTCGCTATGCGTTTTTCATCTGCGCTGCGGCTGCTGGCTTTGTCGCCGCTGGTCGCCGTGGCTCAAAATTCCCCCACCTCGACTACGGCGCTGGCCCCGCTGTCGGTAGAAAAGATCATGCGCGAGCCGGCGCAGTGGCTGGGCGGTTTGCCTTCCAACGCCTACTGGAGCGAAGACGGCAAGCGCATCTATTTCCAGTGGAACCCTGAAAAAGCCCGTCGTGACTCGCTCTACGTCACTACGCCCGACGGCAAGGCGCCGCGCAAAGTAAGCCTCGCGGAGCAGCGCCAACTGCCCGCCGCCCGCGGCGACTACAATGCCGCCTTCACCCGTAAGGTGTATGAGAAAGACGGCGACATCTACTTGCTCGACCTCAAATCGGGCAAAGCGCGGCGCGTAACCAATACCGCCGAGCGCGAAACAGACGCCGCATTTGCTTTGCTGGACCGCGTGGTGAGCTACACCCGCGGCGGCAACCTCTTCACTTGGGACCCCGCCACCGGCGAAACCGTGCAGCGAACCGACTTCCGCCGCGGTCCGCGCCCGGCCGGCCCCAGCAACGACAAATCCGAAAAGTACCTGCGCGCCCAGCAGCTGGCGCTGTTTGAAGTAATTCGTCTGCGCGACCAGGACCGCCTGGCGCGGGAGCGGGTGCAAAAAGCCTTGGCCAAGCTGCGGCCTAAGGCCATCTACCTCGGCAATCAGACCGTAGAAAACCTGCGCCTGTCGCCCGATGGCCGCTACGTCACCTACACGCTGGTGCAAGCCCCGACCAACGACAAGGTGGCCATCGTGCCCAACTTCGTCACGGCCTCCGGCTTCACCGAGGACATTAACACCCGCAATAAGGTAGGTGCCCCTCAAACGGCGCAGGAGCTGGGCCTGTACGACGTCGGCCGCGACACCACCTTCGTATTGGGCTACAAAGAGCTGAAAGGCCTCGACGAGCTGCCCGCTTACCGGAAAGAGTATCAGCTTAAAGCAAAGGCGCCCATGCCCGCCGAAAGCGACAAAACGGCCAAAGACAAACCGGCCACCGAAGTGCGCCGCGTAGCGCCCTACGGCCCGTACTGGAACGAGAACGGCCAACGCGCTTTCCTGGTGGTGCGCTCCACCGACAACAAGGATCGGTGGATTGTAGCCCTCGACCCCACCACGCAGAAAATCAGCCTGCTCGAACGCCAGCGCGACGAAGCCTGGATCAACGGCCCGGGCATCGGCTACGAAGCCGGGAACGTGGGCTGGATGCCCGACGGCAAGCGCGTGTGGTTTCAGAGCGAGGAAACCGGCTACTCGCACCTCTACACGGTGGACGTAACCTCGGCGCAGAAGAAAGCCCTGACCAGCGGCAACTTTGAGGTGCAACAGGCCCGCCTCAGCCGAGATAAGAAAACCTGGTACCTCACAGCCAATAAGTCCCACCCCGGCGAGCAGCACTTCTACCGCATGCCCGTGGAGGGTGGTGCCCTCACGCAAATCACTACCCAACCCGGCGCCCACGAAGTTTCCTTGTCGCCCGATGAGAAGACCTTGGCCGTGCGCTACAGCTACGCCAACAAGCCTTGGGAGCTGTACGTGATGGACAACAAGCCCGGCGCCAAAATGCGGCCGCTCACGCACTCCACCACCGCCGAGTTTGAAAGCTACAAGTGGCGCGAACCCGAAATCGTGACCTTCAAGGCCCAGGACGGCGCCACGGTGTACGCCCGCCTGTACCGCCCGGCCCAGCAAGACCCCACGCGGCCGGCCGTGGTATTTGTGCACGGCGCCGGCTACCTGCAGAACGCGCACAAATGGTGGAGCACCTACTTCCGCGAATATATGTTCCACAACCTGCTGGCCGACCGCGGCTACACCGTGCTCGATGTGGATTACCGCGGCTCCGCCGGCTACGGCCGCGACTGGCGTACCGGCATCTACCGTTACATGGGCGGCAAGGACTTGTCAGATCAGATCGACGGCGCTAAGCTGCTGGTCGACAAGTACAACGTCGATCCGCAGCGCATTGGCATCTATGGCGGCTCGTACGGCGGCTTCATCACCCTGATGGCCATGTTTACCCAGCCCGATGCGTTTAAGTCTGGCGCCGCCCTGCGCTCCGTCACCGACTGGGCCCATTATAACCACGGCTACACCGACAATATCCTCAACGAGCCCTACAACGACTCCATCGCCTATGCCCGCTCGTCGCCCATCAACTACGCCGAAGGCCTGAAAGGGCACTTGCTGATGTGCCATGGCATGGTAGATACCAATGTGCATTTCCAGGATATCGTACGCCTCACCCAGCGCCTCATCGAGCTGCAAAAAGATAACTGGGAGCTGGCCGTCTACCCTGTGGAAGACCACGGCTTCGTAGAGCCCTCATCCTGGACCGATGAGTACAAGCGCATCCTGAAGCTGTTCGAAACCACCCTGCGCGGGCAGGGTGCCAACGGCACTCCAGCTACCGGAGGCGCCACGGGGAGTCGATAACTGCGACTTTATACGCTCAGCAAAGGCTAACAGGCCGCTTCTCCCCGGGAGAAGCGGCCTGTTAGCCTTTGCTGGTTTGTGCTATGGCTGTCAGAGGGCTAATACCTCGAATTGGCCGAGCCTCTTTAAACTCATAACGCTAAAAACCACTCATTAGGCCTTGCATAGCAGAATGCAATTAGGCTATTTAGGGTGCAAATAACCTAGTTTCTATGACCGACTTCTACCAACCATCCAATCGATTCTCTATCGGCGGTACCTTGCTTTACGTGCTAGGCGGTGTGTCCGCTGCTGCCGTATTGGCGCTGGTGTATGTATACGCCATCTGGTATATCCCGCTGATATATGTCAATGCAGTAGCCACTGCGGGGTTCGGCTTGGTGCTGGGCATGGCCCTGATGCGCCTGGTGCGGCTCGGAAAGCTGCGCAATCCTAATCTGGCCAGCGGCTTGGGGCTGCTGGTAGGACTGGCTGCCGAATACTTGCAGTGGGGCGTCTATATCACCCTGCTGGTCAATACCACCGATGTGGACACCTTTGGTAGCGGTATTCGCAAAATGTCGATTGCCAGCACCTCCTTCAATCCCGAATTGTTTGTGGCTATCCTGACTCAGCCCGCCAACATGGCGGAGTTCATGAGCCAAGTGGCGCAGAATGGAACCTGGTCTATCTTCGGAATCCAAATAAGCGGTATAATTCTGTGGCTGGTATGGCTGATCGAAGCCGGGATAATCGTGCTGCTGCCCGTGCTTACGGCCCGTGCCGCTGCCAAGGCTCCCTATTCGGAATTGGCCGGTGAGTGGGCACAAGAAGAAACCATGACCCGACGGGCACAACTGTTTACCAGCGCGGCCGAAGCTCAAACGGCGCTTCAAGCCGGCGAGCTGGCTCCGCTAGCCGACAACGCGGACCCTGTGTTTTGTCGGCTGAAGCTCTATGCTGCCCCTAGCGACTCTACCTGCTGCTATGCTTCTCTGGAGCAGGTCATCATCGAAACCGATGATAAAGGCAAAACTTCTGAAAAAACCACTGATTTGCTGGAGTACTTAGCCTTAAGCCCGACGGCCTACGAGAAGCTACGCGACCAGTTCACCAGCCCCTTGCCCGAGCCTGCAGCCGTAATGGCCGGTGCTTAATCAAGGCCTGCCGACTCACGCCAAGCTACACCAACAACAAGCCCCTACTGCAGCGCATTAGGGGCTTGTTGTTAGTTAAATCAGAGTTTTGGTTTCTACAGTCGCTTCGTCAGCATCAGGCCGCCGTAAGCGTAGCCGTTGGCGTTGAAGCCTTGTACCGGCGTCATGGAGTAGCTGCCAGATTTTTTGTGCAGTTGCGGAATCAGAATGCCCGAAGCGGCGCCCACGGTGTACCCAATAATGTTATCGGATAGGAAGTGCTTGCCAGCCTTCAGGCGCATGTAACCTACCGCCGCTGGCACGGCCGCTGCTGCAGCCCACACGTAAGGCCGGGCCGGCGAATCGGGATGGAAATCGTGGAAGATCTTAGCCACGAAAAAGGTGTTGGTCGCTGTAGCGGCCGTGTGGCCCGCAAAAAACGAGTTGTTCGAATTGTTGTTGCTTCGGTCGCGAAGGCTTACGTTGGGGTCGGTGCTGTAGGCCAGCGGGCGGCTGCGCTCCACTGAGGAAATGGCTACCGTAAACAAGGCGCCCGTCAGCGAAATTGACTGCAGGTAAAGCACGCCTACCTGGCCAGCCTTGGAGCGCACGGCTGGATCGGCGGCGATAAGCGCCAAAGGAGCCGCGAAGGAACCGTAGAAGGGGTAGTCGCTGATGCGCTTGATGTTGTCGTTGTAATAGCCTGCCGAAAATCGGTCGAAGCCGTTGACATCTTCCTTGCGCAGCGCTGCTACTTCCGCTTCGGTCAGGCCTTTGTCTTTGCGGCTTTGATTGAAAGCTATGCCTGTAACCAGCATCAGGCCACCTGTAACGGGGCCGTCCACGGCAAGGCTGGTTTGGTAGGGGGAGCGTACTTGGCTCTGGGCAGGGAGGGCAGTGAAAGCGGCCGTTGCGAGCAGCAGCCAATTGAAAAGCGTTTTCATGAGAAGGTCGAAAGAAGGGGAGATGTTGGCTCAAACGCCTTCCGTAAGCGCAAGGTTAGCCCGACAGTGCCGGTTGATACTTGGTAGGAGTGTTCCGGTAAGCTTTTTTAGCCGCAAGTGCTTCGGCATGATACACCAGAGAGAGGTCGGCGAGTCTGGTCAACGGCTGTAGCGGGCGCAAGAGAATTGTTGAGCCCCCATCGGACTTACCTGAATTTCGGTAGCTTTGCGACCCACTCCCTGCCGCTCTGCCGGGGCGCTCAAGGAGTTTCAGGTTTCACCGAAGCCGGCACCATACCAGCGCAATGCCTTATCTGTTTACCTCTGAATCAGTCTCGGAAGGCCATCCCGACAAAGTAGCCGACCAAATCTCTGACGCCATTCTTGACGAATTTCTGCGGCAGGACCCCGCTTCCAAAGTAGCTTGCGAAACGCTCGTCACCACGGGCCTCGTAGTCGTAGCGGGGGAAGTAAAATCCAAAGCCTACGTTGACGTGCAGGGCGTGGCCCGCGAGGTCATCAAGCGCATTGGCTACACCAAGGCCGAATACAAATTCGAAGCTGAGTCCTGCGGTATCCTGTCGGCCCTGCACGAGCAGTCGCCCGATATCAACCAAGGCGTGGAGCGTCAGAACCCCGAAGATCAGGGCGCTGGCGACCAAGGCATGATGTTCGGCTACGCTACCCGCGAAACCGACAACTACATGCCGCTGGCCCTCGATTTGTCGCACCGCCTGCTGCGCGAGCTGTCGGCTATCCGCAAAGAAGGCCGGCAGATGACCTACCTGCGCCCCGACGCAAAGTCGCAGGTAACCATCCGCTACTCTGACGACAACACGCCCGAGGCCATCGATACCATCGTGGTGTCTACCCAGCACGACGACTTCGATGCTTCCGAAGAAACCATGCTGCGTCGCATTTCGGACGATGTAAAAGGCATCCTGATTCCGCGCGTGAAAGCTCAGCTGAGCGCCGAGGTACAGGCCCTCTTCACCGACGAAATCACCTACCACATCAACCCCACGGGCAAGTTCGTAATCGGCGGCCCGCACGGTGACTCCGGCCTCACCGGCCGCAAGATCATCGTGGATACTTATGGCGGCAAAGGTGCCCACGGCGGCGGCGCTTTCTCAGGCAAGGACTCGTCGAAGGTTGACCGCTCGGCTGCCTACGCCGCCCGTCACATCGCCAAAAACCTCGTGGCTGCTGGTGTAGCCGATCAGGTGTTGGTGCAAGTAGCTTACGCCATCGGCGTAGCCAAGCCGGTAGGCCTGTACGTGACCACCTACGGCACCACCAAAGCTACCGATGCCAGCGGGCAAAAGCTCACCGACGGTCAGATCTCCGAGAAAGTTGACCAGCTGTTCGACATGCGTCCGTACGCCATTGTTCAGCGCTTCGGCCTGCAGAACCCCATCTTCGGTGAAACGGCTGCTTATGGCCACATGGGCCGCGAGCCACAAACCAAGCAAGTGACGCTGACCAACGGCGAAACCCGCACGGTGGAAACTTTCACCTGGGAGAAGCTCGATTACGTAGATCAGATCAAGCAGGCCTTCAGCCTCTAGTCTGTTACTCAGCCTGCTTACAAAGGAAACGCCCGGCCTGCATTTGCAGGCCGGGCGTTTCCTTTGTAAGCAGTAGTAACTCAGTGAGCTACTTGTTTTTCCTTGTGACGAATAAGCTGTTTTTTAAGCTGTTCGGCTGCTGAGTCGGCTGCTGCTTCAAAGCTGGCCGCGTTTTCTTGGCTGAACAGAGTAGTGCCCGGGACGAATAGCTTGATTTCAACTGTCTTGTTGTTAACGCCGTCGTTGTTATTAAGGCGCATAATCACTTCGCCTTCGGTAACGCGGTCGTAAAACGTTTCAAGTTTATCGAGGCGCTTCTGGATGAAGTCGAGCAACTTTTGATCGGCGGTGAAGTGCACCGATTGCATCTGTACTTTCATCTGGTATGGGGTTTTGATTGAGAAAATGAACCTCAGGCCTTTGGGTGGGCCTTTTCAAATACTGCCTTCAGTTTGTCGATGTTCAGGTGCGTGTACACCTGCGTAGCCGCCAGGTTCGCGTGCCCAAGCAGTTCCTTAATGGCATTCAGATCGGCGCCTTTGCCCAGCAGGTGCGTGGCAAAGGAATGGCGTAACACGTGTGGGTGTTGCTGCCCGGGCGCCGAGGTGATTTGGCTTAAGTAGTGCTTAACAGTACGATACACTAGCTGCGGGTAGAGTGGCTTGCCTTTGTCAGTAACGATGAGCGGCCCGTCGGCGTTGTTGGCCGCCTCGAATTCGCTGTTCTTGCGCACTATATAGTTTTCCACTACTGCAATCAGCGAAGGGTTCAGCGGCACGATCCGCTGCTTGTTGCCCTTGCCCGTTACGCGTACCGTTCGGGCCGATATGCTCACATCGTGATGGCCGATGCCAATCAGCTCGGATAAGCGAATACCGGTACCATAAAGCATTTCCAGCATCAGCTGGTCGCGCACCCCGGCAAAGCTGTCTTCGAACTGAAAGGAGTTGAGCATCACATTCAGAGGCTCCTCCGGTACGAAATCCGGTAGCTTCTTGCTTGTCTTGGGCGGCGTAATGCGCAGCATCGGATTGCGGACAATATGGCCCGCGCGCAGCAGAAACTTGTAGTAGGAGCGGAGGCAGGCAATCTTCCGGTTCACCGTGCGCGGGTCGCGCTTCTGCTCCATCAAGGTCACGATCCACGAACGAATCAGGGTGTGGTCGGCTGCGCTGGCGTCGGAAAGGTCGTAGGTGTGCTGCAGGAAGTCGTGGAACTGTCGTAAATCGGTTTGGTACGATAGCACCGTATGCGGGGAGTAACGACGTTCAAAGCGTAAGTAATCGAAAAATGCTTCCATACATACGGGAAGCCGCGGGGGCGGCAGCAGGCGGATAGCCAATGTAGGAAACCCGACCGAAAATCAAAACATAAAAAAACAGCCGGCTGGCTCCGCGCAGTGCGGAGCCAGCCGGCTGTGAAGCTGTAGTCAGATGCCAAGCCGAAAGCGAGGCGGTACAGGCAAGTTAGTCTTGCGTACCGTACATCTGCTGCTTGTAGGCAGCCTTCTCGCGCTGCTTACGCTTGGTCACCGACGGCTTTTGGAAAAACGTCCGGCGACGGAGCTCTTTCAGCACACCAGTGCGTTCGAATTTTTTCTTGAAACGCTTCAGCGCGCGGTCAACCGACTCGTTTTCCTTGATCTGGACGATGAGCATAAAAAAAGAAAGCGTGAGTTTCAGAGTTTGAGGGCTGCAAAGATAATCACTGATTTCAGATGATTATACTGATGTCGCTGATTTTTTGCCGCAAAAGCTTGACGGACTGCTTTGAAGCCCCTAACGAGGTAAAGCAGAGCAAAAAGTTAGTTAGCCTTAAATCAACGTTTACTGCTGCAAACAGCCCAATCCGGGACTATTTGAGGATGGTACGGGCAATGACGAGCTTCTGAATCTCAGAGGTTCCTTCACCAATGGTGCACAGCTTGGAGTCGCGGTAGAACTTCTCAGCGGGGTAATCTTTGGTGTAGCCGTAGCCCCCGAAGATCTGTACGGCCTCGTTAGAGGTGCGTACGCACACTTCCGAAGCATAGAGCTTGGCCATGGCCGATTCGCGGTTCACGTTCAGGCCCTGATCTTTCATATCAGCGGCGCGATACGTCAGCAGCGAAGCGGCTTCGATTTCGGTCGCCATATCGGCCAGCTTAAAGCTGATACCCTGGAAGTTGCTGATTGGCTGATTGAACTGATGACGCTCCTTCGAGTATTGCAGAGCTGCTTCGAAAGCACCCTGTGCAATGCCCAAGCTCAGCGCCGCAATGCTAATGCGGCCACCGTCCAGCACCTTCAGCGACTGCACGAAACCGTCACCTACTTTGCCGATTACATTTTCCACTGGTACGCGGCAGTCAGTAAAAATCAGCTCCGTAGTCTCGGAGGCGCGCATGCCCAGCTTATCTTCCTTACGGCCGGCTTCAAAGCCCGGCGTGCCGCGCTCCACGATGAAAGCCGTCATGCCGTGTGAGTCGCCTACTTCCCCGGTGCGGGCAATTACTACGGCTACGTTACCGCTTTTGCCGTGGGTGATAAAGTTTTT
This sequence comes from Hymenobacter sp. FMD4, assembly GCF_058932745.1. NCBI lineage: Bacteria > Pseudomonadati > Bacteroidota > Cytophagia > Cytophagales > Hymenobacteraceae > Hymenobacter > Hymenobacter sp. FMD4. The sequence goes on from NZ_JBZYWH010000022.1 coordinate 52,391, forward strand.
TGCGCCATTAAGCACGTAATGGTCGCCGTCGAGTACAGCTGTGGTGCGCATGTTGCCGGCGTCAGAACCCGTGTTTGGCTCCGTCAGGCCCCAAGCCCCAATCCATTCACCGGTGGCCAGCTTCGGCAGGTACTTGTGCTTTTGCTCTTCCGAAGCGTGCTGCAGAATATGGCCCGTACACAGTGAGTTGTGCGCCGCCATTGACAGACCGATGCTCGGGTCAATTTTCGACAGCTCGGCAATAGCCGTTACATATTCGGTGTAGCCAAAGCCTGCGCCACCGTATTCCTGAGGCACCAATACGCCCATCAGGCCCAGTTCACCGAGCTTGTGGAATACATCAACGGGGAACTCCTGGGTGTCATCCCACTGCCGCATAAACGGCTTGATGTGGGTGGCGCCAAAGTCGCGCACCATCTGGGCAATCATTGTCTGGTTTTCGGTAGCTACCAGTTCCATGGATAAAAAGAAAAGGTGGGAATGATGGGATGTGGATCAGGAAGAACAAACGCTCGTTCGGGTCGAACGAAGGTACGCAAATTACCTGCCCCGAGCCAATGGCGCAAGAGGGGGGATTTTGAAAGGGCGCACAGATTGAGTTACTTTGACGGTTTTTCAAGGACTTTGATACCATTGAGCGTGGCTTCGCCAGAGCCCGTTCTATCACTTTTTTGGCTCTCCAAGCCTGCATGCATCCCCCCGTATTCCGACGCCTAAATGGCCTTTTGTTGCTGTGTACGCTAGTTGCGCTGGTTTTTAGTTCCTGCTCTCATCGCGTTTACAAGCAGCGCGTCATGTTTCGCATGAACGAGAAGGAGATGATGGATACCACGCTAGTTCAGCGCGCAGTAAACCGGATTAAGCGGAACTATACGATACAAGTCAATGATTTACTAGCCGTGAGGGTGTATACCAATAGCGGTGAGCGAATTATCGACCCTAACGGGGAGCTGCGGTTTGGCAATCCAGCTGGGCAGTTGTCAACAGGAGCTAATGGAAGCCGTACGCTTGCTACTACGGCGGGAGCTACAAACAGTAACCAAGCTGGTGACTCGGAGTTTCTGGTGCAAACGGACGGTAATGTGAAGCTGCCGCTGATCGGGCGGGTACGGGTGCAAGGCCTGACGCTATTGCAAACGGACAGCCTGCTGCAGCGTCGTTACACAGAGTTTTATAAAGAAGTGTTCGTAACGACACGTGTGACCAACAACCGCGTTGTCGTGCTGGGGTCGCCAGGAGGCAAAATAATCCCGCTGGTCAACGACAACATGAACTTACTTGAAGTTCTAGCCGCTGCTGGTGGAATTGACGGCGCAGGCGCGGGCGCGGGTTCCTTGTACCGTTCTGGGGGAAAGGCCTCCAATATTCGAATCATCCGGGGGAATTTGCGCAGCCCAAAGGTCGAAATGGTTGATCTTACCACCATTGAAGGAATGCGTCGGGCTAATCTGCAGGTTGAGCCAAACGACATTATCTACATCGAGCCCGTACGACGTCCCTTCCTCGATGCGTTGGTAGATGCTGGTCCGGCAATCGGGTTAGCTGGTATTGCCCTGAATGCTGTAACCATCGTGTTTTCGATCATCCTCACCATTCGCAACAATTAATTGCCCCACGCATGGTCTGGCATTATCAGACCGTGCTTCAGAGGCCGATTGTCATTTCCAATAGTAGATGGCCCGAAACGAAAACGCCGAACTGGAAGAACTCATCCGAAATGCTACTAACAGTGGCGCCACTCCGGCTCCGGTTGCCGAACCAGAAGATGACTCCGTCGGTGGCGGGATAGATCTGCCTTTGCTGCTCTCTGTCACTCGGCGGAGTTTGCCATGGATGCTGCTGTTGATCCTGCTAGGACTAGCCGCCAGCTGGACGTATTTGCGTTATACAAAGCCTGTATATCAGTCTTCATCAACTATAAAAATCGACGAGCGTACGCAAGCTGGGCAGTTGGGTCTGTCGCCTATGGGTGGGCAGGGTGAGCAGATGCAGAGTACAAGCAAGCTCTCCGGCGAGGTAGAACTGATTAAGTCAGATCTGATTTACACCCGTTTGCGCGACTCTTTAGCACTCGACGTAAACTACTACGCCGAAGGCACAGTGCTGGAAACAGAGCTCTATCGTACTTCACCTTTTTTGGTGACTTACACGGTGCGTGAGCCAATTCAGTACGGACAAAAATTCAACGTTGAATTTTTGGATGCTCAGCGCTTTCGGCTGGCCTACGGCAAGGGTGAGCAGGAGCAAAGTGCCGAGTACCGTTTTGGTCAGCCTGTAATTACTCCTGGGTTCACGCTTCAGTTGACGCGTACGAACTATTTCAACGAGCAAACCCCGGAAACAAAGTACTTCTTCGTCATAAATGATGTTGGAGCCATCAATGGCTACCTGGCTCAAAACCTGACGGTTAGTATTATTAATCCGGATGCGAATACCATCGGCGTATCATTCACTGACTTCAATCCCGTAAAGGCCCGAGATATAGTCAACAAAATAGACTCGGTATACCTGCAGGTGAAGCTGGCGCGTAACTCCCAGAGCACGCAACAGTCAATGGCCTTTCTGGATAGCCAACTGAGAGGAAATAGTGATTCGCTGCAGCGTGCCGAAGATGCTTTTCAAGCCTCGGTAAAGCGCAACCGTACGTACGATGCCAAGTCGGACCTGGGCAACATCACCGCCCAGTTGCAGACCCTAGCTAAGGAACGCGAGGAGTTGCAGCGTCGGCAGGCGATACTACGGGATTTGGCGCGTTTGATTGAGCAGGAGCGCGTGGTAAACAGCGACCAGTTGACCGTGGAAGAAAGTATTCCTGGCTTGGCTGTTTTGCAGGACCCGCAAATCACCCAACAACTCACGTTACTCAACGAGCAGCAGCAGGAGTTGCGCCAAGTGTTGCAATCATACCAACCCACAACTACGGCGGTACGCATCCGCGAAAATCAGCTTGACTTTACGCGTCGCAGCATTCGTCGCTTGCTGGAGCAAAGCCTCAAACTCGTTAATGACGAGCTAAGTGCTTTGGGGCGTCAGCAGAGCCGTTTTGTGACAGAATTGCAGTCCTTGCCCGAAAAGGAAACTGAATTGGCTCGCCTGCGCCGGCCCTTGGAGCTGTACGTGAACACCTACATGATGCTGATGCAGAAAAAGGTGGATTTCGGAATCCAAAAAGCTGGCACTACCGCCGACTTTCAGATACTGTCGCCAGCGAGCCTACCCAGCACGCCCATTGCTCCAGTGCGCCTGATGGTCTTTGCCATTGGGCTGGCTGCTGGTATTGTGTTGGGCCTGGGCCTGGTGGCTGGACGTTACTTGCTGCACAACACAGTTACCAATATTCGCGAGTTAGAACGCAATACTGTAGCGCCTGTGCTTGGAGTAGTGCCGTCGTACGACAAGGAGAAGCTGGCGGTATCAAAGCTGATTGTGGATAAGAATCCAAAATCGGCAATTTCTGAGGCCATCCGCTCCATTCGTACTAACCTTGAGTTTGTCGCCTCGTCGAAGCAAAAACGCTTAATTTCTGTTACGTCGACTATTTCCGGCGAGGGTAAGACTTTCGTAGCGGTAAACCTTGGCGGTATCATTGCCTTGTCCGATCAGCGGGTAGTTATCATCGACTTGGATATGCGCAAGCCTAAGGTAAATTTGGCTTTCGATGCGGAAAACACGCGTGGTGTAAGCACAATTCTGATCGAGCGACACACCGTTAGTGAGTGCATTCAGCATACCAGTATCCCAACGCTGGACTTCATCTCGGCCGGACCTACTCCGCCTAACCCATCGGAATTGATTCTGCACGCGCAGTTCGATAGGATGTTGGAGGAGTTGAAGCAGACTTATGACGTCATCATCATCGATACGCCGCCGGTAGGTCTTGTAACCGACGGAGTATTGATCATGCGTAAAGTGGATATTCCGATCTACATTGTACGTGCCGGGTATTCGAAGAAAGCCTTCCTCAAGAATATCAATAAGTTGGTTCGGGGTAGTGGTTTTAATAAGCTCACCACCATTCTTAACGATGCCCGAGCTGGCGGGATGTACGGCTACGGCTACGGCTACGGCTATGGCTACGGGTATGGCTACGGCACCGGTTACGGCTACTACGAGGAGACTAAAGCCCCTACCGGCCTGCTAGCAAGATTGCGCCGCCGCTTTTCGTAAGTTGCGCGTCTTCGTATGGCATCTTTCCTTCAAAAACTTTTTGGTCGACGCGCTAGTGAGGCGGATTCTTCACTGGCCGAGCTGGTAGTAGATATGCACTCGCATGTATTGCCCGGGCTCGATGACGGTTCAGAATCCGTTGAGCAGTCGCTGCAGTTGTTGCGGGAGATGCAGGACCTCGGCTACCGAAAACTAGTAATGACGCCCCACATCATGGGCGACTTCTACCGTAATACGCCCGAGGGAGTACACGCTGCCTTGGCACAACTTCGATCAGCGGCTACTGAAGCCGGTATTGCCGTGGAACTGGAGTGCGCCGCTGAATACTACCTGGACGAGTCGTTGACGCGTAAACTGGAGCAGGGACAACAATTGCTCAGCTTTGGAGGAGATAAGCGCTACCTGCTATTCGAGACGTCGTACATCAACGAGCCTTTCAATCTACAGGAAGTAGTATTTGAGTTGTTGTCGCACGGGTATCAACCGGTGATGGCCCACCCAGAGCGATACACGTACCTGTACGGGCGTTTTTCGGAGCTGGAGAAGATTCGTGCAAACGGAGTGCTGCTGCAAGTCAACCTGAATTCTTTGGTGGGCTATTACTCATCGGGGGCAAAGCGCGTGGCGGAGAAGCTGATCGACGCAGAGCTGGTTGATTTTGCGGGTTCAGACGCACACAATGGCCGGCACACGGCTTCATTACAGCGAGTGCTCCAAAGTCAATACTTGCCGAAATTGCTACGCCTGCCCTTGCTTAACCAAGGATTGTAAGTCGGCAGCCATGGCTTCGACTCGATAGTAGTTATTAGGTAGTAATGCAGCAGACCACCTTTCCACTTCTCGGCGCATGATTTTCGTAACGGGCAGCAGCGGACTGATAGGGTCTTACTTAATTCCCGCGTTGCTGGCGCGTGGATTAGCAGTACGGGCACTCTACCGCAAACAGGTGCCAGGGTTTGTGCCGGGGGCGGGCCAAGTGGAATGGATAGAAGGCGACGTGCGCGATTCAGGCGTGTTGCGTGAGGCACTTGCTGGGGTGACGCACGTTTTTCACTGTGCTGGTTTGGTGTCGTATGCCCCACAGGATGTCGACCTGCTGCGGCAGGTGAACGTGGAGGGCACGGCGGCGGTGGTTGATGCGTGTTTAGCACGGCCAGGAGTGCGTCTGTGCCACGTTTCGTCAGTGGCGGCCTTGGGTGGTTTGCCAGAAACGGCCACTAGTCCCGAGTTGGATGAATCAGCTAAATGGGAACTGGGCGCAACGCATACGGCTTATGCTACCTCCAAGTATTTGGGCGAAACAGAAGTCTGGCGCGGCATTGCCGAAGGGCTGACAGCTGTCATCGTAAATCCATCGGTGGTGCTGGGGGCTAACGATTGGTCGCGCAGCAGCACACAGCTGTTTCGCTACGCTTACAAAGAGCATTCGTTTTACACCCCGGGAAGCATTAATTTTGTGGATGTGCGTGACGTGGTGGAGGCCATGCTGCGGCTGACACTTGACCTGAACGTCACAGGTGAGCGGTATATCCTGAGTGCAGGAGCCGTTCCACTGATTGATTTCCTACGGCAGGCGGCAGCAAGCTTTGGCAAGAAGCCACCCACGGTGCAGGTTCCTGATTGGGCTGCAGAGGTTATTTGGCGGGTGGAGCACGTTCGCGGGCTGCTTACCGGCTCACGTCCGCTTATAACCAAAGACACGGCGCGGGCTAGTCGGAAGCTGGTAGTGTACAACGCCACGAAGGTGCAGCGGGCTACCGGAATCCAGTATCAACCGTTGGCCGACACCATCCGTTGGGCTTGTGCGGGTTTATTGTCCGCGGCGAACTACGCGCCGGGCCGCGGGGTTGTGGTACCCTAGGGCCTATCTGTCCGCTTGCGGCGGTTAGCCGTAAAAGAAAGGGCGCTGAGGCCGCGTTGGCCGCGTCGTCCGTTTGCTGATTACATGAGAATGAACGAACAGTCTGAGGAACGGGACGAGGTGTTGGCTACCGTGCGTCGCTTTGAGCGCATGATGGCTGATGGCGAACCGGTGTTTTTTGATCTGGCCGATTTTGAGAACATCATCGACCATTATACTACGAACACGCAGTTTGACAAAGCGCTACAGGCGTGTGAAGCTGCCGTTGCACAGTACCCCTTCTCCACCGAACTGCTTATCGATCGGGCGCAGATCCTGGCCATGCGTGGCGAGTACCAGGCTGCACTGCAACAGATAGACGAGGTAGCCGGCCGCGACCCCGACAATGCTGACGTGGCCGTGACGCGGGGCATAGTAGCCACCCAGCAGGGTGACCTGGCCGCCGCGGTGGCTTACTTTCAGCAAGGTATTGAACGCTCACCTGACCGCGACGACATCTACTTCAATCTGGGCCTGGCTTATCAGCAATGGCAAAAGTTTAAGAGTGCCGCGCGTAGCTACAAGCAAAGTTTGCGCATCAACCCCGACAACGACGCCGCGGTTCAGGAGCTGCTGTACTGCCTGGAAGTATCGGGCCGCCTAGAGGCCAACCTGGAGTTCTTTCGCCGCTTTACCGACGAGGACCCGTACTCGGCAATTGCTTGGTACAACCTTGGTCAGGCCTATTACAAAGCCGCCCAGTACGGCAACGCGGCGCAGGCTTTCGATTACGCCATCGTTATCGACCCCAAATTTTACGAAGCGCATGCTTACTTGGCCAGCGCCTTCGTGAGCATGGAGCAGTACCAGCGTGCCATTGAAGAGTTTCAGCTTAGCTACCCGCCCGAGCAGCCCACGGCCGAGGCCTTGTGCAACATCGGGGAATGCTACGAGAAGCTGCGGCAGTGGGACTTGTCGCGGCGGTACTACCAGCGTGCCATCGACCTGAATCCGGACATGGACGAGGCGTGGTTTGGCATCGGGGTAGTGCTGGATGCGCAGGAGCACTGGTTTGAGGCGTTGCACTTCTACCGTAAGGCGGTAACGCTATTTGAAGAAAGCGGGGAGTACTGGCTGGCGCTGGGCGGCGCCGAGTACCAGGTGGGCAACGTGGTAAGCGCCATTGAGGCATACGACCGCGCTACGCAGGTGGCGCCGGAAATGCCGGAAGCCTGGATTAATTGGAGCGCCATTCTTTACGAACAGGGCAACTACGACGGTGCTATCGACCTGATGCGGGCTGCTGCGGAGCTTCTGCCTGCTGATGCCGATCTGCAATACCGCTTGTGCGCATACCTACTGGCAGCGGGCCGCTATCGGCAGGCCTACGAAGTATTGGAAAGCGCTCTGCTGCTAGACTTCGACAAGCACCGCCTGCTGTTCGACTTCTTTCCCGAACTGGAGCAGCAACGGGCCCTTACGCGCCTGATCGAACAATATCGAAAGTAGCAGTAGTAACAGTTTAGCCGGTGGCGGTTGGCCCTTGGACGTTTTCGTTCACGAGCCAACCGCCGCCGGCTTTTTTGCGCCCAACGCTTTGCGTGTACTTTTGCGCGGCCGCGTGGCGGCGAGGTGGCGGGAAAGAAGCTCCTTAAGCCCCAAGTTCTCTAGACTCTAACCATGAACTACTCTCTCTCTCAAATCCCCGAGCGCACCGAAAAGCCGCGCGAACAAGGCTTCACCATGGTAATGGACAAAGGCCTGAGCGTGCGCGAGGTCGAGGATTTTCTGGAGGTGGGCGCTGCCTACACCGACATCGTGAAACTGGGCTGGGCCACATCCTTTGTGACGCCCAACCTGCAGCGCAAGCTTGATGCCTACCGTGCAGCCGGTATTCCGGTGTACTTTGGCGGCACGTTATTCGAGGCCTTCATCATCCGCGGTCAGTTCGACGATTACCGCCGCTTGCTGGACCGATACGGCATGGAGTACGCCGAAATTTCCGACGGCTCCATTGAACTCGACCACGACCGGAAGCTCGAGTTTATTCGCCAGCTGTCGGGGGAGGTAAAGGTGCTGTCGGAAGTAGGCTCTAAGGATGCGGAGAAGATCATCCCGCCTTATAAGTGGATTGCGCAGATGCGCACGGAACTTGAGGCCGGCGCCATCAAGGTTATCGGGGAAGCCCGTGAAGCCGGCAACGTTGGTTTGTTCCGTAGCACCGGGGAGGTGCGTTCTGGCCTTGTTGAAGAAATCCTGACGCAGATTCCCTTCGAGAAGATTTTGTGGGAAGCGCCGCAGAAAGCACAGCAAGTGTGGTTCGTGAAGCTGCTTGGCGCCAACGTTAACCTGGGTAACATTGCCCCGACGGAGGTAGTATCGCTCGAGACCATTCGCTTGGGGCTGCGCGGCGACACCTTCTCGCACTTCCTCGACATGGATGAGGTCGACCCGATGTTCAAACCCGTGGAAAAGCCCGGTGCCAAGCCCGGCACTTCAATGCCGCGGGGGTAGAATTATTTTTGAACAACAAAGCAGCCGGCACTAAGCCGGCTGCTTTGTTAATAGTCATGAGCAACTAGCCTTAAAGAAGACTTACGTAGCGGTGGCGCAACTACTGTTATTCTGAATTGAAAAATACACATGTTGCAGCCTTATTAAATTTCATCAGTTCTGCACTACTAGGCGACGCGGCTTTCATATCGCTGAGCAAAGCCCGAGAAGTATCGTAAATAAAAAATATTGCGGGGAAGTAAACGTTTGCACGTCAGCAAAGTCAAAGCATGGCTTTCATATGCTATGCAACCAGTAGATGGTTCGGAGCATCGTTTGCTGAGGTTCCTAATTACGATGTAATGTTGAAGCGCTACGGGTATCTGTTACTATGCTTGCTGTTATTAGCAGATATAGGGTTTTCCTTTTTTCAGCATAGTAAGGCAGTGTTAGATGGGGATATAGCTAATATCGTATTACCTACCGAATCCTATCGTCACGTCCTGACGGACCCATTTGGCCTGGCGGCGTCTGTAGAGCAGGAAGTTTACGCTGCTCCCAATCGGTTTTTTGCGCACTGGCTCATGAGCGGCTATTTCCAGATAGTCCCGCTTCAATTGCAAGCTCTTGTAGGTCCCATTGAAAGCGTTTACCTGGCTTCGGCCATATTAAAAACGCTTATTCAAGTGCTGCTGATAGCTGTCTTGGCAGCCTACATTACGGCACATAGGAATTCGCCTAAGAAGGCCTCACTGCTAGCTGCGGTACTCGTGGTGCCGCTCTTTCAGGCCTATGGCTATCATGGGCAAATGGGCATAATTGATAAAGCGGTTACCTATGCCATCTTTTATCCATTACCGTTAGGCCTGCTGTTGATATTCTTCCTGCCGTTTTACCGGGCGGCTGTAAGGGAAAAGCAGCTTCAACTCAGCTCCTTTAAAGTCTTTTTGTTGTCGCTGTTGGCCATCTTCTTGGCCTTCAACGGGCCATTGGTACCTGCAGTAGTACTTATAGTATGTCCAGCCGTGCTACTGTATAAAGCATGGCAGTATGCGCAGGAGTTTCAGGGAGCATCGTGGCTGCTACGCATACAACATGTTTATAAGCGCTTTCCAAAGCAGCTCTTGTTTTGTTTTGGCTGGATCAGCTTGCTGTGTTTGTACTCCTCGTATGTAGGCCAATACAATGCTGAGAACCTTACTAATACGCTCCCTTTACTCGAGAGATATGCCCGTTTGCCTTTGGGCGTTTATTATCAGCTCACTCAGAAGTTGGGCCTGATGTTGTTAGTCGGCGTGGTACTCATCAATGCCTGGCTCATTCGCAAGCAGCAAGTGCCAGCGGAAGCCAAAATGCTGATGCAGGTGCTGAAGTGGGTAGGCCTGTTTGCCCTTGTATATACCTTGCTGCTGCCGCTAGGCGGTTACCGTGATTACCGGCCAAACATTCTCCGTCGGGATACCATCATGCCCATTCTGCTTTGCTTGGTGTTCTTATACGGAGCGACATCTTATCAACTGCTGCTGCATCTGCGGCCTGTGCTCCGACGCTGGTATGCAGTAGCCACGATTGGGTTTGCTGCCATTTATACCTTTGCCGATAAGTCAGCAAAACCGGAAAACGCCAACGAGAAGCGTGCCTTGGCAGTTATTGCCAATTCGCCTGCGTCGGTGGTACAAGTTGATTGTCCCGTACTATCGTGGGAAAAGATCAGCCACCCCCGCGACTCAAATGTGCAAGCGGAAATGCTGTACGCTTGGGGAATTGTCAAAGAGAAGAAGTTATTCTACGAGCGTTAGTAGCTGCGCTTGTCTCATACTTCTGGCTAAGTAGTGAGGAGCAAAGAATTTTAAACGCGCTGTATCTGCAGCCTCTTAAGGCTGGGCTTCGACACGCTTGTCTACATTCGCGCGCAAGTGGAGCGCTTGCTTCGCTGGGCTTTACCCTGCTACTCATGTTGCCGCCGCTGACCTCCTTGCCCGAACTGTACACGCCGCGGCTGCACATGCGTCGCCTCGTGGCGGCCGATGCCCCCGCTCTGCTCCGGCTGCGTTCCGATGAGCAGGTAATGCGCTACTTAGACCGGGAACCGACCACCACCCTGCAGCAGGCGCAGGAGTTGATTGAACTGATAAACCAAAACATTGAGCAGGGTAAAGGGCTTATGTGGGGCATCAGCCTGCTGGGCCAGCCCGAGCTAGTCGGCACCATTGGCCCGTGGAGCATCGCAGCCGAGCACTACCGCGGCAAAATAGGCTACCTGCTGAGCCCGCACTTGTGGGGCCAAGGGCTCATAGGTGAGGCGTTGGAAGAAACGTATCGGTTCGCATTCGAAGAAGTGGGGCTGCATAGCCTCGAAGCCAATGTGAACCCCGACAACGCTGCCTCCCGCCGGTTGCTGGAAAAGCACGGTTTTGTGCAGGAAGCCTATTTCCGGGAAAACTTCTATTACGCGGGCCGTTTTCTGGACATGGTTGTTTACAGCCGGTTGGCGCCGGCCCGAAACGCAAGCAACTAGGCGGTGGACAGTAGCTGGCGTGGCGGGCGGATTCTGGCGCCGGCTACGCATAAGCAGCCGACAACCTGTTTGCCCTGAGTGAGTATTAAAGCGGGTTTACGATCAGACCGAAACCCGACCATGAAACACTTGCCGCACTTACTGCTGACGGCTGCCGGAGCCTTGCTCATCGGCTGCAGCCAGCAGCGCTCTGATACCGCCGATACCCAAACCGATCCGCAAGCCAACGGCCAGACCGGCGCCGTTCCGGCCGAGCCGCAAGGTACGACCGGGCAGGAAGTCCAACTGCCTGAACCGTACGCCACACCTTCTGAAATCAAGTTCAGCAAAGTCATTGGCTGGCCAGCGGGCAAGACGCCCACGGCACCGGCTGGCTTTACCGTTACGGAGTACGCCCGCGACCTGCAAAACCCGCGCTGGGTATACATCGGGCCCAACGGCGACGCTTTTGTGGTGGAGTCTAACACGGTGCCGCGCACCTCTACGGCCAAGGGCGAGAAAAAGGAAGGAATGAAAGAGTCGCGCTCCATTCGCGAAACCAGCGCCAACCGCATTACCCTGTTCAGGGATGCCAACAAAGACGGCAAGCCCGAGCTGCGCGAAACCTTCCTGATCGATCTTAATCAGCCTTTCGGCATGACCATCGTGGGCAATTATTTCTACGTGGGCAATACCGATGCTGTGCTGCGCTTTCCGTACCAGCCAGGCCAGACTAAAATCAGCGGCAAAGGGGAGAAGGTGCTCGACCTGCCCGTGGGTGGCTACAATAACCACTGGACCCGCAACCTGCTGGCTAACGCCGACGGCTCCAAGATTTACGTGTCCATCGGCTCGGCTTCCAACGTGATGGAACGCGGCGAGGAAGAAGATCGGGGCCGGGCTCTGATCATGGAAATTAACCCAGATGGCTCGGGCAAGCGCGTGTTTGCCAGCGGCCTGCGTAATCCCGTGGGTATGGACTGGGCGCCCGGTACAAAGGTGCTCTGGACGGCCGTCAACGAGCGGGACGAACTTGGCGACGACCTCGTGCCCGACTACCTGACCAGTGTGCGCGAAGGCGGCTTTTACGGCTGGCCTTACGCGTATTTCGGACAGAAGGAAGACCCGCGCCGCAAAGGCGAGCGGCCCGATCTGGTCGCGAAGTCCATTGCACCAGATGTAGCCCTGGGGCCTCACACGGCTTCATTGGGCCTGGCCTTTTACAACGCACAATCTTTTCCGGCGAAGTACCAAGGCGGGGCCTTCATCGGGCAGCACGGCTCCTGGAACCGTTCGGAGTTTTCGGGCTACAAAGTCGCCTTTGTGCCTTTCAGTGGCGGAAAGCCTAGTGGGGGCATGGAGGACTTCCTGACGGGCTTTATTGCTAATCCGGATACCCGTGAGGTGTATGGCCGGCCTGCCGGCGTAACCGTGGCTCCAGATGGCGCCCTGCTCGTGGCCGACGACGCCGGCAACCGCGTCTGGCACGTGGCCGCTCGGTAACGGTAAGCCACAAGTATCCCGGCTAGGCGCTATACTTGCGGCCAGTTCTTTGTCATCCGCAACTGCCGTAGAAAGGTTGCTGCCACTCGGCAGCATTAAAAAGGAACCGTGTGTAATTCACGGGCTGACGCGCAACTGTAAGTAACACAATCAAGGAAAGTCACTTAGGTCCATTGCCGCCGCGCGGTGAGAAGGACGGCCTTCCCGTTACGAGCCAGGAGACTTGCCTACCTACGATGCGACGCGTGCTTTCGCGACTTAGAGCCACCGTCGAATACAGAGGAACGGTGTGCCCTGGGCCCAACAAGCGCAGGAGCAAGGCGGCCAGTGCCTGCCTGCGCGTCCGATGATATTCGATGAGGGAAGTAAGCCCCGAGGTCCGCCCCAAACGCAGGTGCGGGCCTCACCTTTTTCCTTTTTTTCGATGACCGACGTCGCCCAACGCATTGCCCACGCCGAAACCCGCATTTTCAAAGCGGTATTTCCCAGCACCACCAATCACTATGACACCTTGTTCGGTGGCACGGCCATGCAGCTCATGGATGAAGTGGCTTTCATTGCCGCCACCCGGTTTAGCCGCAAGCGCATGGTTACTGTCTCCTCCGACAAGATTGACTTCCGGATTCCCATTCCAGCGGGCACCATCGTCGAGCTGATCGGGCGGGTTTCGCGCATCGGCACCAAAAGCCTCGATGTGCAGGTCGACATCTTCACCGAAGAAATGTATTCCGATTCGCGGCACCACGCCGTGGCCGGTACGTTCACCTTCGTGGCCATCGACGAGCACAAAGTGCCCATCAGTGTGCTGTAATTCCTGTGCGCCTCCTTGCCAGCCTAGTGTGGCCGCGCTGATTGGCGGCGTAAAACAGCCGATAATTTGACGCTGGAGAGGGGCTGTTTGCCGTTTCGAAGCCGATGATAAGCCGCAGGTTACGCCCTTGGATGACGAGCCTTTGCAGGATAGGGCTTTACTTTGCAGGATAATCTCTGCACGCATGGAAATACTTAAGGACTTCATCGACATCGTCCTGCACCTCGATAAACACCTGGCCGAGCTGATTCAGCAATACGACGTCTGGACCTACGCCATCCTGTTCCTGATCATCTTCGTCGAAACCGGCGTAGTGGTGCTGCCCTTCCTCCCCGGCGACTCGTTGCTGTTTGCGGCCGGCTCGCTGGCCGCGCTGCCCAACAGCCCGCTCAACGTGACGCTGCTGATCCTGTTGCTCATTGTGGCCGCCGTGCTCGGCGACACGCTCAACTACCACATCGGCGACTACATCGGGCCGCGGGTATTCCGGCGCGATTACCGCTTCCTGAAGCGAGAGTACCTGATCCGCACGCAGGAGTTCTACGAAAAACACGGTGCCAAAACCATCATCATCGCCCGCTTCGTGCCCATCGTGCGCACGTTCGCGCCTTTCATCGCCGGCGTGGGCACCATGAGCTACGGCAAGTTTCTGTCCTACAACCTGGTAGGAGGTGTAATCTGGGTAACGTCGCTGACGGTGGCCGGCTACTTCCTCGGTAGCATCGAGTTCATCCAAAAAAACTTTGGCTTGTTCACGTTGTTGATTATAGCCGTGTCGGTGTTGCCCGTGGTCATAGAATTCCTGAAGCAACGTTTCGCCTCGGCTCCGCGTCAGGCGTAGTTGTACATTAGAAAGTAGAAAACCGTCCCGGCTATTTGGCGGGGACGGTTTTTTTTGTTTTTTCGGGGTAAAATCCGTTGTCTATGCCTCGTGAATTCGGTCTTATTGGTCGCTCTTTGACGCATTCTTTTTCGCCGGCTTACTTCACGCAGAAGTTTGAGCACCTAGGCCTGACCGACTGTACGTACGAGCCATTCGAACTAGAGCACATCCGCGACTTACCGGCCCTGGTAGCCAGCCGGCCTGACCTTACCGGGCTCAACGTCACCATTCCCTACAAGGAGCAAATCATGCCTTACCTCGATGGGCTGGACGCCTCGGCGGGGCGGGTAGGTGCCGTCAACGTCATTCAGTTTGATGCGGACCGCCGGCTCATCGGGCACAACACCGATTACGTGGGGTTTCGCGACTCTTTGCAGCGTTTTTATCCGTTGCGTGGCGAACCTGCTTCGGCGCTTATTCTGGGTACCGGTGGGGCGGCCAAGGCCGTAGAAGTGGCCTTGCGGGAGCTGGACATACGCAGCTGGTTTGTCTCGCGCGACGAGCTGGCTTTGGGCCTCACCTATGCCGAACTGAGCCCGGACTTGGTAGCCGCGCATACGCTCATCATCAATACTACCCCGCTCGGCACCTACCCGCGCGTGGACGAGTACCCGCCCATTCCCTACGAAGCCCTCACGCCGCAGCATTACTTGTTTGATCTGGTATACAATCCCAGCGAAACCGAATTTATGCGTCGGGGCCGCGCTGGCGGCGCCCAAACGCAAAACGGCTTCGAAATGCTTTGCCTGCAAGCCGAAGCCGCCTGGGCCATTTGGAACCGGGGATGACGGGACAGACGATGAGGTAACGTGAATTGAGGTACCGAGAAAAAAGAACCGGCCCGGCTGCGAGAGCAGCCGGGCCGGTTTGCTGATGCGGACGAGCTACGAATGTGTAACCTGTCACTCATTACCTGGTTTAGTTACCTCCCTGGCCACCGCCGCCTTCGCCGGCCTTTTGGTCGTCGTTGCGGATGCTGCGGCTCGGGCGGCGCGGCTTATTCTCCAGCTTGCCGAAGCGGTAGCTGAAGGCGCCCCGTACGCCGCGGTTAAACACGTACGTGGTGTTGGTGGAGCTAGATCGGCCGTTGTCGAAGTCGTTCACCAAGCGGATGTTGCGCGAGAAGGGGTTGTCAGCGTTCAGCGTGAAGTCGGCCTTACCCTTTAGCAGCTCCTTCCGCAAGCCGATGGAGTACATCTGCCAGGGCGAGTTGCGACCTTGTAGCTGGATGCGCGGCGAGTTCAGCATGCCGAAGAACTGCACGCTGAGGCCTTTCTCAAACTTATAGCCCGAGTTGATATTGGCCGAGTACACAAAGCCCGAGTTGCTGCCCCGCTGGCCCAGGTCTCGGAGGGTACGGCTGTAGAGGTACACGTAGAACATGCTTACGTTGCCGCTGATGTCCCACTTCGGTAGCGGCTTGATCGAGCCGAAGAAGTTGGCGCCGTAGGTTTGGTTTTGGGCTACGTTGCCAAAGGTCGAGATGACGCGGCCTTCAGCATCTGTATTATACACCCGCTCGATGGCGTTGTTGGTCTGCCGCGAGTAGAGCGAAATATTGATGGTCGACTTCTTGACGAAGGCGTTCCAGTTCAACTCGTAGTTGTCGGTGAATTCGGCATCGAGTTCCGGGTTACCCTGCGAGATGTTGCGCGGGTCGGCTTCGTTGCGGTAGGGGTTTAGGAAGAACACGCTCGGGCGCTGAATGCGGCGCGAGTAGCTCAAGCGCAGCGACGAGCCGGGCTGTTTGAGGTTGCGCGTCAGGGCTACGTTGGGCAGCACGTTGGTAAACGTCAGCTTGAAGGGCTGGTCCTGGCCTTCGAAGTCGCCGTTCAGATCGGTACGTTCCACGCGGGCGCCCAGCCGCACATTGTATTTTTTGCCCAAGCTGGTACCGTAAGTACCGTACGCAGCCATTACGTCTTGGTCGTAATCGTATTTGTTGGTGAGGCGCGGGTCTTCGCGCAGCACGCCATCGGGGCCGGTGCGGCTCACGCGGAAGTCGCTGGTCACCGTCCGCTGGATCATTTTACCGCCGACTTCTACTGTTTGCTTATCCCCGATAGGATGCACGTAGTCGGTTTGCAGGGTTGTTTCGAGGTTGCGAGCCGTGTTGGGGCTTTCTTCCTCGAAGGCAATAACATCGGGCTCGGTCAGCGAAAACTGGTCGAGCTCATAGCGACGCGTGTTGCGGTTGCGGTTGTGCTGGCCCAGTACCGTCCACTCGCGGCGGCTGTTCTGGCCAAAGCTGCGCGTGTAGGTGCCCGTCAGGTCGTAGCTCTGCATCTGAAACCGCTGCTTAAAGTCGCGGGTATAGTTGCCCAGTTGCTGATTGCGCGGATCAACGGAGCCTTCGTCGAGGGTGTAGGTGTTGAAGATGTTCGCTTCGTTGCGGTTGCGGAACAAGTTGCCGTTCAGCGACAAGCTCACGGCGTGGTTCGGCGCCGGTTCGTATTCCAAGCCAATGCGGGCGTTGCCGCCGCCGCCTTGCGCCCGGCCCTCGTTGCGCTGGGTCAGGCGGCCAATAGTACCCTGATTCAACGTATTGCGTACGTCACGGTCTACACGGTCGACGCGCTGCTCGCCGGGGGCATAGAAAGCCCAGCCATTCATGGCCGACGACAGCCCCAGTTTTCCTTTGCGGGCGTTCAGGGCAAAGTTGCCGTTGGAGTTACGCGTACCCACGGCCACTCCCACGTTGCCGTTGATGCCCTGCAGGTTATTTTCCTTCAACACAATGTTGATGATGCCAGCCGAGCCCTCCGCATCGTATTTGGCCGAAGGCGAGGTAATCACCTCTACGTTCTTGATCTGGTCGGCGGGCAATTGCTTTAGTGCTTCGGCTACGTCGCCGGCCACCACAGCCGAGGGCTTGCCGTTGATGAGCACGCGCACGTTGCCGGAGCCGCGCAGCTGCAGGTTGCCATCGGGGTCTACGCTTACCATCGGGGCTTTGCGCAGCACGTCGGCGGCGGTACCGCCCTTGTTGGTGTTGTCCTGGGCGGCATTGTACACCAGGCGGTCGGGCTTGCTTTCCACCACGGGTCGTTCGCCGGTCACCGTCACTTCGCCCAGCTGCTTGGCTTCCGACTTCAGTGCTACCGTGCCCAGGTCGAGGCTCATCTTTCCCTCTTCCAGCGTCACGGGCTGTATTTGACTGCCGTAACCAATAAAGCTGATCGACAAGCGGTAGGAACCCGCCGCTAGGCCTTTCAGCGTGAAACGGCCTTTGTCATCGGCCACGGTGCCGTCGAGGGGCTGCTCGCCAGTGGCGGGCAACAGCGCCAGGGTAGCAAATTCCACGGGCTGCTTGGTAGCAGCGTCTACCACCGTGCCGCTGATGCGGCCGTTGCCGCGCGGGGTCGGGGTAGAGATTACCGCCGGTTTGGTGCCCGGAGTGGCGGGGGCACCAGGGGCTCCCGTTGGAGCTCCAGCGGGTGGCCCGGCCGGCCGCGGGGCTGGCGTTTGCGCGAGGGCATTGCCAGAAAGCAGACTGGACGATGCCAGCAAAAGCAGTACGGCGTGTTTCATATCAGTGGGTGTAGCTAAGCGAAGAGGAGGGAAAACTACCCGCAGTGGGTGGACGGGCTAAGAAAAATCAGGCGAAGCGTAGTCACCGGCGACCAACAGTATCCAGTACCGGTGAGTGGAATAGGCTCTTAATCAATTCGGGTGTAAAGGTCAAGATTGGTATTTTGTTAAACAAGGTACCTTGTTATAAAATAATCAAACTTAATAGTGATTGATAACCAAGCTGTAGAGGTTAGGTAGTCAGTATAAGCCTCCTGTTACTTAAGGATGTGAATGCAGAAGCCACTGCATATCATTTGCTTGCATTTCGGTCAATGGTCGACCAGCATATAGCAAGGGTTGCATTCTTTGTAGGGAAAATTGTGGGGTAATGACAATAGGTTGAGAAACATCAGGTTATCGTTCCCGTCGAAGGCTGAGTAGCAAGTAGCCCAGAACCGATGCTAGCGCAAACCAGCCCAGCGAAATCCACTCTGCTTTGGCCAAGGAAGCAGCCATGGTCGGGAGCTGGCTATGCGACGTGCTGTCGCGAAGCGTTAGTAGCGGCGCGGTATACGGAACCCAGTCGATATATTCCCAGCGGAGCAAAGTGAGTGCGGCAATGGTAGCGGCCATACCCAAAGCTACGGGCAGGGCAAATGAGCGCCACGATAGCGCTGCCACGTACTGAATGGCCAATAACCCGAGCGTGGCAAGGTAGGTATGCATCAGAAGCACGCCCGCCGCTGCTACCGGCACCGCGTTTGTCTGAAAGTGCAGATCAGGCCGTAGTATACCCAGCAGCCAACCCGAAACCAGCAGCGCGACTACATACAGAACTTGCGCCAGCATATTAAGCCCGAGCAACACAAGCAGCTTGCTGCCAAACACCGCCGCACGACTCACCGGCTGGGCGTACAGGTGCTTCCAAGCGTTGGCTTGGTTTTCAATGTGCAGCACCAGGCTGGTGAGCAGCACCACAAACAGTGGTAGCAGCAGGCCGCTGGCCGTGCGCCAACTGCTCAATACGTAGGACGGCCATGGGTTTTCACCCAGTTTGAGTAGGTGCTGCCCCTTGAAATAGTAAATCAGAAAGGACAGGACCACGGGCAAGGCGCCGCTGCCGAGTGCCAGCCAAAGTGCTGCGGTACGTTTCAGCTTTAGGGTATCGGCGGCTAGGGTGCGGCGGAGCTGCACTGGCCAGGTGGGGGCGGAAAAGCTAGCGGCGGTGTTCATTGAGCAAGAGCGTTTTCGGTCAGGTGCAGGAAGGTTTGTTCGAGGCTGGGCTGCTGGCACCGCAGCCCGTACAAGGGCTGGCCGGCCGTCACCAGCTGCTGGGCCAGATAGGCAGCTTGCTCCTGCGAATGATAGGGCAAGGCCAGCGTGCCCGGGCTGAGCAAAGCGGCCGCGCCAAAGTCGGCGGGCAGCAGGTTGCGGCAGCATTCCGCATCATCAGTCTCGATAATAAGCTGCGTATGACCCTGCTGGCGGTGCTGCAGCGCCGAGATGCTGCCTTGAAACAGCAGCCGGCCTTGCTGAATCACACCCACATGCGTGGCCACGCGCTCGATTTCGCTGATGAGGTGGCTCGACAGCAGAATGGTTTTGCCGTGTTCGCGCTGCAAGCGCTGCAGTAGCTGACGCATCTCGATGATGCCATTCGGGTCAAGGCCGTTGGTTGGCTCATCGAGGATGAGCAGCTCGGGGTCAGGCAGCAACGCCAGCGCCAAGCCCAACCGCTGCCGCATGCCTAGTGAATATTCCCGCACGGCACGGTGGGCATCGGCGGCTAGGCCTACCACGGTTAGCACTTCATCAGTTCGGTGGCGGGGTAGGCCACGCAGCCGGCGCGTCACCTCTAGGTTGTCGTAGCCCGAGAGGTGGTCGTAGAGTGAAGGCATTTCGATGAGGGCCCCGACGCGGCTGAGGGCGGCCAAGCGGTGCTGCGCAAGATCATGACCAAAAAGTCGGATGGAGCTAGCCCGCGCCGGCAACAAGCCCAGTAGCAAGCGCAACGTGGTGCTTTTACCAGCACCGTTCGGCCCCAGAAAGCCATAAATACTGCCTTGCGGTACCGCTAGGTCCACCTCATGCAAGATAGGGCGAGCACCGAAGGCGAAAGTCAGGCGCTGGGTTTCTACCAGTAGGGAAGCGGTCATGGCAGCGGGCAGTGGGTGAATCAAACAACTGCCCAAACCTACCGGCCCTTTCAGAACCGCGACGGAATATTCAACCAAGTGGTTATTGACTACCCGCAACGCGCGTTTTGGCTACCCAAACCAGCTACCCAGTAGCACTGCGGAGGCTTAGAGGAGTTTAAAGCTCCGTTCGTGGTGTCAGCGGCGCAGTTGGGGCGTCTAAAAGAGTGGTTGGTTGAAAAACGCGCTGGTAGCTGCTGGCACTAAGTATCTTCCGTTTGTGGAATTATCTACTGCTTCCGTTTCCGCTGCTTCTGAGCCCGCAGAGCCCCGGGTAGCCCGCTTACGAGCCTTTGCCCGTTTGGACTGGTGGCCCCACGGTGGCGACTCGGCGGGTGTACCGATGTGGGTGCACGTGCTTTTTTGGAGTGTCCTGCTGTTGCTCGATGGGCTGAACGTGGTGTTCAACCACAACAGCACCAAGACGTCGCTCCCGCTTTTTTCTGTTTTGTTACGCAGCGTTCTTACCAACGCACTGTCGGCGGGGCTGTTCTACTCCAACTGGATGCTGCTCATTCCGCGCACGTTGGCGCATGGCCGCTTGGGCGCTTATATCGGGGGAGTATTGCTGTTGCTGCTGCTGTACGTGCCGTTGCGCTTTGGCGCCTCCAGCCTGATGGCAGTACTGGTGCCCGACCCCAAAGCCCCACAGGCTTTGCATATGATCGTTCCTTACAGCTTAATGGGGCTGATGACCATATTCTTCAGCTCGGGTCTGCGCATTACCGGCGACTACCTGCGTGGGCAGCGCAACCGCCGCGAGTTGGAGCGCCAGCAGTTGCTTACGGAACTGTCGTTGCTGAAAATGCAGGTCAATCCGCATTTTCTATTCAACACCCTAAACAACATTTACTCGCTGGCCAGTCAGAAGTCCGACCGCGCCCCGGAAGCGGTGCTGCGCCTCTCCGAAATCATGCGCTACATGCTCTACGAAAGCAGCGCCGACACCGTGCCACTGGCCAAAGAGCTGGGTCACCTGCGCAGCTTTCTGGACTTGCAGCGCTTGCGGCTGCCTGCCAACGGGGCCGAAGCTATTGTATTTCACAACCAGAGTGAGGCCACCGCTGCCTGGCCTATTGCGCCCATGCTCCTGCAGCCGCTGGTTGAAAACGCGTTCAAGCACGGCGACTTGTCGGCCCGTCCGGCAGTGAGCATTACCTTGGAAGTGGAAGAAAATGGTTTGCTGCGTTTTGTCGTTGAAAATGCCGTGGGGCCACCGGCTGGTGGTGCTGGTCTGGCGCAGCCCGGCGGGGTAGGGCTGACCAACCTTCGCCGCCGTCTGGAACTGCTTTACCCGAAGCGCTACCAGCTACTGGTTCGTGCCGCAGCTGGAATGCACCGCGTACAGCTTGATTTGCAGCTAACTTAAAGGAACGACCGTCGCCTTCCACATGGCTATACCTTACATGCGTTTGTGTTTATGGATTCAGCTGCGTTGAGTCGCCCACTTACCTGCGTCATTATCGATGATGAGCCACTGGCGCTGGATTTGCTGGCCGGCTACTGTGCCCAGGTACCGTTTCTAGAACTGCAGGGGCAGTTCCACGATGCGTTGCAAGGTCTGGCATTTGTGCAGGATCATCCCGTCGATATTGTCTTCGTCGATATTCATATGCCGCGCATTACGGGCCTGCAGCTGGTGCAGCTGCTACCTAGTCCTGGCCCGCGCGTCATCTTCACTACGGCTTACGACCAATACGCCGTGCAGAGCTATGAGCTGAGCGCAACCGACTATCTGCTGAAGCCCATTGCCTTCGAGCGGTTTGTACAGGCCATTACCAAAGTGCGACAGGCAGCGCCGGCGGTTACGCCGGTTTCCATTTCCGCCCCCACCGATGCCGCCGTGGCTGCTGCTCCGGATGCCATGTTTGTCAAGAACGAACACCGCCTGCAGCGCGTCGCTTTCGACGATATCCTTTACATCGAAGGCATGCGGGAATACCTGATGATTTGCACCACCGGGAGCAAAATCCTGACGCTGCAGTCATTTCGCCGGGTGGAGGAGGTGCTACCACCCGAGCGCTTTGCCCGCATTCATAAGTCTTACATCGTGGCCCTGAACCGCATCGAGCACGTGGAACGCGGCAAAGTGCAGGTGGCAGGCCGCCTGCTGCCCATCGGCGATACTTACCGGGAATCGTTTGCAGCGCTGATCCGGGCTTATAATCTGCTGTGATATAAAAGGGAAGGGTTAGACCAGATAGGTGGGAATCGTTTTGCTTCGGAGCGTTCGATTCTCACTTCCCAGGTCTAACCCCCTTTACTTCTACTGATTCTACTGAGCCAGCTTGCTCGCAATCTGAGCGGTGTGTCGGCCTTGGAAACGGGCACCTTCTAATTCGTTTTCGCTGGGCTGCCGTTCGCCCTGGCCGCCGGCCACGGTGCTGGCACCGTAGGGTGTACCGCCAGTTACTTCGGCGTGGCCCATCTGGCCCTGCCATGCGTAGGGGAGGCCTACCAGCACCAAGCCATGGTGGAGCATCTCAGTGTGTAAGGCCCGAATGGTAGTTTCCTGCCCGCCGTGCTGGGTAGCGGTGCTTACAAACGCGCCGGCTACTTTGCCGACCAAAGCACCGCGGGCCCATAAGCCACCGGTAGAATCTAGGTACGCCTGAATCTGGCCGCACACGTTGCCGTAGCGGGTGGGGGTACCAATGATAATGGCATCGTACTCTTCCAGCTCTTCTGGCGTGGCCACTGGAATGTGCGAAAAGGCCGCCTGCGCCTGCGTAGCGCCTATTTTGTCGAGCAATTCCTTGGGCAGGGTTTCGGGGACCCGCTTAATCACTACTTCATTGC
Organism: Hymenobacter sp. FMD4; assembly: GCF_058932745.1. Lineage (NCBI taxonomy): Bacteria > Pseudomonadati > Bacteroidota > Cytophagia > Cytophagales > Hymenobacteraceae > Hymenobacter > Hymenobacter sp. FMD4. The sequence continues at coordinate 75,092 of NZ_JBZYWH010000022.1, forward strand.
CGGCTACTTCGCGGGCCCCTTCGGCCACCGCTTCGGCTAGTTTCCAGACGTGGCCATAGGTCGAGTAAAACAAAACCAGTGTTTTCATTCGGGTATGTTAGGTATTAGGTGAACGATGGGACGCAAGTAGTTGCGACACAGAACCTATGTATATACACGAAAACGCAGGGTAATGTTGTTGAGAGTCCGGCTTTATGAGTAGTATGCATTCCCTAACGCGAAAAATTTATTTGGAATGCAACCGCCGGACCGGCCGCTGCCTCTTACTATTACCGACGCCGCTGCGCCGGTTACTCTCGACATTAGGTGGACCATCAGCGTATGATGAACACAGTACAATCCAAGAAGCTTCGCTACTCCGTAGCTTCTGTTAGCTGCGGAACCGGCCGCCAATCCCGGCACGACGCATGAGTGCCTTGGCCGCCGCATTCGGCAGCAGCAGCCTGGGGCGCCTTGTGGGCGGCCTCAGTACTACTCCGGCCGTAAACGAGACTCCCGTGGCCCCGTCCCCGACGCGCCCGCTGCAGCCCTCCAGCCGCTGGAGCGAGGCTGAGCTGATTGATGCCTGCCTTGAAGGCAGCCGCGTAGCCCAGAAAGAGCTGTATACCCGCTTTGCCAGCCGTATGCTGGCCGTGTGCTCCCGCTACAGCCAAACCACTTTCGAGGCCGAAGACGTACTGCAGGATGGTTTCGTGACGGTGTTCAGCAACTTGAGCCACTTCCGCCGCGAATGCCCGCTGGAGTTCTGGATTCGCCGTATCATGATCAATGCTGCCCTGCGCCAGCACCGCCGCAATGCGCCCATGCTGGCCGTCACGGAAAACGAATACCCCGAAGCCGTAGCCGACGAGGAGCTGATCCTGTCGAACTACTCTTTTGAGGAACTACTCAACATGATTCAGGATTTGGCACCGCGTTACCGTATGGTGTTCAACCTATTTGCCATCGAAGGCTACGGCCACAAGGAAATCGGCGATATGCTGGGCATATCGGAGGGTACCAGCAAGTCGCAGTACTCCCGCGCCCGCGCCATCTTGAAAGCCAAGCTCGAACGTCTCGACCAACGTTGCAATGACACCCGTTTCCGATAATAACGACCACCAGCCCAAAGGCAACCTGGAGGACTTGTTCCGTCAGAAATTTGCCGAGGCCGAGCTGACGCCCCGCGCCGACGTGTGGGAGCGGCTCGACCACGAATTGCTGGTGCGCGAAAACCAAGGCTACCGTCGCCGCCTGACCGGTTATCGGCGGGCAGCCGCGGCCGCTTGCGCGCTGCTTACCCTCGGCTTTGGCACTTGGCTGACGCAGCAGGGCCTTACCCATGATTCGAACGGTAACGTAGCCGCTGTCGTTACCCAAGCTGCTCGTCCTGATACCGGTTATCTATCAGCCGAAGGAGCGGCTGCACTTGCTAGCGCCGCTACTGCGGACCAAGCGCAAACGGCTCGCAACTCTTACAGTGCAGCCGGCGCTGCCGCTAACACTGGCCGCAATGTCAATCGCCAAGGCAGCGCCGCCCTTAGCGACGCTTTGCCGGCCGATGACGCGCCGGCAGGCGCCAGCCGTAGCCGTCGCGACATCGTAGCTAGCGTAGGAAGCTATGCTTCCCGCAGCGTAGCAGGCCGGGCCTTTGCCACCATCAAGCAGGTATTTGGTGCCGACGCGAAGGCCGGAGGCGTACCGCCCCTGCAGCGTGGCCCGCTGCCCGGTAACTTCGACGGTGGTACGGCCGCTTACGCCAGCGCTACCACAGCAGCCCCAGCCGAAGAAATTTGGGGCGCTGATCAGTTGCGGCCCGTATCGGCGCAACTGCGCTCTGCAGCCGCTCGCAACCTGAGCCGCCGTCCCGATTCATTGAAGGCTGCGCTGCTGAGTGCGCCAACTATGCTGGCTGCCAATGCAGCGTCGGTGGATGAAGAAGAGAAAGAAACGACCACCAGCGCCAGCCGCTGGCGGTGGCGCGGCGGCTACGCGGCCCAGCGGTATGCTCCCAATGTGAGCAGCAGCACGGGTGGCGGTATTTCGCTGGATAAAGCAATGTTTAGCAATAGCGCCGCGGCGCTTACACCTACCAAACTGGAGGCGGGTTTTGCTCAACGTGCCCATCTGGGCGCGGCTATTCCGCTGGGCAAGAAGCGCTGGATGTTGCTTGCCGGTGCCGAGCTGACCGGCATTGCCGGCAACACCGCCCGCGAAACGCCGCAGCAGTACCAGGCCTTCATGCCGAATAGCACCCGAAACAACAGCCTGCAGGAGCCACAGAATGGCCGCTACCAAATCGTGACGGCCGGGGTGCCGGTGCAGCTGCGCTATGAGGGTCGCAAGCAGGGCTGGGGCGTATACGCGGCCGTAGGCACAGCCGTAAATGTGCTCCTGCGCAACAGCACCACCGTCGGCAATGAAACGGTGACCAACGACGGAGCCTACCGCCGCGTGCTGGTATCAGGTCGGGGCAGCGCCGGCGTACGCTACTCGCCGGCTGGTGGGCAGTGGCAACTGGCCGTAGGGCCCGAGGCTGAAGCCGGCCTGAGCACCCTCAACGTGAATCCTTCCGGCCGCTGGAACGAGCGGACCCGCCCTTACGCCGTAGGCCTGACGGCCAGCATGGAGTTTGGCGGTGGCAAACCCGAATTAGTGCCCTAATTATACCATTCACTCACCCGGGCGAACCTCACAGCCAGTTTCTGGTTGTGAGGTTTTTTTCTTTGCCAGCCCGGAAACCCCAACGGCACCGCCGTAGTTAAGAAGGGTTATCTTTCCTGCTCTCCGAAACCTCCCCGCATGGAGTACCAACTGACGTCTGAATTCAAGCCTACCGGCGACCAGCCCAAAGCCATTGCCCAGCTTTTAGCGGGCATTGAAGCGGGTGAGCCGGCCCAGGTGTTGCTCGGAGCCACCGGCACCGGTAAGACCTTCACTATGGCCAACGTCATTGCTCAATCAGGCAAACCGGCGTTGATTCTGGCCCACAACAAAACGCTGGCCGCCCAGCTCTACGGCGAGTTCAAGCAGTTCTTCCCCCACAACGCCGTCGAGTACTACATCAGCTACTACGACTACTACCAGCCTGAGGCATACATCGCCTCCACGGACGTTTTCATCGAGAAGGACCTGGCCATCAACCAGGAAATTGAGAAGCTGCGTCTGCACACCACGTCTTCGCTGCTGAGCGGGCGCCGCGACGTGATTGTGGTGGCGTCGGTATCGTGCATTTACGGCATCGGCAATCCAGAAGAGTTCGGTAAGAACATGATTCTGCTGAAGCCCGGGCTTAAGTTTTCGCGCAACGCGCTGCTCTACCAGTTCGTGCAGATCCTGTACTCGCGCACCGAGCAGGAGTTTACCCGCGGTACCTTCCGCGTGAAGGGCGACACGGTAGACATTTACCCGGCTTACCTTGACTACGCTTACCGCATCTACTTCTTCGGCGACGAAATCGAAGCCCTGCACCGCATCGACCCGGAAAGCGGCAAGAAACTGAGTGAAGAAAAAGATGTGGCGCTGTTTCCGGCCAACCTTTTCGTGACCGGCAAAGACACGCTGCAGCAGGCCATCAAAGAAATTCAGTACGACATGGTGCAGCAGCACGCCTACTTTGAGAAGGAGGGGCGTGACTCGGAGGCCAAGCGCATCGTGGAGCGCACGGAGTTCGACCTGGAGATGATTCGGGAATTGGGCTACTGCTCAGGTATCGAGAACTACTCGCGCTACTTCGACGGCCGTGCTCCTGGCTCCCGGCCGTTCTGCCTGCTCGATTACTTCCCCGATGACTACCTGCTGGTGGTAGACGAAAGCCATGCCACCATGCCACAGATTCGGGCTATGTGGGGCGGCGACCGAAGCCGCAAAACCGCGCTGGTGGAGTATGGCTTCCGCCTGCCCTCAGCCATGGACAACCGCCCGTTGACGTTCAACGAGTTCGAGAGCATGTTCCGGCAGGCTGTATTCGTATCGGCTACACCGGCCGATTATGAGCTGGAGCGCGCCGGCGGCGTGGTGGTGGAGCAGATCATCCGCCCGACGGGCCTGCTCGACCCAGAAATTGAAATTCGCCCGAGCATTAACCAAGTCGACGATCTGCTCGACGAGGTGGACAACCGCGTGAAGATGGGTGACCGGGTGCTGGTGACTACGCTCACCAAGCGCATGGCCGAGGAGCTGACCAAGTACATGGAGCGCCTGAACATTAAGGTGAGCTATGTGCACTCCGATGTGAAGACGCTGGACCGCGTGGAAATCCTGCGCCAGCTGCGCCTCGGCGAAATCGACGTGCTGATTGGGGTTAACCTGCTACGTGAAGGCCTGGACTTGCCTGAGGTATCCCTGGTGGCCATTTTGGATGCCGACAAAGAAGGCTTCCTGCGCGACCAGCGCAGTCTGATTCAGACCATGGGTCGTGCCGCTCGTAACGACCGCGGCAAGGTCATTATGTACGCCGATCGTATCACGGGCTCCATGCAGCGGGCCATCGACGAGACTAACCGCCGTCGCGCTACCCAAGTGGCGTACAACCTGGAGCACGGCATCACGCCGCGCACGGTGCGCAAGTCACGCGAAGCCATTATGGAGCAAACTTCGCTTTCGGACTACCGTGTGCCGGAGCAGCCCATGGCATACGCAGGCCCCGACGAAGACGGCGGCTTAGCCATTGCAGCCGAGCCGGTGGTAGCCATGATGAGCAAAACCGACTTGGAGAAGCTCATCAAGCAAACCGAAAAACAAATGGAGGCTGCTGCCAAGGAACTAGACTTCCTGCAGGCCGCCAAGTTCCGCGACGAGCTGGCTTCGTTGCGCCAGCTACTGAAGTCCAAGCGCGACTGATAGTTTCCCGGTTCAGGATAGATTCTCCTCAACGAAAAGCGGCGGAAATGCATTTCCGCCGCTTTTCGTTGCTGGGCATGCTTTGTAATTAGGGCCGGTGCTCGGCCTTGCGCACTAATTCTTCGGCGCGCTTGCGGCCGCTGCGGTGCAGCACGCGAAATTCCCAGCCTTTAATCTGGTTATAAGCCACGAAAAAGTGCTCTATTTCGTGCAGCAGCTGCTTGGGTAAGTCTTTGATATCCTTGACATCACTGTGCATGCGCGATTCGGCGGCTACAGCCAGTAGCCGGTCGTTGCGCTCGGGTGCTTTGCCGGTTTCCGTCTGCTCGGCTTCCAGTACGCCGATAATGCGCGCCTCCACCAGGCAGCCAGGAAAAGTAGGGGCGTCCATGAGCAGCAGCACGTCAACAGGGTCGCCATCGTCGGCTATGGTGGAGGGAACAAAACCGAAATCGTAGGGAAAAAAGCTGCCTTCGGGAAGCACGCCCTTCAGCTTAAACAAGCCAAGCTCGGGGTCGAAGGCCAGCTTGTTGCGGCTGCCCTTTACGGTTTCAATGATAACGTGCAGGTGTTGGGAACCGGGGGCATAGGCTGGGAGCTGATGGGGGGCAGACATGGGACGAGCAGGATAGAATGTTGGTGTTATACCCTGGGCCAGCGGGCAATGTTGCTGCTTAGTGGCTCACATGTTTATGCGTTGATGAGAACAGGTGGGGCTGCTACTTTTGAGCCGACAAACCTCTCAACAAACCACCGCTATGCGCAACTTTCGTTTTCTTCACCTGCTGTCGTTTGTACTGCTGCTGGCGCTGCCGCTGATACCGCAACGCAGTCAAGCCCAAGCCAAATCCAACGGCTACCAGTACCTGCAGATGACGACCATCGAATCTATTGTGGCCGGGGGGCTAGGCCGCTCGCGGGTGCTGTTTACGCCGGAGTTCAAGGGCACCAAAGAAGCTCAGATGGAGAACCTCTTCAGCCTGACGGGCATCAACATCAAGAATGTACAGGCCAACGAAGAAACCATCTTGCGCTACATGAGTGAAATTGCGACCGAGGGCTGGGAGCTGTTCCAGGTAACGCCCCTGACGCAGACGCTGCAAAGCACCGGCACTACGGGGCAGGGCATCTTCATGACGCGCTACATGTTTCGCAAGACGAAATAACGACCACAAACCACGACAAAGCCCGGCTGCAAACGTGCGGCTGGGCTTTGTTTTTGGTAAAGGCAGCAGTGAGATAGAACCAGTTTTAGCGCAGACCGATCATCAAGGTGAGGTACGCCCATTATACCAGTTCCGGGAACAAGATGCCTGCGCCGGACAGCACATCGGAAGTCCAACGGTTGCCCTTGGTAATGCGCAGTGCCCCAGTGGCTGCAGCTACCGAATAGGCTCCCACGCGCTACACTTTGGTCATAAAGCGCGTTGTGGCGAAGGACGTGCTGGTGTGGCTGCTGGAAAAGGAGGAAAAGTCGCGCCCATTAGGGTGCCTTACCTGCGTAATAAGCTTCAGGTTGCTGGTAAAGCCATCGTTAAGCTGATAGATAGGGCCTAAAATCACCGCTTGGTTAAACGTGCTCTATTATCTGTTGACGCCTACTAGCCCTAGCCCCAAGGTAGTGTAAGCTGCTATATGGCGCAGGAAATCTTTGGTGTCTATGTGCACCCAGTATAAGTGACGCCGGACTCCATGCCGCACCAACTCATCAATTTCCACTTTTAACTCAAACACCTCGACTTCATTCCGGATAATGATGCTGGTGCCGATGAGAACAACGGGAGCGGCCAGCTTTTGCACGGCCAATCGGCTACGAAACCAGTTGGCGTGCCAACGCGCCACGAAGCAAGCTTCGCGCCCATGACAGATCAACGAAGCAACTTTGGCTCTGAACAGCCGCGTAATCAGAGTGTCTTCGGTCAATGATTGAGTAGCATCACACACAGTGACGGCGTTGCCGGCCGCCCTGATTACCTGTACCTAATCGTGGGCAGGGTTTGGGGAGGCGGTCAACATTACGCGCTTGTTGGCTGCTTCCTCTAGTTGATATGATGGTTAGTTGTATGTATGCGACTTGTTTAAAGAAGCTGCATTCTTACACATGTATGAGCTGTTGTATAACCCAAAAGAAATCAGCCACTCGGCATTTCTGCTAAGTGGCTGATCCTAAATGAGCGGGAAACGAGGCTCGAACTCGCGACCCTCAGCTTGGGAAGCTGATGCTCTACCAACTGAGCTACTCCCGCGGGTCTTGGTATGAGCAAAGATAAGGAAGGTGTGCGGATGCACAATGTGCATAAATCCGCTTCTCCAAGTGTTTAAGGAGTAAGCTAAACCTTTGGAATATGGTCGCAAAACCAACTAACCCGTATGTTTAGGCAGGGTTATTCATTGGTTAGCATGCCTACTTCGCGTCTTACTTCTCGTACCCGTCGCATTACGGGTCTGCTATTTATTTTAGCGGGAGGATTACTGGTAATTGCGCAACTGCTGCGGTTTGGCGTAGTGGCGGCCAAGTGGACTAGTGCCGGCTGGACTAGCGCAAATTCCACTTACCTCATGGTGACGGTGCTGATGATGGTCATAGCCGTGTTGCTGATTCGCTATGGCTGGCGCATGCGTCGCGACGGGCGCGTATCAGACGAGCCAGGCGACGGACGCATTTCGTAGCCATCGGCTGAGGGTTTTGTTTCTTTGCCGCGTATGTCTTCTCCGCTCCGCATTGTTATGGCCAAGCGCACCGCCGCTGTCGCCGCTCAGTTAGCCGACCTCGGTCGCCAGACCTTTCACGAAGCTTTTGCTGCCCAGAACACGCCGGATAACATGGCGCAGTACTTGGCTGAGACATTTACTCCCGATAAGCAACTGGCCGAACTGCAGGATGCTGACACTGTCTTCTTCTTGGCTCAAATGCAGCAACAACCCATTGGCTACGCTAAGCTGCACCTCGGCTCGGGTCTCGGCGCCGAGCGCGGTGCCGAAGTGAAGGGCCGGGCAGAAATTCAGCGCCTGTACGTGCAGGAAGACTGGATTGGGACTGGATTGGGAGCCACGCTCATGCGGCGCTGCATAGAAGAAGCCCGACAGCGCGGCTGCCGGACGTTGGTGCTGGGCGTATGGGAAAAAAACACGCGGGCCATCGAATTTTACCGGCGCTTCGGCTTCAAAGAAATCGGGAAGACCACGTTTCAACTGGGCTCTGACTTGCAAACCGACCTTGTGCTGCGCAAAGGCCTGTAACGATGATGCATTCGCGCGGTCGGGCTTGGGTTATCTGTTTGCTGCTTATAATGACGCTGTGGGCAGCTGGTTGCTCGCCCGCTACCGAGCAACGCCGTCTGGCGCCTACTGGTCGCTACGACGGCAAGCTGAGCTACCGCGGCGCCGAGATGCCGGTGGAGCTGCATGTGTACCAAGATTCGGTGAGCGGTGCGGTGCAGATGGTATTGCGCGTGCCCGAAACGCCCATGTACACCCGCGTATTCGACCACGCGGTGTACGACGCAGCCGAGGTGCATGCCCGGCAGGGCGGGGCGAGGCTAGCGTTGAAGGAAGAACCCAATTTCCTGACCGGAGCCGTTTGGCTTAACGACACACTTCGGGCCGAATTGATAGCCATCCGACGGGGTGAGGCTGCCTTAGCCACTTATCAGGTAAGCAAAGGGCGCATTGCCGTGGCGGGTGCCGATTACGTCACTCGCCGATTCGTCCCACTTGATACCCTTTCGCAGCACGTAGGCCTAGTGATGCTGCCCGCTCCGGGTAACTTAGGCGCTGCTTACGGCTGGGCTGACTGGCTGGCCGGACAGGGCTTAGCTATTGAGTTGGTCGAGTTAGCAACGGAGCCTACGGACTCGCTGCAAAGTGCCGTGCTGACGGCAGCTGCCCGCAATCTGCTGCGCGACCTGAAGGCCCGCGTCGATTCGGCACAACTGGGCGTTTGGGGCGCCGGGCCCGCGGGGCGCAGTGCTGTCCAAAGTGTGAGTTCCGGCTTGCTGCCAGCTACTTTCTTGGTGGTGCAGGGCGCTAGCTTCACCAAAGCTGACCGCCAGCTGTTGCGCCAACTCACGAATCGTCGGGTGCGCGTGCTGGGGCTGTACAGTGGCGCCGATACCTCCATTAACGTTCGCGAAAGCAGCCAGCTGCTGCGAAATGCCATCGGCCTGCGTCGAGGATCTGGTATCAGCGTGCTTCCCAAAGCCACAGCCCAGCTGCTGGTGCCCAGAAGCTCTGCCCACCCGGACTCGGTGCAACAATGGCAGTGGCCCCGACCGGTGCCGGGCTTGGCGACCGATGTGGCGCAGTGGCTGCTGCAACAGGGGCGATAACCGCAAAGCCAAAGTCAGTGCCCCATTAAATGGCGAAGCTTACTACGTCGCGCCTCGGGCTACCGAACTTAAACCAGTAGCAAGCCTTTTTCGCGCAGCAGCCGCCACGGAGGCGAAAGCAGAAAGGCCTCGAACGACTGGCCTGCCTCGGCCGCCGGGAATGTGGCTGCTACTTCTTTCAATAGGCGTTTGGAGTCATAATCCTGGGCCAGCTCGGTAAGTAGCTGCTGCAGCCATTGCCCAGTCGCAGGAGTGGTTTTGAGTTCGAAATCCTCGGCTTGCTCGTAGAATGTGAGCACCGCCTGCTCCGACGGACGACCTTTCTTATGCCGCGTTTCCAGGCGCAGCTCCGGCGCATTGCCCAACCAGAATACGCGCAAGTTTTGCTTAGCGGAGTCAGGTTTGCCGGCCTCCGTAAGGGCGAGTTCGATGAGGTTGCGCGACACAGTAGGGCGCGGCACCCGAAAACCAAACCAGAACTGCAGCGGCTCGTTGAGCGCCACGCCGTGCATATAGTTGTACAGAGCCTTGGCCAAGCCGGGGCCGAACTGCTCGTGGTCGGCTCCGGTGGGGTCATCATGCCAGAGGTCGTTCCAAGCAAAGCCACCAAACTCGGGTCCGATTGGCTCTACTTGATACTTCGACGGGTTTTTGCCCACGGGTGAGTGCGCCGTCATAGCGAAACGGTGCCAAAAGCCCGACTGAACTACGCCCGCAGCTAGCAGCTGCCGCACTACTTCCAGCGAATCGATGGTTTCCTGAGCGGTTTCGGTAGGAAAGCCATACATCAGGTAGGCGTGCACCATGATACCAGCCTGGGTGAAGCCCTCCGTGACGCGAGCGACCTGCGCAATGGTGACGCCCTTTTCCATCAGAGCCAGAAGGCGGTCGGAAGCTACTTCAAGCCCGCCCGACACCGCAATACAGCCTGAGGCAGCCAGCAGGCGACACAGATCGGGCGTGAAGGTTTTTTCGAAGCGGATATTGCCCCACCACGTGATGCTGACCTGCCGTTTCAGCAACTCGATGGCGAGGTCGCGCAGGGCCAGGGGCGGTGCGGCTTCGTCCACGAAATGAAAGCCTGTCTGACCCGTTTGCCGCACAATTTGCTCAATGCGGTCGACGAGCAGCGTGGCGGGCGCAGTTTCGTAGCGGCTGATATAGTCCAGCGTGACGTCGCAAAAGGAGCAACGTTTCCAGTAGCAGCCGTGCGCAATAGTGAGCTTGTTCCACCGGCCGTCACTCCATAAGCGGTGCATGGGATTGAGCACCTCGATTACTGAGAGGTATTCGGTCAGCGGCAGTCCATCGTAGTCGGGGGTGCCTATTTCGGTGTGCGCAATGTTGGGGTGCGGGAAATTGATGTATTCAACTTCGCCTTGGTCGTTGCGCAGGAAGGTGCGTTGCAGGGTAGCCCGTTTCGACAAGCCGGACTGCGCGTCAGACTGAAGCATTTCGCTTGCGCCGGTTGTTATTTCTTCGCCGGCTGAAAAAAGGCTTACGCCATTAATAAAGGTTGAGGCTCCGGCAAGCTCGGATCGGGGCGCCAGGGCTAGTTCGGTTTTCGAAATAGCTTCAGCTTCAATATAGTCCAGCAGCCGTAGCCAAGGACCTTCACCGTCGTCGAGGGTGAGGTAATCGATGTAGTCGAAAAAGCGCGGCTCCTGAATCTGCCGTAGCTCGGTATTGGGATAGCCGCCGCCCATCAGTGTCTTCACCTCGGGGCGAAGCTGCTTGAAGCGCTGGGCAAGCCGCAAGGCACCGTACAGGTTGCCAGGAAAGGGCACAGTGAAGCCTACCACATCGGGCTGATGACGCCGCATTGCTGTTTCGCCTAGTTCCAGCAGCATTTCGTCCACGAGGTTGGGCGTCTGCTGCAGGGCTTCTTGCATTGGCTCGAAGGAGGTGGCGGTAAGGCCTAAGTGCTCGGCGTAGCGGCTGAGGCCAAACTGCGGCCCCACTGTTTCTTTGATTAAATCGTTGAGGTCCTCCAGATAAAGCGTGGCCAAGTGCCGGGCTTGATCGGTAAGGCCCATGGTGCCGAAAGCCGTTTCCAAGTCGGCTACCTGATCAAAGCGCGCTGCCTCGGGTAAATAGCGGCCGTGGCAAATGCGCGGTGCCAGCGTCAGGTCCTTGTTTTGCAAAAAGCGAATGACCGGCTCAATGGTCATTTCGTACCGCCGGCGCAGGCGCAGCATACGCTTAGCGTTGTCGCTGAGCTTAAACGCGCCTCTCTCCACGGTGTCAAACACGCGCCGCAATCCAGCAGTTGAGAATAGCTTTAACACCAACTCAATGCCTAAATCAGCCTGCTCCACTTGGTAGCCACGCCCGCGCAAGAAGCCGGTGAGGTAGGCCGTAGCCGGGTAGGGAGTATTCAGCTGCGTCAGCGGCGGCGTGATAAGCAGGATGCGGAGCGACGAAGTAGGCACGGGAGCAGAAACCGCAACGGCGCGGTAAAGGTGCCCGCAAAGGTACGGCGGTGTACGCAGGCCTTCGTGTCCTGGCTGGATTACTTGGCGGAGGCTTGTCGCAGTCTACATTCCCATGCCGCGCATGCGCATTAGCGGCGCGTTCAGGCGCAGGTAGATCTGCGCTGACACAGGCGTTTTGCCGTAGTACGGCCGTAGTTCTGCGTCGGGGCGATACACGGTGCCTTGCGCGCCTAGGTTCAGTTCCGGCCCTTTCGGTCCAAGCTGGGCAAGACGGTAGCTGGTGCCCAGGGTAAGGGCGTGAACGTTGAAGATGATTTCGGCTTGCTCATCGTGAGGGATGGCCAGCTCGTCGGGGTCTTTTTGCAAAAACTCGTAGCGGCCGTAAAAAGAGGGCCGGCCGATGGTCAGGTTGGTTTCAGCCAGCGCCGAATGCTCCTGGCCATGGTGGGCTTCGTTCATGCCCCAGATCAACGAAGAGGCAATGAAGCGGTAGTCGCCCCACTGGCGGGCGTGCTGCACGGCGGCCGTAGTGCGCGTCACGTTATCCTCAGGGTGCAGCTCTTCGGGGCTTTTCAGATAGGCGCGGCCCACTTGCAGAGCCAGTTCACGGGTGGGGTTCCACATCAGGCGGCCCGACCACGAGTCGGCCCGTGGGCGGTCAAAGTTGTAACGCTTCTCGTCCGGTTCGCGACCCGTGAAGTTGGAAGCCTCGATCTTGAATTGCTTATAGCGAAAGCCCAGCGTGGATACCCCAAAGGTGATGTGCGTAGCATCGACCCAGTGGTGGCCCAGCGGCGCATCGGGATTGGGCATGGCCGAAATGCGATGCATAAAAGCCGTGGGGCTGACGGCTGGCTCGCCAGGAAAGCCTAGGTATAAGGTTAGGTCGACATCGGGACTGAAGGCGTGGGTGTAGCCGATGCTCAAGGCCGAAAAGAAGTCATGGGGGTGCTGCCGGTCCACCAGCGGCCGGCCGCGGTACGCCTCGCCCGACTGAAACAACAGCGGGTAGCCATTGCCACCTTCGGTAATGGGGTCCAGCGAAATCATGGCCGTAAGGTTCAGCAGCCCCCGCTGCCCAATGTTGCGCTGCGCCATGGTCATAAACCAATTGGGAGCATCTACAGTGCTGCCACCACGCTGCCCGCTGCTCCGGCCAATGTTCTGATTGGTGTAGCGCGCGAAAAGCGCGCCGTGGTTCATCACCATCCACTTGCCGTGGTGGCTCATCCACATGTACATGGGCGTAGCGTCGGGTTGCCAGGCCGTGCCCGAGCCGTTGCGCGACATGGGCAGGTTGCGCGAGTACGCGTGCGACATATTCGTGCCGTTGTGGCCTGTGTGGGCATCATCGGCAGGAACGCTCATCTGGCCGTGGTCGTGCCCCATGGATTGAGCCGGGCGTGGGTGGTGGCCGCGGTGGGCGGTGTCAGGAGGCGTCGCCTGAGGCCGGGCGGGCTGCGGAGACGTATGGTGTTCATGCTGGGCAGCGGCGGTTAAGGGCAGCCACAGCGCCAGGAGTATGAGAAAGCGCGTCATCAGTTCGGATGTTAGTCAGGTTACATACCCTGAATCCGAACCTGTGGTTGGTGCAACATTCTAGGCGGGACCGTACGTCTTTCGGACGGACTTACGCTATCTGGTCCAGCGACGTGCGCTCGGGGTGCGCTTTGTACTCAGTTACCGTTTGGCCCGTCACTTGCCGAAACTGCGTGCTCAAGTGCTGGCTGCTGCTGTAGCGTAGCTCGTCGGCTATTTCCGCTAAGGTTTTCTCGCCGTAGCTGAGCAGCTCTTTTACCCGCTCAATCTTTAGACGGATCAGATACTTTTCCAGCGTAATGCCCACTAGCCGCGAAAAAAGCTTGCTAAGGTGTGCGTACGAAGCATCAAACCGCTCGGCCAGAAATGCTGAGGCGGTAAGCGGGGCACGAGCCGTGCGCAGGTGTTCCAGGTAGTCGGCCAGAGCCGTTTTTACCTGCTCTACCTGCTGTTCCTCCTTACTCTTGAGCAGCTCAAAGCCCTCGGCTTGCAGTAGGGGTTGAACGGTTGCCGGGTTGGCAGGTGTGGCCTCGTCGAGCACCACGTGGCCGAGCGTAACCTCTACCGGACGCAGCCCGGCCCGCTCCAATACCGATTTCACCGTGCTTATGCAGCGCGGGCAAACCATGTTCTTGATGTGGAGTTCGGTGGTCACGGGGTAGGGTCTTTCTCTGATAACCGCGAAGCGGCCGGTCGGTTCGTCTTAGGCGCTACTGGCCGGGGGCGGCGCGCAGGCTGCGGTGTAGGAGCCTCAGCCCACGTGCGACCAAACCAATTTTCGGCGGCCCAATTCACGAACGGTACCACCGCCAGAAAAGTGACACTCAACAGCACAAACCACACGAATGTGGCGCCCATCAATCGACCAAAAAAGCTGCTGCTCAGGCCAAACAGGTAGGCAATCAGAGCAAAGGACAGCACGAAGCTCACGGCGAGCAATATCCCGGCCCGCCGCAGCAAGGACCGGAAGGGAAAAGAAGCAGGCGACGAACGACGACGGGGAGCAGCCATACTGCAAAGATATCAGCTCCCGCTGCAGGAGTAGTGAAGGCGGTAAGCGGCTGAAACAAGTGGTATACGAGCGGTTAGGCTAAGGAGACACCGTAGTTAGCGGCAGTAGGGCGAAGCAATGCCCCGTAAATCAGCTAGATAACTAATGCCCGCGTTTGGCGTTTGTGCTAGCATGGCGTCACCGCTGAGCTAGGCGGCTACGTATATTGTTCCGACCATATTTACCTCCTACCTCCATGAACACCTCCTCAAACCCACTGCGCTACCTGGGCGCGGCCTTGCTGCTGGCAGCTGGCCTTACGGCCTGCAGCACCGGCACCGATTCCGGCGACACCAACGTGGAACGCGGCAACGAGAAAATAGCCATCGATCCGGGGGCACGGCACCCCACCGGCGGCATCGATAACAGCCGCGTTCAGCGCGATACGGCTGTCAGTATGCGCGAGCGGGAATACCAGCAGACGCGAAACCGCAAAGACCGGGACA